>JBKPDC010000001.1:0-4232 GCA_046727715.1 Thermodesulfobacteriota bacterium
GACGCCAGCCCACGAGGCCATGGCGGTCTCAGGACACCGCACGCGGAGCGTCTTCGATCGCTACTCGATCCGCGTCGAGGAGCAGACGCGCGCTGCGCTGCGCCGGATCGGCTGGTAGTTGATCTGGATATCGGGGGAGCGTTTGCTGAACTCGGCGAACCACCTGGAGTAGAGCGGAAACGGGAAGGTCGCGCCCGCCCCCTCCAGCACAACGGTCGCGCGCGCGGGCGCGGCCGCGAGCGCAAGCAGGACGATCAGCCTCAGCAGCAGCCGGTCCATCCCCGCTCCCCGGCGGCCTCAGTCTGCTGACCGAGGAACTCGCGGAGCTGCGGGTCGGCGGCCGTCTCAGCGTCGGCGTCGGCGAGGAGCGTGTACATCTCCCACGGCAGGCCGTCGGCGTCCCGCACCCAGAACTTGTCTGCCTTGGCATAGCAGCAGGTCGTGCCCTTCTGCTCCAGCAGTTCGAGCTGCTCCTGCTTGGTGCGCACCAGCTCGGACGCCACGTCGCCCGTGCCCGGGTAGCGGATCCCGAGGTGACTGACTGTGCCCGGTTCGCCGCCGGTGTTGAGCGAGAGGATCACCGGCGGGTCCGCGATCTCGAACTTGGCGTAGTCGTGGCGGACCTTGGCCGGCTCCTGGCCGAGCAGTTTCCGGTAGCGGGCGACGGCTGCGTCGATGTCTTGCACGTAGAGTGCGACGTGAAACGTGTTGTGGGTCATGGGGCGATCCTCCTTCATCGATCGGTATCGATAGTATTGCACACACCATCGACTTCTGTCAATATCCAGCTATGTCGATCAAGGGGCGAGGCCCACGGTGCTGCGCGGCGATTCTCCGAAGCCGTCTGCGGGATGAGGACGCCGAAGAACTTGCGGCCGCGTTCAAGGCCATCGCCGACCCGGCCCGCCTGCGCTTGCTGAGCTTCATCGCCGCGCAGCCGTCCACCGAGGCGTGCGTGTGCCATTTGATCGCCCCGGTGGGGCTCTCGCAGCCCACGGTGAGCCACCACCTGAAGGTGCTGACGTCGGCGGGACTGTTGGAACGCGAGCGCCGCGGCACGTGGATGTTCTACCGTCTCGTGCCCGCTCGGGTGGAGGCGCTGCGCCAGGCGTTGGCGCTGCCCGCCGAGAAAGCGGTCGGCGTCAAGCGATCTGCATGACCCTCGCACGGCGGCTCACGGCTGAGGCCGTCGGGACGGCGTTGCTGCTCGCGGGCGTCGTTGGCTCTGGCATCATGGGTGAGCGGCTCGCGGGTGGGAATGTCGCCATTGCACTCCTGGCGAATACCCTCGCGACCGGCGCCGTGCTGGTGGCGCTCATCCTGACCTTCGGACCCATCTCGGGTGCGCACTTCAATCCCGCGGTCACGCTCACGGATGCGTGGCAGGGCGGCCTCGCGTGGGGTGACGTGCCGGGCTACGTGATGGTGCAGATCATCGGGGCCTTCGTCGGGGTAGCGGTCGCGCATCTCATGTTCGAGCACCCGCTGTTCGCGCTCTCGCCCCACGCGCGGGCAGGCGCCGCGCAGCTCTTGAGCGAGTTCGTGGCCACGTTCGGGTTGCTCGCCGTCATCCGGGGATGCGGGCAACGACAAGCGACGGCGTTCGCGGTCGGCGCCTATATCGCCGCGGCCTACTGGTTCACGGCGTCCACGTCGTTCGCCAACCCGGCCGTCACGCTCGCCCGGGCAACGACCGACACGTTCGCCGGCATCCGCCCGGCGGACGCACCCGGCTTCATCGGAGCGCAGCTCATGGGCGCCGCGGCGGCGACGGCGCTGTTCCGGTGGCTGGTCCCGTCGGTCCCCGCTGCCCTCAAGGTCATCGGCGGGAGTGCCAGGGCGAGCGCCAAGGGGTAGCCGCCCCGGCACCCACGAAGGTGAGGCGCAAGTGACCGCCATCGAGACGACGCTCAGTCGGTCCGCAGCACGGGCACTCTACGATCGCATCGGGCGATGGCAGGACACGCAGCGCTTCTATGAGGACCGCGCCACGGCAGACCTGATCGCCCACGCCGACCTCGGCAACGCCCGTTCCGTCATCGAGTTCGGTGCCGGCACCGGACGCCTTGCCGAGCGCCTTCTGCGCGACCACCTTCCGGCCGCCGCGCGCTACCACGGGGTCGACATCAGCGCGACGATGGTGGCGCTCGCACGGGAGCGGCTGTCGCCCTGGGCGAGCCGCGCGGCAGTCGAACAGTCCGACGGCTCCCCGCGGATCGGTGCCCCAGACCGGCAGTACGATCGTTTCGTGTCGACCTATGTGCTCGACCTCTTGAGTAGCGAGGACATTGCGGCCGTGCTGGCAGACGCGTGGCGCGTGCTGGCGCCGGGCGGACGGCTCTGCCTCGTCAGCGCGACGCACGGGCGCACGCCGGGTCAACGTGTGGTCATGGGCCTGGCCGCCCGACTGCACTCGCTCTCTCCGACGCTCGTCGGTGGATGCCGCGCCATCGATCTTTCATCCCGCCTTGAGGGCGGAAGTTGGCGTCTGATGCACCACGATGTTGTGAGCAAGTGGGGTGTCACGTCGGAGGTGCTGGTCGCTTCGCCGCAGCACGAACGAGCACCATGACCACCGTGATCTTCGCCTGTGTGCACAGCGCCGGCCGATCGCAGATGGCGGCCGCGTTCTTCAATGCGCTGGCCGATCCGACGAAGGCGCGGGGCGTGTCCGCGGGCACGGCCCCTGCTGCCCACGTGCACCCGGAAGTCATCGCCACGATGGCCGAGGTCGGACTCGACCTGCGGAACGCCGCTCCGCAGCTCCTTACGCCTGCGTTGGCGGCGGCCGCACAACTGCTTGTCACTATGGGCTGTGATGAGAGCTGTCCCGTCGTCCCCGGGCTGCGCCGGCAGGACTGGCCGCTCCAAGACCCGAAAGGGCAATCACCGGAGGCGGTGCGACGCATCCGGGACGAGGTGCAGGCGCGAGTGACGCAGCTCGTGACCGAGCAGGGCTGGGCTCGACCATGACGAGGAAGCCGGCGGTGCTCTTCCTCTGCACGCACAATGCCGCACGCAGCCAGATGACCGAGGCGTTGTTGCGACGACACGCCGACCACCGGTTCGAGGCGTTCAGCGCGGGCCTGCAACCCACCGAGGTGCATCCGCTGAACCGGCAGGTCTTGACCGAGGTCGGGATCGACCCGAGCGGGCTTCGCTCGAAGAGCGTGCACGAGTTCATGGGCCGGGTGACAGTGCGGCACGCCATCGTGGTGTGCGAGGAGACGGAGCCCGCCTGTCCCCGCGTGTTCCCATTCGCCGTGGAGACGCTGCGCTGGCCGTTCGCAGACCCGACGCAGGCTGAAGATGGACCCGACCTGCAGCTCGCGCGGTCCCGGCGAGTGCTCCGTGACATTGAGGCCCGCGTCTGCGCCTGGGTGCGCGGAGTGGGCCGCCATAGGAGGAGCAGCGCGGTGGCGAGCAGGCGAAGGAGGGAGTGTGCTGGGGACGAGTGATCGGCCCGATCGCGGTCGACACCAAGACCGGCACTGGCGCGACGGTCCTGGTGTGCGGCGCCTTCTCGCCGACTACCGGCGCTCGCTCGCGAGCGACCTGCTCGACGCGGAAGTGGCCTCGCGACGGTGCAAGCGCTGCTCGGGCACGCGAGCTTGGTGACGACGGCGAGGTACGATCGTCGCGGCGAGGCTGTGCGCCAGGGAGCCCCGCGTGCATGTGCCCTACACGGGCACCGGATGATGCCGTTGTGGGGCACCTACGCAGGCGCTCTGCAAGCGCCGCTCAGCGCTCCGCTTCGACGACGTGTCCCCAGGCGGAGAGGTAGCGGGCCGCGAAGGGAAAACCGGGGAACCCGATGCGCGAGAATCCCGCCGCCCTGAACGCCTGCGTCAGCTCGGGGCCAGTGTACAGGTTGGACTGCCACCAGCGGCCGATGAGCACTCGGGTAAGCGGGTTGCGTCGGGTGATGAACAACACGAACTGCCCCCCGTCCTTCAAGCGCTCGCGCAGCCCGTGCAAGGCGTCCGCGAAGCGCTCGCGCGGCACGTATTCGAGCATAGACGCCGACACCACGAGGTCGTAGTCCCGCCAGTCGGCGGGTAGCGTGTCGAGCTGGAGCACGTTCGCCTCGGCGAGTCGGATACCACAGACGGAACGCCGTCGTAGCGAGGCCCGCAGCCGGTCGAGCATCGCGGGCGTCAGGTCGAAGGCATCGAACGCGCCGAGACGGATGCCGCGCCGCGCGGCGGCATCCCACACGGCGAACGTGAGCG
>JBKPDC010000002.1:0-6690 GCA_046727715.1 Thermodesulfobacteriota bacterium
CGACCTGCTCGGCCAGGAGGTGAAGACGCCCCTCGCGTTCGCCGAGCCGTACCGGCCCGGGCGGATCCCGGTGGTCTTCGTGCACGGCACCGCGTCGAGCCCCGGCCGCTGGGCGAACATGCTGAACGTGCTGAGCAACACACGTCCCCTACACGACCGCTACCAGTACTGGTTCTTCTTCTACGAGACCGGCAACCCGATCCCCTACTCGGCGATGAAGCTGCGCGAGGTGCTGACCGAGGCGGTCCGACGGCTCGATCCACAGGGCAAGGACCCCGCGCTGCAACAGATGGTGGTGATCGGCCACAGCCAGGGCGGCCTGCTGACGAAGATGACCGCCATCGACTCCGGGGACCAGCTCTGGAACGCCCTCAGTCGCCGGCCACTCGATCAGCTCAACGTCAGCCACGAGACGCACGACCTGCTCGAGCGCGCACTGTTCATCAAGCCGCTACCCTTCGTGCGCGAGGTGATCTTCATCTCCACGCCACATCGCGGCAGCTACGTCGCCGGATGGTCGATCGCCCACTGGGTGTCTCGCTTCGCGCGACTACCCCGCAACCTGCTCACCGCCACCGGCGAGCTCTTCACGGGCAACCCCGACGCCATCCTGTACGACCCCGAGCACCCCGCCATTGGCGCCGTCTACGGCATGACCCCCGGCAGCCCGTTCATCAAGGCCCTCGCGCCGATCCCCATCTCACCGCAGGTGAAGGCGCACTCGATCATTCCGGTGAAGGGAGCCCTTCCTCCGGACGGCCAGGGCGACGGCGTGGTCAAGTACGAGAGCGCCCACATCACCGGCGTGGAGTCCGAGCTGGTCGTGCCGCGCCAGAGCCACTCGACGCAGGACAACCCCATCGCGATCGAGGAGGTGCGGCGCATCCTGCTCGAGCACGCCGAGGCCGTGTGCCAGGCGAGCCACGTCGCCTGCGGCGACAACCCGCCGCCCCGCACCGAGGCCGCGCCGGCGCCGCGATCCCGCGCCCGCTCAGGCGGGCTCCGCCGGCCCAGTCGCGGGCCGGTCTCCCGCGGACGCGTCCGGACGCCGTAGGCGGTCGACGAGCGGGAGCAGCGCTGCCACCAGCAACGGGACGAGCGCCGTGCCCAGTCCGCCGTCGGAGCGGCCGAGCAGCGAGCGGACCGACGCCGCCACGTTGCCACCGACCGTGGCGTCGAACCCGAGCAGGGACAGCAAGGCACCGAGCGGGTGGACCGTCGCCCGCGCCAGGCGCAGCTCGAGACCGAGAAGGCTGCGCTGGGCCTCGATCTTCGCCAGCAGGAGGGCCCGCCGGTAGTCCGCCTCGCTCACAGCAGCTCCCGCAGTGCGCGCTCGTCCTCGGTCAGCACGGCGGCGGTGGCAGCGAACGGTGGCACCTGTCGCCGGCTTCGTTGCCGGTGGAAGAGTGCGGCCCCGGTGGCGAGCAGGGCGTAGAACACGCACGAGCCGATGGCCACCGCGGCGCGGTGGGTGTCCCAGAAGACAGCCAGCACCACGACGTTCAGCGAGAGCACCAGCATGAACATGGCGAACACGACGACCAGGGCCGAGACCGCCAGCTCGCCGAGCCGCCTGCGCTCCTCGCTCAGCTCGAGCGCGAGGAGTTGCACGCGCAGGTGGATCGCCTCGAGGACGCCGGCCCACAGGCGGGAGGCGGTCCGGGCAACGTCGTCCTGGGGCTCGGCCATGCGTCTCACCGGCGGCGGATCAACAGGCCGAGGACGAGCCCGATGCCGGCTGCCACCAGCACGGCGCCGAGCGGATTCTCGCGGATCTTCCGCTCCGCCTCGGCCACCTCGTCCTCCAGGGAGTGCTGCGCCGCCGCCGCCGCCGCGAGCACCTCGGTGCGGCCGGCGCGCGCCGACTGTTCCAGGGTCTCGAGCGCGTGGCGGAGCCGCTCGCGCACCTCGCCGGCGCGCGCGGCCAGTTCGTCCGCGGTCGTGGTCTCCTCGAGCAGCCGCCGCACGTGGTCGATGCTGTCGCGGATCTCGCGCGCGTCCGGCATCAGGTGCTCGCCTCGGCCGGCTTGGTGCGCACGCGTTCCATCGCGGCGGCCCATGCCACGTGCTCGGACGACACGATGGCTTCGCAGCGCTCACCCGGCCACGCCGCGAGGGCGGTCACGAGCGTCGCCGCGACCAGCTGCGTCCCCTGCAGCACGTAGAACCACCGTTTCGACCGGGCGCTGCGTGCTTCGTAGAAGGCGATCGCCGGATCCAGCCGCTCGCGCTCGTAGTCGAACTCCATGCCGGCGCCCATACCACGGGGCGCACAGGCGCGGCAGGTCCCCTTGCTTTTCCCCGGCCGATCGCGTCAAGCACGAGCCATGAAGCGGCGGATGATCGCTCTCCTCGCGGCGGGCGTCGTGGCGGGCTGCGCGACGGCCAAGCCCATCCTGTACAACAACCAGAAGTACGAGCAGATGGGCAAGGCAGGGGTCGACCGCGACATCGCCGAGTGCCAGGCGCTCGCCGATCAGGCCGGCGCGACGCCGGGGACGGGCAAGGGCGGGCAGGTCGCGAAAGGCGCCGGCGCCGGCGCCGTCGCGGGTGCGGCAGGTGGTGCGGTGGGTGGGGCCATCTGGGGCAACCCGGGCGCGGGCGCGGCAGGAGGTGCCGTCAGCGGCGTCGTCGGCAGCATCCTGTGGCCGCTGCTCGGCGGCTCGAACCGGCCGAGCGACGTGCACATGAACTACGTGAACCAGTGCCTCGTCGACCGCGGCTATCAGGTCGCGGGCTGGAAGTAGCCCGCCAGCGCGCCAAGCCGGCGGTCGCTTGCGCCGCGGCGCCGGCTGATGGCAATGGGCGCGCATGCCTTCCGCCGGCCCGCTCGCCCACGTCCGCGTCGTCGAGGTGACCGATCTGCGCGGGGCGTTCGCCGGCCGCATTCTCGCCGACCTCGGCGCCGACGTCGTCAAGGTGGAGCCGCGCGCGGGCGATCCGGGACGCTTCCGTCCGCCCTTCGCCGGTGGGTGCCCGGCGCGCGATCGTTCGCTGCCGTTTCTCTACCGCAACGCGAACAAGCGCGGCACGCGGCTCGACCTGCACGACGCCGATGGCTGGCATCGCTTCCTCGAGCTGTGTGCGAGTGCCGACGTGCTGGTGGAGAATCTCGGCCCCGCGGCGGCGCGTCGGCACGGGCTTGCTCCGGACGAGGTCCGCGCGCGCCACCCGCAGCTGGTCCACGTGGCGATCAGCGACTTCGGGGCCACCGGCCCGCACGCGGCGTGGCGGCTCGAGGCGCTGCCGGCGTTCGCGGCGTCGGGGGCGCTCTTCGCGTGCGGTTTCGCCGACCGCCCGCCGTGCTGGCTGCCGGGGCATCTGGCACACGACTGCGCCAGCGTGTTCGCGGTCGTGGGCGCGCTGGCGGCACTACTCGACCGCGCCCGCATGGGGCTCGGGCAGACCGTCGAGGTGTCGGTGCAGGAGGCGGCGATCAACGGCATCCACCCGTGGGCGATCCCGCTGGCGGACTACGCAACGCGGTACCCGATGCTGCCGAGGAACCCGGTGCGCAACGCCGACGGTGCGTACCAAGTCCTCGCGCTGTCCGACGGCTGGGTGCGGGTGCTGCCGGGCAGTCCGCGGCAATGGCGGGCGTTCCTGGAGCTGCTCGGCGCACCCGAAGCACTGGCCGGCGCCGAATGGGAGATCCCGCTCTTCCGGCTCGCCAACGCCGACGTCATCCGCCTCGTGGCGGCGGACCTGCTCGCGTCGCGCACGCAGGCCGAGGTGCTCGAGGCCGGCCGGCGGCTCGACGTACCGATCGTCCCGGTGAACCGTCCCGAGGGCTTCGTTGCCGAGGAGCAGACGCGCTGCCGCGGCTTCTTCCGCCCTGCGAGATTGCCCGGCCTTGGCGAGGCGCCGATGGCGCCGGGACCGTTCAACTTCTCCGTCACGCCGGTCACCCTGCGACGCCCGGCGCCCGCGCCGGACGGAGACGATGCGGCGGGATTCGCTCCGCCGGCCGCGCTGTCGGCGGGCACGGGTGGTGAGCGCCCGGTGCTCGCCGGCGTGCGGGTCGTGGACCTCGGCGTCGGCGTCGCGGTGCCAGAGGCCGGCTGGCTCCTCGCCGAGCTGGGGGCGGAGGTGATCAAGATCGAGTCGCGCGCCAATCTCGACTTCCTGCGCCGCGTGACCGTCGAGCCGGACGCACCCGACCGCTCCATGCAGTTCAATGACGCCTCGCGCGGCCACCTCGGCGTGGCGCTCGATCTCTGCACGCCGCGCGGGCGCGAGCTGGCCCTCGCGTTGTGCGGCGCCGCGGACGTCGTCATCGAGAACAACCGTGGCGGGGTGGTGCAGCGCTGGGGACTCGACTATGCCGACGTACGCGCGCGACGGCCCGACGTGATTTTCTACGCCTCGCAGGCGTTCGGCCGGGGTGGACCGCTCGGCGAGGTGTCGGCCTACGGCCCGCTCAACTCGGCGTTCGCCGGCGTCACCTGGCTGTGGAATCACCCCGACGCCGCGTACCCGGCCGGCAGCTCGCTCAATCATCCCGACCATGTGGCCGCCAAGCTCGCGGTCGCGGCGATCCTCGCGGCGCTCGAGCACCGGCGTCGGACGGGCGAGGGGCAGCTGATCGAGATGTCGCAGGCGGAGGCGGCGGCGTACTTCGTGGGCGAGGTCTATCTCGAGGAGGCGTGGACCGGGCACGCGGCGGCGCAGCGCGGCAACACGGTCGAGTGGGCGTGCCCGCACGGCGTCTACCCGTCGGCGGGCGACGATCGCTGGGTGGCGATCGCGGTCCTGGACGACGAGGCGTGGGGCCGTTGCGCCCGCGTGCTGGGCGTGTCGGACCCGTCGCTCGCAACGCTCGCCGGTCGCCTGGCGGCGCGGGAGGTGGTGGACGCGCGGGTGGCGGCCTGGACGCGGGAGCGGGACGCAGCCGAAGCGGCGCGGTTGCTGCAGGAGGTGGGCGTCTCCGCGATGCCGGTGATGCACGGCGAGGACCTGCGCGCCGACCCGCACCTGGCAGCGCGCGGGGGGCTCGCGACCGTGACGCATCCCGAAATGGGTCCCACGTGCCACAGCGGAAATCCGCTGCGGTTCAGCCGCACCCCGGTCGTGACCGCCGGGCCAGCGCCGCGGCTCGGCGAGCACACCGTCGAGGTCCTGGGGCGCTGGCTCGGGATGGACGCGGGGTCGGTGGCGGGGCTCGTTGCCGACGGCGTCTGCCGGTGAAGTCCGGTAGCCCCCCGCGGCGCCGCATGCTACCCGCATCCGGAGGAACCTCCGAGATGCTCGACCCTGTCGCTCGCGCCCACTTCCGCCGTCACGGCTACGTCTGGCTACGCCGCTTCTTCAGCGACGCCGAGACGCGCGACCTGCGGCGCTGGACCGACGAGATCGCCGCCTGGCCGGAGACGCCCGGCTGCTGGATGCGCTACTACGAGCGCGGCGGCGGTGACCCGGCCGCGAAGCAGCTCGCCCGCATCGAGAACTTCGTGCCCTACCACGCGGGCCTCGCCGCCCTGCTCGGGAGCGCCACGGTGCTGGACGCGTTGGGGGAGTGCTGCGGCGAGCCGGTCGTGCTCTTCAAGGACAAGATCAACTTCAAGCTGCCCGGTGGCGCCGGCTTCGCGCCGCACCAGGATGCACCGGCCTACGCCGACTTCGGCGTCGAGCACCACGTGACGCTGATGGTGCCCGTGGACCCGTTCACTCTGGACAACGGGTGCCTCGAGCTGTCGCGCTGGGAGAGCCGTCGCGAGACGCTGCCGCAGAACCCCGACGGCACGCTGCGCGACGGCGTGATGGAACGCTGGGAGATCGATCGGCTGCTCGCGGAGCCCGGCGACGCGATCGTCTTCGATGCCTGGGTCCCGCACCGCTCGGGGCCGAACCGCACGCAGGGGCCGCGGCGGTCGTACTACCTCACGTTCAACCCGGCCTCCGCCGGCGATCATCGCGCCGAGTACTACGCCCGCAAGCGCGCGTGCTTCCCGCCCGAGTACGAGCGCGTGCCCGGAGTGGACTACGCCGCGCGTGGACGGCAGTTCAACCTCGGCAACCCCTTCGACTGACGTCCCGGCGTCACTCCATCGCGAGGAACGCCCCGCTGGGCGACCCCTCGCAGATGATCCTCACGTCCGGTCCGACCTGGAAGAACGGCGGCTGGAGCGGTGACGGACGCACGTCGCCCGGCAGCAGCAGCCCGAAGTCCTCCGCCTCGACGTTCGTCCACGCCGGCGTGCCGTCGAGCATGGCCGTCACCCAGTCGACGAGCGTCGGAACGCCGCCGGTGGTGTCCGTGTAGACCTTGGGGGCGCCCCACATCGTGTGCATGGAGCCGGTGCCGATGTAGTAGCGGTAGTTCGACGGCACCGCGGCGGCCGTTTCCAGCGCCAGCTCCCGCATCTTCGCGTTGAAGGCGCAGCTGCCCTCCCACCAGGTGAGCGCGGCGAGCGGGTCGTTGTCGTGCAGCATGATGTTGTAGAAGCCGGTCTGCCCGCCGGTGCCGCCATCGAACGCCGTGGTGTACTGTGCCCAGCGCGTCCCCGGGAAGAAGCTCGTCACGGCCTTGGTGTACCCGACGATGCCGGTCCCCTCGTCGATCGCCTCGACGACGCCCGGGATGCCGGGCGGGATGTTCTTCCGGAAGTCCCAGTTGGTGAACTCGTTCTGCAGGAAGTCGGCGGTGATCACGCCGTTGCCGGCGTCGGCCAGCACCTGGAAGTGCGACGC
>JBKPDC010000003.1:0-10075 GCA_046727715.1 Thermodesulfobacteriota bacterium
CGCAGCGCGTCCAGCTGACTGGCGGGCATGGCCGCGAGGTCGCGCTCGACGGCCGGCCGCCGCTGGTAGCGGTCTGCCAGCGCCAGCAGGACTCTCTCGGCCAAATCCGTCGGCCGTGGGTGTGGCGCTGCCGTGACGTCCGAACGGGCGTCCGCGGTCCCGGCGCGCAGCGCATGGAGCCTCTTCCACACGAACGGATAGAGCGCCGGGAACACGGCGCGCGGGAACCGCTTCCACGGCGCGGACGGCTCCAGCACCGAGCGGCGAGCATCGAGGAGGACGTCGGATGCAAACTGCACCTCGAATTCGCGCTGCACCCAGCGCTCCTGGACGTCGTTCGCCATGACCGTCACGAGCACCACGTCGGGTTCGTACGCCAGGCCGGGGTCCCGCAGGTGCCGCACATGGTCGTGCGGATTGCTCCCCGGCACGCCGAGATTCACCACCTCGTGCCGGCCTCCGTGGCGCGCATCGAGGACGGTCTCGAGGCGCCGGGGCCACGCTTCGTCCTCTTCCACGCCATAGCCCTGGGTGAAGGAGTCGCCGAGCGCGATCAGCCGCACGACGCCCGGCGGTTTGGGCGATGGCAGCCGGCGCTCCCGGAAGCCCAGTGCATTCAGCCGGACGTCGACGGAGAACTCCGCGCGCTGGATGCGCCGCTTCTCGTTCTGCCGGCCGCGTGCCGGCGTGTACGCGAGATCGAGGAACGCAACCGCGCGGTCGAGCATCGCAACCGCGAGCAGCGCGCTCAGCAGCGCGGCCGCGACGCGCAGTGGCGTTGACAATCGTCTCACGGCCATCCTAGTGTCCGACACCGGCGACGCCGTCCCGCTCGGTGCCGTGCCATCCGGGAACCATGTTCGGTGCTTGGACCGTCCTCGCCCTCTCGCTCGTGATCGCCAGCTCACGCGGCGCGGCTGCCGATCGCCCCGCCACGTACTTTGTCTCGCCCACCGGTGACGACTCGAACCGCGGTACGACACCCGACCGCCCGTGGCGGACGCTCGCGAAGGTCCTGAACCCTTCCAAGCCGCTGCGTGCGGGGGACACCGTCGTCCTCCTCGACGGCACCTACACGCGTCAGACGACCGGGCTGCTCCACGTGGACTGCCGCCCCGGCGGGAATGCCCCGAACGGCACCCGGCGTCGGCCCATCGTCGTGCGCGCGCAGAACGAACGACGGGCCTTGCTCCAGTCCGACGGCGACGCCGCGGGTGTGATGTTGGAAGGATGCAGCTGGTGGCACGTCGAGGGACTCCGAGCGGCAAGCCGGGATGCCGACGCCCCGCAGAGCGGCGGCTACCCGGTCCGTCTCTCCAACGTCGACCACGTCACGCTCAGACGACTGCTCGGTTCCCACAACAATCGGCGGCAGAACACGCACGTGTTCGCCGTCGAGGACAGCACGCACGTCCTGGTCGAGGAGTCCGAAGCCTACTTCTTCCACCGTCATGCGTTCAGCATCTGGCGCTCGCGGTTCGTGACGATCCGGCGCTGCTACGCGAACTCCATGCGATACGGAGAACGCGGCTGCTGCAGCACGATCGACAATCGCGCCTACGGTGACGAGGCGTTCTCGCTCTACGGCACCTCCGACAGCATCATCGAGAACAGCATCAGCGAGAACGAGGCCAACGGCTTCCAGATTCACGGCATCGCGAATCCGCTCGACCCGTCCGGGAGTGGGGGACGACACAATCGGATCCTGGGAAGCATGTCCTTCGGCGACTCCGTGCCCCTGCTGGTGTCGTCTCGGATGGTCGGCGGCAGATACCACAACGCCGCCGGGAACGAGATCCGCGACTTCATCGCTGCACAGATGAGCGGAGCAGGCCTGTACGTGCGTGGCGCAGCCGGGACGCGGGTCGAGCACGCGACGCTGTACGGCTCCAGCGGGATCGGCGGCCTGGTGGCCGACGCCGGCGATCCGGGACTCGGCGGGTCGTGCGGCGCGAGCAATCCGGAGGGATGCAGCCTGATCGCTCACTCCGTGCTGTCGCTGGGTCACCGGCAGGGCTACGGCTTCCTGGTGACCGGGTTTGCGGACTGGCGCGTCGAGTGGTCGAACGCGTCGGGCAATCGTGTCGACTATGAGCCGTCCGACGCCCCGGAGGGCGACGCCGGCCACATCAGGCACTCGCACAGGGACGAAGCGCCACAGATCGGTCTGGGAAGCGCGCAGTGTCTGGTCCAGCCCGCCGTCAGCGGCGGGCGCGACGTCGGCGCGACGATCGAACGCCGCTATCAGGATGGCCGTCTCACGGAGGATCCCCTGTGGGACCGTTCGACCGGAGCCTTTCCGTGCGGCGCCGTGGTGGCGGGCGTCAACGACGGTCCGATCCGCTGCAGCAACGTCCACGAGCGGCTCAACGTCGTGGCAGGCGGCTGCCGTCCGCCGGCGCCGGCGTTGCTCGAAGCCCGGCCGGTAGCTCGTGGTGGAGCAGGTGACGCAGGACGGCGGCGTAGCCCGTGAGCGCTCCGCGAACGCCGCGGGCACGCGGAGCTCGAAGAATGAGCAGCATCCCGCCCAGCGCGCACCACGCATACGCCAGCCAGTCGAGCGGGCCCCGCGCCACCTGTTCTCGAAAGAACAGATAGCGGTTGAAGACCGCCATGGCCTGATAGTCGTCTCGCAGTGGCCGGCCTGTTCCTGTCTGCCGGTGTTCCAGACGGGCATGTGGCGTGAGCACGAGTGTCCAGCGGCGGGACACGCGATAGGAAAACTGCAGGTCCTCTCCGAGCGCGTAGCCGTCCAGGCGTTCGTCGAAGCGCAACGTGGCGAGCACTTCGCGCCGGTAGGCCATGTTGCATCCGGACAGGAACTCGACCGTCATCCTCGAACGCGGCGAAAAGACGTAGTCGGGCCGCCCGGACCGTTTGACGACGCCACGGCCGTACGTGTCGAGGAGGAAGAGCCGGCACGCGAGTCTGCGAAGGAGCCCCTGGCGCGGCGTCGGATCCGGGATCTGCGCCCCGCCCACGCCGCCGATCTGCCTGGTGCGGTCGTCCTCGAACGTCCGCGCGATGGCTGCCAGGTAGCCTGCGTCGAGGACGACGTCGTCGTCGAGGTAGACGACCACCGCTCCGGTCGTGGCGCGCGCTCCGAGGTTCCGCTGGCGAGGGAGGCCGGGCGCCGCGCCGATCAACGCGACACGGCAGCCAGGCAGGTGCTCGGCGACGCGGGCGACCGCTTCCCGGGCGGGAGTCGCGCTGGCATCGACGATCACGAGTTCCTCGGGATGGCGTGTCTGGCGCTGGAGTGACGCGAGGCAGGTTGCCAGGGTCTCGGGGCGATCCTTCGTGCAGATGACGACGGAGATGCGGGGGCGGGGGGCGATCGGAGATGCGGCCGGGCCCCCGAACGAGCTGGCTTCGACGGCCGGCGAGCCGATGTTGTTCGGGGGCCCGGCCGCGTCTTCGACCGCCCCCGCATCTCCGATTGCCCCCCGCAACAGACCGGCGCCGTAAGCGAGGTGCATGCCGGCCGCGGCGCACGGCAGCAGCAGCCGCTCCCGCCACCCGGCATGCCGCGCGGTGCACGCGACCCCGGCGAGGACCGCACCCCACGCGCCGACAACCAGCGCGAGCGCGGCGTGTGCCGCGGGGACGATCACGCCGCCCGCCGCGAGGCCGGCGAGCGCGACGACGAGCGCGCTCGGCGCGAGGTGGCGGGGGGCGAGGAAATCGGGGTGCTTGCGCAGCACGCGCATTCGACCGCGCCCGTAGTTCCAGTACTGCCGCCAGAGGCCCACGAGCGACGGGCGGGGGCGGTAGAACTGGCGCAAGGCGGGGCACAGCACCACTTGCGAGCCGCGCTGCCGCAGCCGCCAGTTGAGCTCCTCGTCCTCGCCGTACGCCATGGCGGGATCGAATCCGCTGACGCCGAGGAGCGCCTCGCGCCGGTAGGCGCCGCACTGCACGGTGCGCACGGGATGGTCGTGCGCGAGGCGGTCCGCGCCGTATCCGCCGCCGACACCGAAGCGGGAGGAACGTGCGAGCCCGCCCACGCGCTCGCGCAGTGTCTCGCCGGCGGGCAGGAAAGCACCGCCCACGCCCGCCGCCTCCGGGTGTCGGGCCAAGGCGGCGACGACCTCGGCGACGTAGTCCCGGTCGATGCGACTGTGGGCGTCGACGCGCGCGACGATCTCGCCGCGTGCCACCCGGATGCCGGCGTTCATCGCCTCGGCCTGGTTCGTCGCCTCGCAGACCACGGTGCGGACGCGCGCATTCCGCGCCGCCCACGCCTCGGCGATCGCGCGCGTGCGGTCGCGCGAGCCGTTCTCGACGACGACCACCTCGAGGCGGTCGGCGGGCCACCGCTGTGCCGTGATCGAGGCGAGGCAGCGATCGAGGAATTCCTCCTCGTCCCGCGCCGGCACGACCACGGACACCAGGGGAGGCGCGCAGGCTGCCCGGGCGCTCATCATCGGCGCTCCAGCAGCCCCAGCCAGTGGGTCCGCAGCGGCGGCAGCGCCGCGAGTACGGGGTAGAGCAGCGGCGTCAGCAGATGGAGGCGGCGGGCGAGGGGCGGCAGGAGGGTGACCAGCCGGAGGGTTGCGTGCCAGCCGGGGAACAGCTCGCGCACGCGGCGGCGGGACATGCCCCGGACGTGCGGGTTGCGCGGATTGCCGACCCGGAAGTCGTACCACACGAGCGCGCCGCCGGGTCGAAGCACGCGTCCCACCTCGCGCGCGGCCTGCCACGCCACCCGGTCGTCGAGGATGGACGTGAACACGGTGAACGCCAGCACGAGATCGAAGCTGGCGTCTCGGTATGGGAGCGCGGTCGCGTCGGCGACGGCGACGCGGATGTCTGGCCACCGGGCGTGCGCCTTCGCCACGGCGTCCGGCCGCAGGTCGACGCCCGTCAGACGACCCGGCTGGGCGCCCCAGCGGACGAGGCCGGCCAGGACCTCGCCCTCGCCGCAGCCGAGGTCGAGTACACGCTGCGGTCCGAGCGGGAGGCGCCGCGACCGCGCCAGCAGCCGCGCGAGCGCGCGTGTCCGCTCGGCGACCATGGCGCGGTTGCCGGGATGGTCCGGCGCCCAGTCGCCGCCGGCGCGTCCCCGGTCCGCGTACTCCTGGTAGACGCGGCGTACCCGGCCGATCTCGTCCCGCGCGCCGTCGAGCGCGATCCGCATCAGGTCACCGCTGCAGGCGCGCCCGATGGTGGCCCCGTGACAGGTGTCGTCGACTCCGGTTCGGTGGCTCCGGTCGCGCCGCACGCCCACCCGAGCACGGTGCGCGCGCGCGTGCAGTCGAACCGAAGCCGCGCCTCGGCCGCTCGCACGCGGTAGGGCGTGATCGGCGCCGCGCGGCCGAGGGCACGCGCGAGCGCCGCGACGGCGGCGGCGCCGGCCCGCAGGAGGGGCCCGGGGAGGCGTCGCACGCGGAGCCCATGCTCGCGCCCGAACCGTCGAGCGAGCGCTCGTGCCGTTGCCGACTGGCTGCCCACCACGTGCACGATCGTCCCCGGCTCGAGCGCGGGGTCGTATCCCGCGCGGACGATGAGGGCGGCCGCGTCGTCCACGTCGATCAGCGGCGGCGTGCCCGCGGCGGTGCCGAGGAGCACGAGCTGTCGCCCGATGACGACGGCGTTGAGCGCGTCGAGTCCGGGGCCGTGCGGACCGACGAGGACACCCGGGCGCACGATCACGGCCGGCAAGCCGTGCTCCCGCACCGACTCGAGCACGTGCTGCTCGGCGAGCAGCTTGGCGCGCGTGTAGTGCCCGCGCGCTTCGGGTCGCGGCTCGAGCGGCGCTGCTTCGGTCACCTCGGCGCCGTCGAGGGCACTCCAATGCAGCACCGAGAGCGAGCCGACGTACACCAGCCGGGTGACGCGATGCCGCAGCGCGCTCGCCACCACGTGGCGCGTGCCGACCACGGTGCCGCGCGCATGCTCCGCCCATGGTCCGCGCATCGCAGCGCCGGCATGGTAGACGACGGGCATGCCTGCCACGGCTGCGTCGACCGCGGCCGCGTCCCCGAGGTCGCCGAGCACGATGTCCACCTGCGGGTGACGCAGCGGCCCATGCGCCGGTGGCCGGCGGCAGAGGGCGCGCACGCGGTGTCCGTGCGTCACCAGATGCTCGACGAGCCGGGTTCCCAGCCGGCCCGTCGCCCCGGTCACCAGCGCGTCGGCGCCGGCGCAAGGACGGTGCCGCCGTCCGCGGGCCACCTTGGCCGCGTCCGCGGGCCGGGCGACCGTCTCGACCCAGCGCACCACGCAGCGCCCGTCCTCGAGCGAGGCCGGAAGCGGCGTGCCCTCGGCCAGCGCGGCGTAGAACTCCTCCACCGCGCGTCGCAGCCCCGCGTACGGCTGCAGACGGCCAGACAGCCAGCGCAGCCCGTTCGCCGGCACCGACCGGAGCGCGGACCAGCCGTCCCCGAGCGCGCCGGCAGCGCGATCGATCGCGTGGGGCAGTGCGGTCGCGCGTCTGGCGGCGGTGAACATGCAGCCGACGTCGGCACGCAGCGTGCCCCCCGTGGCGTGCACCGTGAAGACCGTCTGCAGCGGGCGCGCGTTCCACGACAGCCGCAGGTGGCCGAGGCCCCGCGCGCAGCGCACCCCGACGTCCCACTCGTCGAAGCAGAGATTCGGGTCGCCGCCGCGCGAGGAGAAGATCGGCTCGACACCCTCGATCTCGCCGAGCACTGCACGCAGCAGGTAGAGCCCGTGGACGCCGAGGTCGCGGAACGGGTTGCCACCGTCGCGGTAGTGCGGGGGCAGCGGGCCATCCTGCCATGGCGGATAGGCCGCGCTGCAGAAGTACTCGGCGCTGATCGGCTCCCCGACGCGGCCCGTGGCGACGGCCTCGAGCACGTGGCGCACGTGCGGATCGGCGAGCAGCGAGTGGTTGACGCCGAGACGGCGTCCGCGGAGCGAGGCAGTCTCGGCGAGCCGTGCACAGTCGGCATCGCTGGTCGCGAGCGGCTTCTCGACCAGCACGTCGCATCCACGCTCGAGCGCCTCCAGGGCGACCGCCGCGTGCGCATCGGGGGGGGTGAGGACGTGGACGACGCCCACGCCGGCGGCGACCATGGACGCGAGGTGGGGGAAGGCGCGCACGCCGCGGGCACGGGCCGCGAAGGCCTGCGCCCGCGCCCCGTCCCGGTCCGTGACGCCGACGAGCACGGCACCGGGGACCCGCGTCACGGCGTCGAGGTGCACCCCGGCGATCGCGCCCGCGCCGACGAAGCCGACCCGGAACGCTGCCGACGTCCCCGTCACGCCGCCGGCACCTTCGGCGCCGAGGAGCGTTGCAAGTCGGCCGCTCACGCGGCCTCCAGGCCGAGCTGCATGAGATGCGCGCCCAGCGCGTCGACGCGCGCCTCCCAGGTCTCGCTCGCCATGGTCGCGCTGCGGCGCCTGCGCTCCTCGGGACCGCCCTCCCGCAATGCCGCCTCCACGGCGGCGATCAGCTCGTCCACGCTGCGGACGATCCGGCAGGAGGCACTGATCGCGGGCAGCTCGGGCAGCTCGGTCGCCACGACCGGGAGCCCCGCGCTCACGTACTCGCGGAGCTTCACGGGGTCGATGTGGCGCGTGTACTCGTTCACGACGAACGGCACCAGACCGACGGCGCACCCCTTCAGGACGGCCGGCAGTCGGGCGTACGGGATGCGGCCGAGCAGGTGGACGTTCGGCCGTGCCGCAAGCGCCCCCAGGTCGGCGTGCGGCGCCCCCACCAGCGCGAGACTCCAGTCGGGCCGGCGATCCGCGAGCGCGCCGAGCAGTCCGGTGTCGATGCGCCAGTCGAGCAGGCCGACGATCGCCAGCACCGGCGGACGCAGGCGCTCCACCTCCGGAGCGACCGGCAGCCCCGGATCGAGCGCGCGCGCGAAGTGCGTGTGATCCACCCCGTGTGGCGCATGGTAGGTGCGCGGATTCCACCGCCGCTTCTCCGCCGCCAGCGCCCGCGACGTCGCGAACACGACGTCAGCCGCGCGGCAGAGCCGCGCCTCGGCCTCCGCGACGCGCGCGCCGTCGTGATCGGGCGAGTGCGCCCAGTCGTCCACGCAATAGTACACCAGCGTCTCGCCGCCGAGGACGCGGGCGTATTCCCCGGCGGTGGGCAGGAAGGTCCACACCTGACAGCGCTCCATGCCGAGCCGCCGGCGCAGCCGCCCGACCGCGCGCTGGAGCAGCCGGCGGTTCAGCGCCGCGGCCCAGGGCGAGTGCGGCAGCGGCAGCACGAGCGGGCTCGCCACCCACAGGTCGGCCTCCATCCGCCGGGCCCCGCGCGCCGCCGCCGCGACCCGGCGCGCCATGCGGCGCAGATCGTGGCCGCTCCCGAGGCTCGGTACCCGCATCGCCACCGACTCGAGCCACAAGACGCGGTTGCGGCGGGCGAGCAGCTGCATGACGTGTGTGTTGCTGGACGGATGGCCGTCCCAGTCCTTCGCGAAGCAGACGATGTGCTCGCCGGTCACGCGGCCTCCATGGCCTCAGCGAGAAAGCGCGCCGTCGCCTCGGCGTTGCGTTCCCACGTCATGCCGCTCACGTGGGCCCGGATCCGATGGGGATCCCACGACTGAGCGAGCACGCCGGCGATGGCGACCGCGAGCGCGACCGGATCGCGTGGCGGCACGAGCCGACCGGCGTCGGGGGTGAGGATGCGCGGCAGGTCGCCGACCGGCGTCGCCACCACCGGGCGCCCGCACGCGAGCGCCTCGCGCACGACGTTCGGAAAACCCTCCGCTTCACTCGGCAGCACGACGACGTCCGCGGCACGCATCCAGCCGGCGATCGCGTCGTGCCCCACCTCGCCCGCCAGGCGCACTGCGCCGTCCAGTCCGTCCGTGAGGATGCGGCGCTCGAGCCGGGTGAAGAGCGGCCCCGATCCCACCAGCGCGAGCGACGCATCCGGCACGGCCGCCCGCAGCAGACGGAATGCGTCGAGCAGCGTGTCCAAGCCCTTCGCCTCGACGAGGCGACCCGCGTACAGGACCAGGTGCGCGTTCTGGTCGATCCCGAGCGCGCGCCGTGCGTCCCGTGCGCAGCCGGGCGCGAAGCACGCGAGGTCGATCCCGTTCGAGAGCACCGTGCAGGCGGCCGCGCCCGCCACCCGGGCCAGCGTCTGCGCGAGCGCATCCGCCACCACGCCGACCGCCGCGGTGCGCCGCAATGTCCAGCGCGCGAGCCACCGCGTCGCCACCGGCGCACGCTCGAGTCCGTGGACGTCGGTGCCGCGTCCGAGGCAGGCGACGGGGATGCCGAGCCAGCGCCCGAGCAGGACCGCGGCGAGCCCGTCGGGCAGTACCGCCTGCGCGAACAGGACGTCGCACTCCCGCTGGCGTCGCAGACGGCGGATGGCGGGAGCGGCGCCGAGCGCCATCGCGCCCCCGGCCCACGGTCCCATCCCTGGTACCTGGAGGTAGCGGGGATACAGGAGCGCCACGCCGTCGATCTCCGCGCGGCGAGGCGTCCCGGCATAGCGCGCCCAGCGGCCGCCGCGCCCGCTCACTGCGCGGGGCACCCAGGGCGTGGGCACCACCACGACCACCGGAGCCCGTGCGGCGAGCGCGCGCGCCCGCCGCACGTGCACCCGGTCGACCCCGGCCTCCGCCTGACCGGGGTACGCGGCACCGAGAAGGACGACGTGCATGCTCATGCGCGGGGGCCTCGGGGGCCCAGCCGCATCTCCGACCGCCCCCGCATCTCCGACCGCCCCTCGGGAAGGCAACGGACGACGATGTCGTCGATGTCTCGAGCACGCGGCCCGCGTCCGGCCGTCGTGGCCTTCACGCGGAACGCCATCTTGCCCGCCCGCTTCCCCTTGTTCCGCAGGGTCACTGTCGCATCGAAGCTCCGGCCGCAGCCGCTGCCCGACAAGCTGCCCGTGAAGCGCACCCGGGACCCGCTCGGCGCCCCATCACCCATGCCGGCGACGGCGTCGACCAGCGCCCGCGCCGCCTCCGCCTCGCCGGACCGCCCACTCGACCGCCGCGGCCGCAGCACCTGGACGGAGACGATCGCGGACGCCTGGCACTGTGGCAGGCGCGGGTCGGCGAGGTTGAAGCACGGACGCAAGCGGACCGTGCACTGCCCGGCCTGCTGATCGCGGTCGCAGCCA
>JBKPDC010000004.1:0-10590 GCA_046727715.1 Thermodesulfobacteriota bacterium
GCGGAGCCGAGCGAAATCGTGGCGACGGGCTCCTCGGTGGCGGGATTCAGGACGGGGAAGTCGTGCGGCTTTCGCGGCTTCACCCACTGTCCGTCGATGTAGAACTCGCGGCTGTCCGGCATGGCGATCCTCCTCGCGTCGTGTCGTGGACTCCGATGGATTAGAAGAGGTCACCGGACAACGCAACCGCTCGGCCATTGCCGGGGTGGATCGGGGTGCACCGGTGCGCTACGAACGCTCTCGCGATGGCCGACACCAAGCTCCAACCCTGGAGCCCGACGCAGGAGCGACTGGCCACCCCGCTGATCCACCTGATGACGGCGCTGAATGTCTGGGCCTACCGCCTGACGGGCGGCCGGCTCGGAGGCCGCTTCCGGGGCGGGGCGCCGGTCTGCCTCGTCACCACCACCGGAAAGCGGTCGGGCCAGCCGCGCACCGCCGCGCTCCTCTACCTCGCCGACGGCGACGACCTCGTCCTGGTCGCCTCCAAGGGCGGCATGTCGCACAGCCCCGCCTGGTACCACAACATGATGGCCAACCCGGACGTCGAGGTGCAGATCGGGTCGCGCACCCGGCCCATGCGCGCGCGGCGGGCGTCGGACCCGGAGAAGCAGGCGCTGTGGCCGCGCCTGGTGGCGATGTACCGCGACTACAACGACTACCAGGCACGCACGTCGCGCAACATCCCGGTGATGATCCTCTCCCCGCGCTGACCTGTTGCGCGATCCTCATCGCGCACGAACGACGCCTTCGACAGCTTCGAACGTGCGATTCACGCTCTGGCCCCCGAGTGCGCTCACTGCGGCTGCAAGATCATCGGCCACGGCATGCAGGTGGACGCGGCGTGCTACTGCTGCGCGCATTGCGCGGCGGCGCACGGCATCCGGGAGCTCAGGGACCACGCCTGATCCCCGATCGCGACGCGGCGGATCAGGCGTGCAGGTCGGCCTCGCGCTCGAACGACGGGTAGAGCACGGGCAGCACGAGCAGCACCAGCACGGTGGCACTGACGAGCCCGCCGATGATCACCACGGCGAAGGGTCGTGCCGTCTCCGCACCGACCCCCTGCGACAGCGCCGCCGGCAGCAGCCCGAGCGCGGCCATGGCGGCGGTCATCACCACCGGCCGCATCCGCGACAGCGCGCCCTCGCGCACCGCATCGTCCAGCGACGTGCCCCCACGGCGCAGCTCCCGGATGCGCTCGACCAGGAGCACCCCGTTCTGCACCGAGACCCCGAAGAGCGCGATGAACCCGACGAGCGCCGACACCGACAGGGTCAGGCCCGCGATCGGGAGCGCCAGGATGCCGCCGATGGCGGCGAAGGGGACGTTCAGCAGGATCAGCATCGCGAAGCGGCCGGAGTCGAAGGCGGTGAAGAGCAGGAAGAAGATCGCGAGCAGCGTGATCGGCACGACGACCTCGAGGCGGCGGACGGCGCGTTGCTGGTTCTCGAACGAGCCGGTCCACTCGAGCCGGTACCCCGGCGGAAGCGGCGCCGCCTGCGCGACCTTGCGCTGCGCCTCCTGGACCAGCGAGCCCAGGTCGCGCCCGCGCACGGACAGCTTGACGGCGATGCGCCGTGCGTTCTCCTCGCGCAGGATGGCGGAGAACCCGGGGTGCACCTCCACCGACGCCACCGAGCCGAGCGTGAGCCGCTCGCCTTTCGAGCCGAAGACCGGGATCTCGCGGATCGATTCGACGTCGGAGACGGCGCGCGGCGAGAGCTTCACCACGAGGTCGAAGGACCGTTCGCCCTCGCGCACCTTGGTCGCCACGGTGCCTCCGAAGGCCGTCTCGACCACCGCCTGCACGTCGGCCACCGAGAGTCCCACGCGCGCGATCGCCGCGCGGTCGACCATGATCTGCACCTGCGGCTGGCCCGAGAGCCGCTCGCGGCCCACGTCGGCGGCGCCGGGGATCGTCTCGATGACGCGCACCATGCGGTCGGCGAGTTCCTCGAGGCGCTCGGGGTCGTCGCCGAAGATCTTGATGCCGAGCTCGCCCTTGATGCCCGACACCGCCTCGTTGACGTTGTCCTCGATCACCTGGCTGAAGAGGAAGCCGACGCCGGGCAACTTGCTCATCGTCCGCTGCATGGCGTCGACGAGTCCGACGCGGTCGTGCGCCGTCGTCCACTCCTCGCGCGGGCCGAGGCTCACCAGGACCTCGGCCTGGTCGAAGCCGTTGATGTCGGTGCCGTCGTCGGGCCGCCCCAGCTGCGACACGACGTTGCGCACCTCGGGGAACGATGCGAACCGCTCGCGCACCTGCCGCAGGATGGCGCCCGCGTCGGACGGCGCGATCGATTGGGGCAGCAGGACATGCACCCAGAGCGACCCCTCGTCGAGCTTGGGAAGGAACTCGGAGCCGATGAACCGGAGCGCGATCGCGGCCACGAGGAGCGCCGCCGTCGCGAGCGCGAGGACCACCCGGCGCGCCGCCAGCGCCCGGTTGAGGAGCCGGCCGTACGCCCCGTGGAGCCAGTCGACGAGCCGCGACGCATGCGGCGTCGGCCGCTCCGGCAGGAGGAAGCTCGCCAGCACGGGCACGACCGCGATCGCGAAGATCGTGCCCGCCAGCAGCGCGAACGCCAGCGTCAGGGCCATGGGACGGAAGATGCGACCCTCGACCCGCTGGAGCGTGAAGAGCGGGACGAAGGCCGTGAGCAGGATCGCCTTCGAAAACAGGATGGGACGTCCCATGTCGCCGACCGCCTCGGCCATGGTCTGGACCAGCGGCTGGTCCCCGCGCTTCTGCTGCAGCACGAGGAAGTGCTCCACGATCACGACCGCCGAGTCGACGATGATGCCGAAGTCGATCGCCCCCATCGAGATCAGGTTGGCCGGGATGCCGCGCAGGTCGAGCAGGAAGAACGCGCCCAGGAGCGACAGCGGCACCACCGCGGCGACGATGAGCGCCGCGCGCCAGTTGCCGAAGCCGAGGAAGATGAGGAGCACGATCACGACGAGCGCGATCCCCTCGAGCATGTTGTGGCGCACCGTGTGCAGTGTGCGGTCGATCAGCTCCGTGCGGTCGTAGTGGGGCACGATCCGCACGCCCGGCGGCAGGTCGTTGGCGTTGATCTCGGCCACCTTCGCCCGTACCCGCGTGAGCACGTCGAGCGCGTTCTCGCCGCGCCGCAACAGCACGATTCCTTGCACGACGTCGTCGCGGTCGATCGCGTCGAACGGCTGTCCGGCCTTGGGCAGCGTGAGCCCCACGCGGCCGAGCCGCAGCCGCTCGCCGATCACGACGCTGCCCACGTCGGCGACCCGGATCGGCGTGCCGTGGCGCGTGGCGACGGCGATCGCACCGATGTCGCCCAAGTCGCGCACGAGCCCGATGCCGCGCACCACGTACATCTGGGGCCCGTGCTCGACGTAGGCGCCGCCGGCATTCTTGTTGCCGGCCGCGAGCACCTGCAGCACGTCGGCGAGGGAGATGTCGTACGCTCGGAGCTTCTCCGGGTCGACCTGGACCTGGTACTGCTTGGTCGGTCCGCCGAACCCGACGACGTCCACCACGCCCTGCACCTGGCGCAGGCGTCGCTCGACCAACCAGTCTTCGATCGCCTTCAGCTCGACGAGGGGCATGTCGGCGGGGCCCACCAGGTGGTAGCGGTAGATCTCGCCGACCGGCGTCGAGTCGGGGCCGACGGCCGGCTGCGCGCCCTCGGGGAACTCGATCGCGGCCACCTCCTGGGCGACGCGGTTCCGCACTTTGAAGTTGTCGGCGTCGTCCTCGAAGACGATCGTCACCACGGAGAGGCCGAACTCCGAGATCGACCGCAGGGCGACGCGCTGGGGCACGCTGTTGAGCGCGTTCTCGACGGGGATGGTGACGAAGCGCTCGACCTCCTCGGCGGCGT
Source organism: Thermodesulfobacteriota bacterium (assembly GCA_046727715.1). Lineage (GTDB taxonomy): Bacteria > Desulfobacterota > Binatia > DP-6 > DP-6 > CAVQLX01. The sequence goes on from JBKPDC010000004.1 coordinate 3,870, forward strand.
GCCCGGGCCACAGCGTGATCACCTGCACCTGGATGTTGGTGACGTCGGGGTACGCCTCGATCGGGAGGCGCTCGAACGCAGCCGTCGCCGCGACGACGAAGACCACGAGCAGCGCGAGCGCGATCGGGCGATGGCGAAGGACGTAGGTGACGACTGCGCGCATCAGTGCTTCGACGAGGCGTCGAGCACCTGCTGGAGCAGGAGGCTGCCCTCGGTGACCACGCGGTCGCCGGCCGCGAGGCCGTCGGTCACGGCGATCCACCCCTCGCGCTCCGGCCCCACCGCCACGGCTTGGCGGCGGAAGCGACCCGGCGCCTCCTCGACGAAGACCCAGCGCCTGTCACCGTCGAGGAAGAGCCCCTTGGCGGGAACCTCGACACCGGCCGGCGGGCCGCCGGCGTCGGTCACCTCGGCCGTGACGTACATTTCGGCCTTCAGTGCGCCGTCGGGGTTGGCCACGGAGCCGCGGACCTTCCCCGTCCTAGTAGATGGATCGAGCGCGGGGCCCACGAGGTCGACACGGGCCGCGAAATCGCGGCCGCGATACGCCGACGTGCGCAGGCCGAGCACCTGCCCGGGCTTCAGCGTGGCCAGGTCCACCTCGGAGACGTCGAGCCAGACCCACAGCCGGGTGGGATCGGTGACCACGAAGAGTGGCTGCACCACCTGCGCTTCGCTCGCCAGCATCTGGTCGGGCCGGATCTCCTGGCCCACCGCGAGGGAGCGCTCCGCGACGGTGCCCCCGATCGCGCTCCGAAGCCGCAGCAGCTCGTCCACGCTGGAGTCGCCTCCGCCGTAGAGCTTGAGCCGCGCCCGGGTGCGTTGCTGCTCCGCGCGCGCCCGCTCGAGATCTGCCTCGGCGGCGTCGACGTCCTTCTTCGGCCCCGCGCCGTGCTCGTAGAGGTCACGCACCCGCGCCAGCGTCCGCTGTGCGAGGTCGAAGGCGCCGTCGGCGGCGCGGGCCTCTGCCTGCGCCTGCCCGAAGTCGGGCGAGCTGATCACGGCGAGGACCTGCCCGGGCACCACGTGGTCGCCGACTGCGGCCTTCACCTCGAGGACGCGGCCGGCGACGGGCGGGTAGACGCGGACGGTCACGTCGTCGTCCCAGGCTAGTCGGCCGCTGTAGCGTCGTACCGCCGGGCTGCGCGCCCGCGCGGTCTCGCTGCGGAGCGCGTCGAGCTGCGGTGCGCCCGGCGGGATGGTGACGCGATCACCCTCGACCGCCGGTGCCGGCGTCTCGTCGGGGCCGGCGCCACCCCCGCAAGCGGCCGCGAGCAGGGCGAGCGCGAGCAGCGCGGGTCTCACGGAGCGAGCTCCGTCCCCACCGAGGCATCGAGCTGATAGAGCGACGTCCAGAAGTCGGCCATCGTCTGGAAGGACTCCGCGGTCACCGCCACGTAGACCCGCTCGGCGTCCAGGCGTTCGAAGAGCGACACGGCACCCTTCTCGTACTGGTACGCGACCAGGTCGCGAGCGCGGCGCGCTTGTCCCAGCAGCTTGCCCTGCGATCGCTCGACGCGGGCGCGCGCCGACGCGAAAGCGGTCCACGCCGTGCGCACGTCGGCGGCGATCTGCGCCTGGACCTTCTCGCGGAGCAGACGCTGCGCGCGCAGCTGCGATTCGGACTTCGCGATCCCACCCTGGTTGCGGTCGAGGATCGGCAGCGGCAGCAAGACGCCGAAGGTGGCGGTGGGCGGCTGGAGCGCGTCCTGACCGCGGCCCTCTTGCAGGTAGTTGCCCGTCAGCGCGATGTCCGGGAACCGCTGGCGACGGGCCAGTGCCAGTGCGGCCTCGGCGCTGCGCTCCTGAGCCGCCGCAGCCGCCAGATCGGGTCGATGCGCCTCGGCCAGCGCGAGCAGCGATTCGGACGTCGCGCCGGCGAGGGCCGAGGGCGTACGTGCCGGCGGCAGGTGCTCGTCGACCTCGAACGCCGGCACGCTGCCGCGCGCGGCGAGCAGGAAGGCGAGCTGCGCCTGGGCCGCGGCGAGCTGCTGGCCGGCGGCGTCGACGGCCTGCTCCGCCTCGAGCTTCGCCGTGTCGGCCCGGGCGGCGTCCGCCTCCGACGCGTCGCCCGCGCGCACGCGGTCGTTCACCAGACGGAACGTCTCGCCGAGGCTGTGGGCGGTCTCGCGCGCGAAGTCCAGCAGGACGCGCGCGAGCACGGTCTGGATGTACTGGTGTTTCACGGTCGCGACGAGCAGGCGCTCCGCGTCGTCGCGGGAGCGTTCGGCGGCGGCGAGCGCCTGCTGGAACACGTCGATCTTGAGCCGCCGCTTGCCGACCAGGAGGTCGGCGAGCAGCCCCTGGTCGGAGAGGCCCGCCGAGACGGTCGTGGACGAGCAGCCCGGCTGGTCGCAGCGATCGGGATCGAACGTGAAGGTGTGACCGCCGTTGGCCGTCACGACCGGGTTCGGAAAGGCGCGGGCACTCCGGAGGTCGCCGCGCACGCTCGCGGTGGCGGCGTCGGCCAGCAGTAGATCGAAGCCGCGCGCGCGGAAGATGCTGACCGCGTCCTCGAGGTGCAGCGGACTCGGGATCGTGACCACGGCGGCATCCGGCGGTGGGGGCAGCTCCTCGGCACGCCCGACTTGAGCGACGTGCCAGACCAGCAACCCAGCGGCCGCAATCCCCCACCGCAACCCCGCCTCCCTAGCACAGGCCTGCCGATCGGACGAACCCGCCCGCCGGGGAGCAGTGCCTTGAGGCGGCCGAGAGTGGCGGGTAAGGTCCGGGACGGTGCCGACGCACCGCACTCCCGATCGTCTCGCGCGGCTCGCCGCCGAGCGCCGCCTCTTTGCGACCGGCCCGCGCGGACCGCTGTCGGTCTGCCTCGTCTACCCGAACACGTACGCGGTCGGCATGGCAAACCTCGGGTACCAGGCCGTGCTGCGCATCCTGAACGACGATGTGCACGTCACCGTCGAGCGCGCCTTCCTGCCCGACGGCCAGCGCTCCAACTGGCCGCACCCGCTGCGCTCGTTCGAGAGTGACCGCCCGCTGGGCGATTTCGACGTCCTCGCCTTCTCGATCTCCTTCGAGACCGACTACCTGCACGTGCTCGACGTCCTCGCGCTCGCTGGGCTGCCGCTGCGGCGCACGGCACGCGGACCGTCGGCACCACTCGTGCTGGCGGGTGGCCCGGCGACGTTCTTGAACCCCGAGCCGCTGGCCGAGTTCGTCGATCTCTTCCTCATCGGCGAGGCCGAGGAGATGCTACCCGATTTCCTCGCGCGTGCCGCCGTGGGCTCGCCCCGGCGCGACGCGCTGCTCGAACGCACCGAGGACGTCGCCGGCGCCTACCGGCCGGATCGCTTCCACCCCCGATACGGAGCCGACGGCACGCTCACCGGACTCGAGTACGACGGCCCGTTCGCGCCGCGCGTGGTCCGCCGCTACCTCGCGCGGCTGGATCGCTGGGACACCTCGTCCGAGATCCTGAGCCCCGAGGCGGTGTTCGGCGACATGTTTCTGGTCGAGGGCAGCCGCGGCTGCGAGTGGGGATGCCGCTTCTGCGCCGCCGGCTTCATGTATCGCCCCGTGCGCTATCGCAGCCCGGAGCGCCTGCGCGAGAGCATCGCGCGCGGGCTCGGTGAGCGACAGACGATCGGCCTCGTCGGCGCCGAGATGGCGAGCCAGCCCGGCATCGCCTCGCTGTGCCAGGAGATCGCGGCGGCGGGCGGCCGGGCGTCGCCATCGTCGCTGAAGGCCGATCTCATCACACCGGCGCTCGCGCAAGCGCTCGGCACGGGTGGCAATCGCTCCGTGACCGTCGCGCCCGAGGCGGGCTCGGAGCGGCTGCGCCGTGTCATCAACAAGAACCTCACCGAGGATGACGTGCTGCGCGCCGCGGAGTGGCTCGTGGGCGGCGGTGTGCAGGCGCTCAAGCTCTACGTCATGGTGGGGCTACCGACCGAGACCGCCGCCGACGTGGACGCCATCGGCGATCTCGTGCACGCGGTGCGTGCTCGGTTGATGGCGGGCGGACGTCCGAAGGTCGGCCGCATCCTCGTGTCGATCAACCCGTTCGTGCCGAAGCCGTGGACGCCGTTCCAGTGGGAGCCGATGGAAGACCTGGGGTCGCTCAAGCGCAAGCTGGCCGGCGTGCGCCGCCGCCTGAGCGCGATCCCCGCCGTCCAGGTCGAGACCGAGAGCCCGCGCGAGGGGTACCTCCAGACGCTGCTCTCGCGCGGCGACCGGCGCACCGCCGAGGTGCTCGAGCGCCTGCACGCCGCGCCTGAGTCGTGGTGGCCCACGCTGCGTTCGCTCCGCGGGGGACTGAACGACATCGTCGATCCCGATCGCTTCGTGCACCGCACATGGGCCCTCGACGAGCTCCTGCCGTGGGACTTCATCGACCACGGGGTGGACAAGCGCTACCTCGTCGCCGAGCGCCGCAAGGCGCAGGCGGAGCTCCAGACGCCGCCGTGCGACACCCACACCTGCCACACCTGCGGCGCGTGCTGACGAGGTCCGCGCGCCCGTGATCGCCGGCATCGGGGTCGACGTCTGCGAGGTGGACCGGATCCGTCGCGCGCTCGAGGCGCCGCACGGCGCGCGCTTCCGCACCCGCGTGTTCACCGCCGCCGAGCAGGCGTACTGCGAGGCGCGGCGCCGCGGGCGCTTCGAGAGCTACGCCGCCCGGTTCGCGGCCAAGGAATCCGTGATGAAGGTGCTCGGCACCGGGTGGAGCCGCGGGGTGACATGGCGGGACATCGAGGTGGTACGCGCCCCGGGCGAGCCACCGGGACTGCGACTCCATGGCGCGGCGGCGGCGATCGCACGCCGGCGAGGGATGACGCGCTGGCTGGTGACCGTCTCGCATACCCGCACGAGCGCGATCGCGTGGGTGGTGGCCGAGCGCGGGCGTGTCAGCGGGCTGCGGGCGGCGCGGCGGCCCGCCGTGGCAGCAGCAGAAGGACGACCACGGCCGAGAGCCCGCCGATGAAGCCGAGGATCGTCCACGTCGTCTTCGGGTAGCCGTTGTTGCGCGCGAAGAGCCGGCACATGATGGCATCACAGATGTGGATGCCGAGCACCGTGCCGACGAGCGTGGGCCACGGCAGCTCGGGTGCGACGAAGGCCAGCCCCGACCAGTAGGAGAGGAACGTCGCCGCCGTCATGCCGCTTTCCCTGGCACTACCCCACCTCTATACTCCGCGCCTCATGCGCGCACGCCGGGCAGGCCCGTGCTGAGTCGCGACCAGCTGGCGCGGCTCGCCGAGGAGCTGCTCAAGCGCCCGCTCTTCGCGCAGGCCGTCACGAGCGCGCTCAAGCGGGGTCTCGAGACCAAGGGCGCCATCGACCGCAACGTGCAGACCGTGCTCTCGCTGCTGAACCTGCCGTCGCGCGCCGACGTGAACCGGCTGCTCACCAAGCTCGAGGTCATCCAGGGCAACCTGACCAACCTGAGTCTCAAGGTCGATCGCCTCGAAGCGGCGCGGCGGCGGGGGCGGAAGCAGGCGGCGAAGCCTCGGACGAGCCGGGGCGCGGAGTAGCGCCGCCCACGTCCACGCGCTGGTACGCCCACACGTCCTGATGGCGGTCTCAACCGCGCTCGGCGAAGCGGACCAGCCGCAGTCGAGCCCGCAGGTGGACCTCCATCAGCTCCTCGACGAAGCGACGGGACAGGATCGTGATTCCCCACTCACGCTGCGCGGCTGAAAGTACCCGGCTGCAGCCAGTGGCCGACCGTCCGGTTCAGGCCGCAGAGCACGTTGCGCGTCAGAGGATGCATGCCCGCGCGGAAGTCAGGCTCGCTACCCGACGCCACCGGCGGTCGACGGTGCGGCGCCCGGTTCCGGCAGGAGGTGGGCGGCCACGACGTCGAGGTCTGCGAGCGACCCCGGCGCCGTCGGCAGCAGCGGGACCTCCGCGAGCAGCGGGGCGCCCGCGGTGCGCAGCAGCGGTGCCAGCGTCGCCTCCTGCCGCGCGGCGAGCGTGCGGAGGTTGGCGAAGGCGCGCGCGAGGCGTGCGGCCAGGGGGCCGGTGACGCCGCCGAGCGGCGCCGGTGCGGCCGCGTCCGCGCCGTACACCGCGCGCGGCAGCACGCGGTTCACGACCACGCCGTGCACGCGCAGGCGAACGGCGGCGAGCGCGTGGGCCAGCTCCTCCGTCTCCGTGATGAGACGCGGCTCGGGCGCGGTGACCAGCACGAGCACCGCGGCGTCGCTCTTGAGCAGGGCGTCCACCTGCGCCACCCGTGCACGCAAGGCTCCGGTGAGGTCCTCGATGACGCGCACGAAGTCGCCGATCTCGCGCACGAGTCCGATGCCGGTGAACCGTTCGAGACCGCGCAGGACGCCCGTCAGGACGAGGGCGGCGAGCCGCGACCCGGCGCCTCCGAGGATGCTTGTCGGGTCCTTCAGGATGGCGAAGGCACGCGAGTCGAGGAGCGCGAGCAGCCGGCGGGGCGCATCGAGAAAGTCCACGGCGTGCCGCGCGGGAGGCGTGTCCACGACGACGAGATCGTGCTCCCCCGTCTCCGTGAGGCGGAGCACGCTCTCCACTGCCATGTACTCGGCGCTGCCCGCCAGCGTCCCGGAGAGATTCTGGTAGAGCCGATTGTCGAGGATGCGTCGCGCCTGCTCCGGCGTGGATGCGAGGCCGACCACCAGCTCGTCGAACGTGCGCTTGACGTCGAGCAGCATGGCGTCGAGGCGCGCGGCGGCGCCGGCGAGGGCGACGGCGTGCAGCTCGCCCGCCGGGCCGCCGAGCCCGAGCG
>JBKPDC010000005.1:0-3470 GCA_046727715.1 Thermodesulfobacteriota bacterium
CGACCAGCACCGTGCCTGCGACGTACGCGGGTGCCGCCCAGTTGGCGTTGGCGCGTGCGACGATGCTGACCACGATCGCCAGCGCCAGGGGCAGCACGGTGAACGCGCCGAGCAGCAGGCGGGGATCGTCGGCTGGCGAGCCCCAGAACTTGAGTCCGCGTGCGAGCAGCCAGCCGCACAGCACCGGCCCGAAGACGACGAGCTGCGCCAGCACGAAGAGCAGCGGCTCGTCGGGCCGGAGACTCGACACGCCCGGTCGGACGCGCGACAGCGCGTGCCGGATGGTGCCGAGATCGTGCGACAGGTTCCACGCCACGTTGGGCGCAACGACCAACGCGGCGAGCCCGGCGGCGAGGGCCAGGTGGCGCAGCCGGAGGGGGCGGCCGGAGAGCGCGAGGTAGAGGCCGGCGCATAGCGGGAAGACGAGCATGCTGTACTTGCTGAGCATGCCGGCGCCGAGCGCGATGCCGAAGGCTGCCGCCCATGGCCAGCGCTCGGTGGCGAGCAGCCGCACGAAGGCGAGCAACGCGAGCGCCCAGCAGAGGAGCAGGGGGACGTCGGTGGTGATGAGCACCGCCGACAGCGCCACGCCGGGCAGCGTGGCGTACGTGAGGGCCGACCAGAACCCGAGAGCTGGGCCGCCGAGTGCCGCGCCGAGCGCGCCGAGGACGAGCGCCGTCGCGGCGTGGAGGAACGGGCTGGCGAGCCGGACGCAGGGCGCCGCATCGCCGCAGACGGCCGTCGTGGCGGCGATGAGCCATGCCACCATCGGGGGCTTCGACCAGTAGCCCCACGCCGGTGCCTGCGCCCAGAGCCAGTACTGCGCCTCCTCGAAGTCCAGGTTCAGGCCCGAGCGCGCGACGAACAGGAGGCGGACCACCGTGAGCGCGCCGACGACGGCGCCAGCCATCGCGAGCCAGGGCAAGGCGACCCACGCACGCGCCGGGGTAACGGGCGCTGCCGCAGCCTCCCCGCCCGGTGTCCTCCACGTCGCGTCCACCCGTGGGGCGATATAGCGAGTGGCCCGGTGGTGGGGAAGTCTGGTTCGGGTGTTCTCCAGGAGCCCTGGCGGACGCTTGCAGACCAGGCCGTGGGGAGTATAGGTGAAAGTAAACTCACACCTATATCCCAAGGAGGCGCCCCGTGGGCAAGCCGTTGATGCTGCAAGAGGCGGACGCGATTCGCATCGAGGAGCTCCAGAAACGGATCGGCGCTCGCACGAAGGTCGAGGTCGTCCGGACCGCCCTGAGCCTCCTGGAGCGTGACGCCGAGCGTGCCGAACGCGTCGCCCGCTGGCGTCGCGCAGCCAAGCTCGTGGCCGGCGAGAGCCGTGCCACCCTCCGCGCCTTTCAGCGGCACAGCCGGTTCCGGCGCCTCGACTGATCCGGCGCGATGCCGATGGTGCCCCGCCAGTGGCACGTCTACGTAGTCGATCTCGAACCGCGGATCGGCACGAAGCCCGGCAAGCAACGCCCGTGTCTCGCGGTGCAGCCGACCGAGTTCGGCGAGGCCGGGCTCGGGAGCACCGTCGTCCTTCCGTTGACGACGAGGCTCGTGAAACAGGACGCGTTCCCCCTGCGCGTGAGGCTTCCCGCAGGCACCTGCCGACTCACGAAGGACAGCGACGTCCTGGTCGACCAGATTCTTGCCTGGGACAACGATCTCTTCCGGCAGGACCTGGGTCCGCTGCCCGAGGCGCTCCGGGACGACATCCGGCGCGCGCTGGTCGACTTCCTCGACCTGTGACCCGAGCGGAGCGCAGGTCGCTGGGGATCAGTCGAACGGCCAGTTGGTGGACTCGGTGCCGCCGTCCACCTCGACGACCTTCCCGGTGACCCAGCCGCCGGCGGGCGAGCACAGCCACGCCGCCGCGATGGCGATGTCCTCGACCGTGCCGATGCTCCGCATCGGCGTCAGCGCCTCCATCTGGCGACGGATCTCGTCGGTGAGGAAGGGCCGCAGCGCGGCCGTGTCGACGGCGCCGACCGCCAGCGCGTTGACGCGCACGCGCGGCGCCAGCTCGGCCGCCAGCTGCTTGGTCATGAACGAGAGGGCCGCCTTGGCGGTGCCGTACGCCACGAAGTTCTTGCGCACGATGCGCCCCGCGGCGGACGAGATGTTGAGCACGGCGCCCCCGTCGCGCTCCAGCATGTGCGGCACGCAGGCGCGGGTCAGCGCGAAGGCCGAGGTGAGGTTGAAGCGCAGGCACCACTCCCAGGTGGGGAGGTCGGTGTCGAGGAAGGGCATGGGCGGGAAGCCGCCCGCGTTGTTGACCAGCAGATCGATGCGGCCGAATTCACCGACGGTGCGGCGCGCCAGGTCGTCGAGCTGCGCGGCGTCGGTGACGTCGCAGCGCACGGCCAGGGCGCGGCGGCCGAAGCGCCGCGCCTCCTCGGCCACGGCGTCGATCTCGCGCTCCGTGCGCGCGGCGCACACCACGTCGGCGCCCAGCTCGGCGAAGGCGAGGGCGATGCCGCGGCCGATGCCGCGGCCCGCCCCCGTGACGAGCGCGACGCGGTCGATGAGGCGGAAGCGATCGAGGAGAGCCATCTGGTGGGCATCGACCGAACGGGGGTCGCTCGTCAAGCGCCGCGTCGGCTTTTTCGATTGCCCCGATGTCGCGCGGCAGCGTAGGGTACGTCGATGCGCGTCGAGGTTCCCGAAAGGACGGCGGCGATCGAGGAGTTCGTGCGCTTCCACGACCGCGTCCACGCCGGCCGCGGCGCCTTCTGGCCGGCGTTCCTCGCACTGGAGACGCCCTTCGTGGCCGGCACGGGGCCGGTGGCGGCCGACCGCCTGGTGCGGCCGTTCGTCGCCCGCGACGGCGGGGAGATCGTCGCCCGCGTCCTGGCCGTGATCGACACGCGCTACCAGCGGCACTGGCACGAGCGCCTCGGGCACGCGGTCAAGTTCGAGGCGCTGCCCGGCACGCGCGACGCCGTGCGCGCGCTCATGGACGCCGCCTGCGACTGGCTGGCGGCGCAGGGCGCCGACGCCGCGCGCTGCGGCATGGGGCCGCTCGACATGCCCTTCGTCATCGACGAGTACACGGCCCTCCCGCCGAGCATCCTGCGCTTCAACCCGTCCTACTACCATGCACTCCTGAAGGACGCCGGGTTCGAGACGGAGCGCGGCTTCGTCGACTACCGGATCGCGGTGCGACCCGAGCTCGTGGCGCGCTGGGAGAGCGCGGTCGCGGCGGCCGAGCGCGCGGGGTTCCGGCTCGTCCCTCTGCGCGACGTCGCGCCCGACCGCCGCGCGGCCCTCACGGCCGCGGTCTTCAACGAGACGTTCTCGGCGCACTGGGGCATGTCGCCGGTCACGGAGGACGAGCAGGCGACGTACCTCGGCCTCTTCGAGGCGACCGGCGCGTTCGACACGTCGCTGATCGCCTACCAGGGTGACGAGCCGATGGGTCAGGTGACGGTCGTGCCGGAGACGAGCGCGTTCGCGTCGCTGGCGCCCGGCCG
>JBKPDC010000006.1:0-6892 GCA_046727715.1 Thermodesulfobacteriota bacterium
GCGCGCGAGCAGCCGCTACCAGGCGGGCGGCGCACCGTGCACTTCGAGGCCACGCCGCCGCTCTCGACCTATCTCTTCGCCCTTGCCGTCGGCCCGCTGGACGCGAGCGAGGTGCGAACCGTCGGCGCGACGCCGATCCGCGTCTGGCACGTGCCCGGCAAGGCGCACCTCGCCGGGTTCGGCCTCGAGGCAGGCGCCGAGGCGCTCGCACGGCTCGAGGACTACTTCGGCATCCCGTATCCCTACGCGAAGCTCGACCTGGTGGCCGTGCCGGACTTCGAGGCGGGCGCGATGGAGAATGCCGGCGCGGTGTTCTTTCGCGAGACGCTGCTCCTCCTCGATCCGGCCACGGTCTCCCTCCCGGAGCGCAAGCGGGCTGCGGAGGTCATCGCGCACGAGCTGGCGCACATGTGGTACGGCGACCTCGTCACGATGGCGTGGTGGGACGACCTCTGGCTGAACGAAGCGTTCGCCACCTGGATGGCGTACCGGGTCGTCGACCAGTGGAAACCCGAGTGGCGCATGTGGCAGGGCTTCGAGCACGATCGCGCCAGTGCCCTGGCGCTCGACGGGCTCGCCAGCACGCACCCGATCTATGCCCCCGTGCAGAGCGTCGCGCAGGCGACCGAGAACTTCGACCTGATCACCTACGAGAAGGGCGCCGCCGTGGTCCGCATGATCGAGCACTATCTCGGTGCCGACGTGTTCCGCGACGGCGTGCGGCGCTACATGAAGCGCCATCGCGAGGGGAATGCGGTCGCGGCCGATCTCTGGCGCGCGCTCGGCGAGGCGTCCGGAACCGACGTGGCACGCGTGGCGCAGGCCTGGATCGCTCAGCCCGGATTCCCGCTGGTGACGCTCGCGCGCGATAGCCGCACGCTCCGCGTGCGGCAGGAGCGGTTCTTCGCGGACCCCAAGGTTCCGCCGGCGAAGCGCCGGCAGCGCTGGCCGGTGCCGCTGGTGGTGCGGCTGGGCGTGAACGGCCGCGGGGACGGTGTGGCGCGTGCCCTGGTCGACAAGGTCTCGCAGACGGTCGCGCTGCCGGCGCGGGCCCCCGACTGGCTGTACGGCAATGCGGCGGCGGGCGGGTTCTACCGCGTGCGGCACGACGCCGACTCGCTCGCGGCGCTCCTGCGCACGCTCGAAGCGCTCAGTGCCGTCGAGCGGCTCGCGCTGGTCGGCGACCAGTGGGCGCTGGTACGGGCCGCCCGGGCTCCCGTCGAGAGCTTCCTCGATCTCGCCGACGCTCTGGGCGATGAGCCCGATCACGACGTGCTCGACGGCGTCGCCGGCGCGCTGGCGGTACTCGACGAGCAAGTGCTGGAACCCGGGAGCCCGGAGCAGGCCGAGTTCCGGGCGTGGATCTCTCGGCGCTTCGGCCCCGCGCTCGCCAGCCTCGGCTGGGAGGCGGCGGACGGGGAGGCGGACGAGGTCCGCCTGCGCCGTGCGGCGCTGGTGCGGCTCGTGGGGGGTGTCGCCGAGGCGCCCGACGTCCTCGCCGAGGCACGCCGCCGTCTCGACGCGTACCTCGGCGATCGTGCGGCGCTCGAACCCAACCTCGCCGATCCGGTGGCCGCGCTCGCGGCACGCGTCGGTGACGGCGCCCTGTACGACCGCTACCGCGATGTGGCCTCTGCGGCGCGCACGCCGCAGGAGCAACGCCGCTTCCTGCTCAACCTGGCGTCCTTCCGCACCCGCGGAGAGATCGAACGGACCCTGGCCGCGCTGCTCACCCCCGAGATCCCGACGCAGGACGTCGCCTTCCTGCTGATGCGGCTCTTCGGCAATCCCGCCGCGCGAGCGGCCGCGTGGCGATTCCTGCGCCGGCGGTGGGCGGCGGTCCGCAAGCGCATCCCTCCGCTCATGCTCTCTCGGCTGGTGGACGCCACGCCGTCGCTGCGGACGCAGCGGTATGCGCGCGAGGTCCGCGACTTCTTCCGCGCCCACCCGATCCCCGAGGCGGCGCGCGCGGTGCGGCAGGCGCTCGAGCGCTTCCGCTTGAATGCGGAGCTGCGCCGGCGCACCGCGGCTCCCGTGGCGCGCTGGCTGGCGCGCCGACCGGCATGATCCACCTCGCGGCTGCGATCGTGCTCGTCCTCGCCACCGCCTTCCCGGCGGCCGTCGGGGCAAACCCGCCCGCCGTGCCGCTCGTCGTACGGCGTGCGCTGCGCGAGTCGAGCGTGCTCGTCCTCCCGTCCGAGTGCGGCGGCGTGCTGACCGCGAGCCAGGCGCTGGTGGCCACGGCCCTTCATTGCATCGATCGGGACGCCGTGCTGCGCGTGCGCACCAGCGCCGGCGCGACGCTCGACGCGCGCGTCGAAGCCGTGGACGCCGACGCCGACCAGGCGCTCCTCCGGCTCGAGCGACCCGCGGGTGTCCCGCCGCTCGATCTCGCGCGCCGGCCCCCCATCGACGGCACCGTGGTCTACTTCCAGGGCAACCCGAAACGGCCACGCCCCCAGGACGCACGCGTGGACCACCGGGGTCGCTGCGAGTCGCTGCCCAGGCTGCCCGACGCGCTGTTCACGAGCATCCGCGGCTCGCCGGGCGACTCTGGGTCGCCCCTCGTCGATGGCGCGGCGCAGATCGTCGGCCTGGTGCACGGCGGCGCCCGCTGTCAGATCGCGACGCCGGCGACGCGGCTCGCGCGGCTCGTCGATCGGGCCCTCGGCCTGCATCTGGCGGACACGCCGGGCAGCGCCCGGGCGGGCGCCGGGAGCGGCCCCAAACGGTCGTAGCCCGCGCGCGCGAGCGTCAGCGCGCCAGGGCGAGCCAGAGGAGCACCGCGACGCCGGCCGCGATGCGGTACCACCCGAAGGGACGGAGCGTGTGCGTCTGCACGAAGCGCAGGAACCCGCGGATGACGATGAGCGCGGCGACGAACGCGGCGGCGAAGCCGGCGGCGAGCGCGAGACCCGCGGCGAGGTCGATGCCGTGTCGGCTCTTCCACAGGGCGAACAGACAGGCGGCATACATGGTCGGCAGGGCGAGGAAGAAGGAGAATTCGGTGGCTGCCTTGCGGTCGAGGCCGGCGACGAGCCCGGTGAGAATCGTCGCGCCGGCGCGGGACACGCCCGGGATCAGCGACAGCACCTGGCCGATCCCCACGCCGATCGCCTGACCGAGGGTCACGTGCTCGACCTGGGCCAGGCCGGGGCGGCGGCCGGGGCCGTCGAGCAGGAGGATCAGGAAGCCGCCGGCGATGAGGCTCACGGCCACCGTCGCGGGGCGGAAGAGGTGCGACTCGATCCAGTCGTGGGCGAGAAGGCCGACGACCGCGGCGGGCAGGAAGGCGACCAGGACGTGGAGGACGAAGCGCTGCGCGGGACCCGGTCGCACGCCGTCGGCGGCGAGCCGCAGCAGCGTGGCGCGGTACTCCCAGGTGAGCGCCAGGATGGCGCCGAGCTGGATGAAGATCTCGAAGGTCGGATCGCCGAAGCCGAGCAGTCGCGACGCGACGATGAGGTGCCCGGTGGACGAGACGGGCACGAACTCGGTGAGGCCCTCGACCACGCCGAGGACGGCCGCTTTGAGGAGGTCGATCATCGACGAGGTCGAGGTGAGGGCATGCGCGACGTGGGTGCGGCGGGCGTATAGCCGATCCGCGTGGCCGGACCAATCGGTTCGGGCTGTACGCTCGGCGCCGGTGGTATAAGGGAGCGCCCAGATCGGCAGACGAGGAGGTTTGCATGACGTTCCACGGGGTCGACGTGAAAACCGTGTTCCGCCGCATGCGCGAGCTGGCGCCCGACGCCTACCGCGCGTGGCTCGAGTTCGACCAGAGGGCGTTCGCCGCAGGCGCCCTGCCGGTGAAGACCAAGGAGCTGATCGCGCTCGGCATTGCGCACATCACGCAGTGCCCGTGGTGTATCGACGCGCACACGCAGAAAGCGGCGCAGGGGGGGTGCAGCGACGAGGAGATCGGCGAGGTGATCTTCGTGGCGATGGCGATGGCCTCTGGCGCGGCGTGGAGCCACGGCGGCCTCGCGCTGCAATGCCTGATGGACCACCGTGCCAAGTAGGTGACGATCGGGGTCCCATTCCTGCCTCCGCCGACACGGGGCGGCGCCGGGTGCTGTCGCGGCTGCACTCCGGCGGGCCCTGGTATAAGAGGGGCGGCCGAATGACGCGACTCTCCCGCCTCCTGGCTCCCACCTTGCGCGACGACCCTGCGGACGCCGAGGTCACGAGCCACAAGCTGATGGTGCGCGCCGGGATGATCCGTCAGGTCGCGCGCGGCATCTACGACTTCCTCCCGCTCGGGCTGCGCGCGGTTCGTCGCTTCGAGGCGATCGTGCGCGACGAGATGGACCGCACCGGCGCACAGGAGATCCTGATGCCGACGGTGATTCCCGCCGAGCTGTGGCAGGAGAGCGGCCGCTGGGACAAGTACGGGAAGGCGCTGTTGCGCTTGAAGGATCGCTACGACCGCGACTTCTGCTACGGCCCCACGCACGAGGAGGTGGTGACCGACCTGGCGCGGCGCGAGGTGCGCTCGTATCGCGACCTGCCCAAGACCCTCTACCAGGTCCAGGTGAAGTTCCGCGACGAGGTGCGGCCGCGCTTCGGACTCATGCGCGGCCGCGAATTCATCATGAAGGACGCCTATTCGTTCCACGCCGACGTCGCGGACGCGCGGCGCGAATACCAGGTGATGTACGACGCCTACAGCCGCATCTTCGCGCGCTGCGGGCTCACCTTCCGGACCGTCGAGGCCGACACGGGCGACATCGGCGGCGACCTGTCGCACGAGTTCCAGGTACTGGCCGAGTCGGGTGAAGACGTCATCGTGTCGTGCGCACGTTGCGGCTACGCGGCCAACGTCGAGAAGGCCGACGTGCGGCCGCTCCCGCCGCCGCCCGCGAGCGGCGGCGCGCTGGAACGCGTGGCGACGCCGGACAAGCGCACGGTGGAGGAGGTCGGAACCTTCCTCGGACTGCCGCCGGAGCGGTTCATCAAGACGCTCGTCTACCAGACGGCGAGCGGCGGCTCCGTCGGAGTCCTGGTGCGCGGCGACCACGAAGTGTCGGAGACCAAGCTCCAGGCGGCGCTCGGCGGCGATGCGGTCGACCTCGCCGACGAGCGCACCGTGGAGGAGATCACGGGCGCCCCGGTGGGCTTCGCCGGACCTGTCGGGCTCCGGGTGCGCCTCCTCGCCGACGCCTCGCTGCGCGGCGTGCGAGGCATGGCGACGGGTGCCAACCGCGGCGACGAGCACCTGCTCGGGGTCGATCAGGCACGCGACTTCCCCGATGTCCAGTTCGCCGACTTGCGCCAGGCGCGGGCGGGCGACACCTGCCCACGCTGCGACGGTGGCACGTTCGCCGGCCACCGCGGCATCGAGGTGGGGCAGGTGTTCTCCCTCGGCACGAAGTACTCGCGCCCGATGGGGGCCACGTTCCTTGGCGCCGACGGCCAGGAGCGCCCCATCGAGATGGGGTGCTACGGCATCGGCATCACGCGCACCGTGGCCGCCGCCATCGAGCAGCACCACGACGATGCCGGCATCATCTGGCCCGCGCCGCTGGCGCCCTTCGGTGCACACGTCGTGCCCGTCAGCCTGGGCGATGCGACGCTGCGCGAGACCGCCGAGCGCATCGCCATCGATCTCGACGCCGCTGGCGTGGATGCCCTGCTCGACGACCGCGACGAGCGCCCGGGCGTGAAGTTCAAAGACGCCGACCTGATCGGCTTGCCGGTGCGGGTCACGGTCGGCCCGCGCGCCCTGGCACATGGCTGCGTCGAGGTGAAGGCGCGCGCAGCAAACGAGGTCGTGGAGGTGCCGGTGGGGGACGCCGCGGGGCGCGTCACCGCGATGGTGGGGCCCCGGGTGGTCCGCTCGTGATCCGGCGTACGACCGACAGCCTGCGGCATCGCCTCATCTTCGCCCTCGACGTCGACCGGCTCGCGGAGGCGGACCAGCTGGTCAGGCTCCTCGCGCCCGAGGTCGGGACGTTCAAGATCGGCAAGCAGCTCTTTCTCCAGGCGGGGCCCGACGTGGTGCGGATGGTCCACCGGCACGGCCGCGACGTGTTCCTGGACCTCAAGTTCCACGACATTCCCACCACCGTTGCCAAGGCGGGCGTGGAGGCCGCGCGGTTGGGGGTCCGTTTCTTCGATCTCCACGCGTCGGGCAGCCTCGCGATGATGACCCGGACGCGCGAGGAGGTGGCACGGGTCTGTCGCCGCGAGGGGCTGCGGCGCCCGCGCATCCTCGCGGTCACCGTGCTCACCAGCCTCGCCCGGCGCGACCTGCGGCTGGTGGGTGTGGACGACGACGTCGAGGATCAGGTCGGCCGCCTCGCACGCCTCGCCAAGCGGGCTGAGATGGACGGGGTGGTCGCGTCGCCCCTGGAGATCGCGCGCATCCGCCGGCAGGCGAGTTCGGGGTTCCTCATCGTCACCCCCGGCATCCGGCAGCCCACCGCGGCCGTCGACGACCAGAAGCGCGTCCTGACACCCGGCGAGGCGATGCGCGCGGGGGCCGACTATCTCGTCGTCGGCCGCCCCATTCGCGATGCCGCCGACCCCTTGGCCGTTGCGCGGGAGGTCCTGGCAGACATGGCACGCGGGCTGCTGTCGTCCCGGACTCGCCAGGGCACCCGCTAGGAGACCGACCCGAGCCGCAGTCTCGTGTCGGCCTCCTAGAGTCGGTGCCCACGAAGCGGGCACCATCTAGAGATGGTGCCCGCGTGCGCGCGTCTTTTACGGGCCCGCTCCGGTTTACGCGCACCAGGCCCTGTGATAACCGGAACCCATGGCGCGCCTCGTCAAGCGGTACAGCAATCGTAAGCTGTACGACACGAGCGAGAGCCGCTACGTGACGCTCGACGAGATCGCCCGCTGGGTGAAGGGCGGCGAGGAAGTGAAGATCCTCGAGAACGAGAGCGGG
>JBKPDC010000007.1:0-4026 GCA_046727715.1 Thermodesulfobacteriota bacterium
CTCGGCGACGGCGGGTCCTGCCTGCTGACGCAGGTCGGCGTCGGCCCCGCGCGCGCCGCCGCCGCCGCGCGCGCGGTCCCGCCCGCCGGATGCTTCCTGTCGCTCGGCTGCGGCGGCGGGCTCGTGCCTTGGATGCGGACGGGCGACGTCGTCGTCGCCACGGAGGTGGTCGCACTCGATCGCGCCTGCCGGCCGGAGGCACGCAGCCCGGCATGGGTGCCGGCGGCCGAGCTCGGCGCGCAGCTCGGTGGGATCGCGTCGAGCCCCGGGGTGCTCGTCACCACCGCGGAGAAGACTGCGGCCGCCGGGTGCGGAGCCGTGCTGGTCGACATGGAGAGCTGGGCGCTCGCCAGCGAAGCCACGCGCCGGAACGTCCCCTTCACCGCTGTCCGCGTGGTGCTCGACGCCCACGCCGACGACCTCCCGTTTCTCGGCAAGGCGCTCGACCTCGACACCGGCGAGATCGACCCGCGGGCGGCGGCGCGGGCGCTGCTCGCGCGTCCGTGGAGCTGGCCGGCAGTGCTACGTGTTGCGCGCCAGCAGTGGGAGGCGGAGCGTCGACTCGCGGAGGCGGTCACCGCGCTGCTGCGCTCGACGACGTGGCGGACGACGGACAACCGCGTCGCGAGAGACGGGCCGTCGTGACGGCGTGGGGAAGATGAAAGACCCCCTCGACTGGACGCGCATCACCTTCACCGACCACATGGTCGAAGCCGCCGCGGTCGTCGCCGAGTGTCAGGTCGCCTTCGACTTCGAGGGCCGCGAGCAGGTCTGTTACGAGGTGAAGGTCTTCCGCACCCTCAAGGGCCCGTCGTCGGGACCTTTTTTCGCCGTCGCCGCCAATCGCGCCGATCCCTCGGCGTTCCGGCCGATCGGCGAGGGCGACAGCCCCGAGGCGGCGCTCCAGGCCTGCCTCGCCGCGGCGGGTGTCTACCACCGGCGCCGCGTGAAGCAATCCGAGGGCTGAAGCCGCCCGCGCACAGGCGGGTGGCGATCGCTGCCAGCGCCCGCTACAACTGTTCTTCGATCCGATGAACGGCTTCGAAGGGTTGGCGCTCGCCAACAAGGACTACGTCGCGGAGCAGTATCGCCGCTGGAAGGACGACCCCCGATCCGTCGATGAGAGCTGGCAGCTCTTCTTCGCCGGGTTCGAGCTGGCCACCGACGGCCAGAACGGTGCGACCGCCGCGCTGCGAACGGACGCGGCCCCGGCCGAGCAGCGCCTGCCGGGTACGGCGCTCGTCGCGCAGCCCGCCCCGGACATGGGCGCGTTCGACCTGGTGCACTCCTATCGCGAGCTGGGTCACCTGGTCGCGCACCTGAACCCGCTCGGGCCGGAGCCCGTCGGGCATCCACTGCTCGACCCCTCGGAGTTCGGCTTCGGCGAGGGCGACCTCGACCGCATCGTCGATTCGGGCAGCTTCCAGGGCGTGGGCGCGGTGCCGCTGCGCGAGCTGATCGAGCGCCTCCAGGCCACCTACTGCGGCACGCTCGGCGTCGAGTACCTCCACATCCCCGACCGCGAGCAGCGGCTCTGGCTCCAGGAGCGGATGGAGCCCACGCGGAACCAGCCCGCCCTCGGCAACGAGGACCGGGTGCGCATCTTCGAGTCGCTCGTCCTGGCCGAAGGCTTCGAGCAGTTCCTGCAGGCGCGCTACCCCACCGCCAAGCGCTTCTCGCTCGAGGGCGGCGAGTCGCTCATACCCATGCTGCACGAGTTGATCGACGAGGGCGCCAACCTGGGCGTCGAGGAGATGGTTCTCGGCATGCCGCATCGCGGGCGCCTGAACGTCCTCGTCAACGTCCTGCGCAAGCCCTACGAGATGGTCATCTCGGAATTCGAGGGCAGCCTGCTGGCACGCGAGGCGACGGGCGACGGCGACGTCAAGTACCACCAGGGCTACTCGCGCGACCACACCACGCGCGCCGGGCAGAAAGTGCACCTCTCGCTCAGCTCGAACCCGAGCCATCTCGAGGCGGTCGACCCGGTCATCGAGGGCATGGTGCGGGCGAAGCAGGAGCATCTGGGTGACGCCCGGCACAAGCGCGTCGTCTCGGTGCAGATGCACGGCGACGCCGCCTTCACCGGCCAGGGCGTGGTGGCCGAGACGCTCTGGCTCTCCGAGCTGGAGAACTACCGCACCGGCGGCACGGTCCACATCATCGTGGACAACCAGATCGGCTTCACCACGCCGCCCGAGGCGTATCGCTTCACGCCGTACCCCAGCGACGTCGCCAAGATCGTCCTGGCGCCCGTCTTCCACGTGAACGGCGACGACCCCGAGGCGGCCATCCAGGCGGCGCGGCTCGCCATCGCGTTCCGCCAGCAGTTCAAGAAGGACGTGTTCATCCACCTCCTCTGCTACCGCAAGCACGGCCACAACGAGCTCGACGATCCCACCTTCACGCAGCCGGTGATGTACCGCGAGATCGCGGCGCACCCCTCGCCGGTCGTCCAGTACCGCGACCGCCTGATCGGCGCGGGCATCGTCACCGCCGAAGAGGCCGATCGACGCGCCGCCGAGTTCCGTGACCTGCTGGTCGACGCCCAGAGCTACGCGCGCGACTTCATGCCGCGCCAGCAGATCTTCGTGTTCGGCGGGCTCTGGAAGGGCCTCGGCTGGGCGGGTGACGACTGGTCGGCGCACACCGCCGTGCCGGCCGAGACGTTGCGCGAGATCGCCGAGACCTTCACCCGCATCCCCGACGGCTTCCACCCGCACCCGAAGGTGCTCCGCATGATGGAGCAGCGGGCCGCGATGGTGTCGGAGGGCAAGGGCATCGACTGGGGCTGCGGCGAGGCGCTGGCGATCGGCTCGCTCGTCCTCGAGGGCACGGCCGTCCGGCTAAGCGGCCAGGACACCCGTCGCGGCACGTTCAGCCACCGCCACGCCGTGCTGTTCGACCTCGAGGACGGCTCGGAGTGGGTGCCGCTGGCGCACATCCGCACCGGGCAGGCGCCGTTCGTGGTCATCGACAGCATGCTGTCGGAGTACGGCTGCCTCGGCTTCGAGTTCGGCTTCACCATGGCGGACCCGACGAAGCTCGTGGTGTGGGAGGCGCAGTTCGGCGACTTCGTCAACGGCGGGCAGATCGTCATCGATCAGTTCATCGCGAGCGCCGAGTCGAAGTGGCAGCGCATGAGCGGGCTCGTCCTGCTGCTGCCGCACGGCTACGAAGGGCAGGGACCCGAGCACTCGAGCGCGCGCCTCGAACGCTTCCTCCAGCTCTGCGCCGAGCACAACATGCAGGTCTGCAACCTCACCACGCCGGCGCAGTACTTTCACGCGTTGCGCCGCCAGATGCACCGCAACTTCCGCAAGCCGCTCGTCATCATGAGCCCGAAGAGCCTCCTGCGGCACAAAGCGGCCACCTCCAGCCTCGACGACTTCACCGGCGGGCAGTTCGAGACGGTGCTCGACGACGTCGCCGTGCGCGGCGCGCCGGAGGCCGACCTGACGCTCGATCCCGCCGCGGTCCGCCGCGTGCTCCTGTGCAGCGGGAAGATCTACTACGCGCTGCTGGCGGGCCGTCGCGAGCGCAGCGCCGGCGCCACCGCGCTCATCCGGGTCGAGCAACTCTACCCCTTCCCCAGGAAGGAACTCGAGACGATCCTGGCCGCCTATCCGAACGCGGGGCAGGTCTACTGGGTGCAGGAGGAGCCCGCCAACATGGGCGCGCTCCGCTTCATCGAGCCGCTGCTGCGGCCGCTCCTCGCCGGGCGCACGCTGTCGTGTGTCGCGCGCGACGCGGCGGCGAGCCCGGCAACCGGCTCGTACAAGGTCCACCAGGCCGAAGAGGCCGAGCTGGTCACGCGCGCCTTCGCGCGCTCCTGAGGGCGGACATGTTCGAGGTGCGCATCCCGAGCCTCGGCGAGTCCGTCACCGAGGCGACCATCGCCCGCTGGGCGAAGAACGATGGCGACACCGTCGGCCCCGACGACGTGCTACTCGAGCTGGAGAGCGACAAGGCCACCACCGAGCTGCCCGCCGAGCGCGCCGGCGTGCTCCGCATCCTGAAGAAAGA
>JBKPDC010000008.1:0-5442 GCA_046727715.1 Thermodesulfobacteriota bacterium
CGCCTGCTCGACGCGCCGCCCGAGCGCCTGACGGTCGAGGACGTGGCGCGCGTCGCGCGCGACTACGATCACGTCGTGGTCCACACGAGCACGCCGTCGTTCCGTGCCGACGTGCGCACGGCGCAGGCACTGAAGGCCGCCAGGCCGGACACCCTGATCGGCTTCGTCGGCGGTCACGTGAGCGCGCGGGCGGAGGAATCGCTGCGCTTCGCCGGCGCGATCGACTACGTCGCGCGCAAGGAGTTCGACCTCGCGGTGGTGGGGGTCGCCGAGGGACGGCCGTTCGACGACGTGCGGGGGATCAGCTTCCTGCGCGAGGGCCGCTACATACAGACCGAGGAGGCGCCGCCGCTCACCACCGAGCAGCTCGACGCGCTGCCGTTCGCCACCGAGGTCTACGCGCGCGACCTCGACTACAAGAAGTACAACAGTCCCTACTGCCAGTACCCCTACGTGTCGCTCTACACCGGCCGCGGCTGCCCGGCGCGGTGCACGTTCTGCCTCTGGCCGCAGGTCACCACCGGGCATTCCTACCGCACGCGCAGCGTCGCCAACGTGCTCGAGGAGTGTGCGCAGCTGAAGCGCCGCTTCCCCGCGATGAAGGAGCTGTTCTTCGACGACGACACCTTCACCGCCGATCCGAAGCGCGCCGTTGAGATCGCCCGGGGTCTTGGGCGGCTCGGTCTCAGCTGGTCCACCAACTCGCGCGCCAATGTCGACCGCGACATGCTCGCGGCGCTCAAGGACAACGGGCTCCGGCTGTTCGTCGTCGGCTACGAGTCGGGAAACGAGCAGATCCTGCGCAACATCCGGAAGGGTGTCAGCGTCGAGCGCGCGCGACGCTTCACCCGCGATTGCCACGACGTCGGCGTCCTGATCCACGGCACCTTCATCCTGGGCCTCCCGGGCGAGACGCGGCAGACCATCGAGGAGACGATACGCTTCGCCGAGGAGATGCGGCCAGAGACGCTTCAGGTGTCCTTAGCGTCTCCCTACCCCGGCACCGCGATGTACGACTGGGTGCGCGAGCACGGCTACCTCACCGTGGACAGCCTGGTCGACGACACCGGCTACCAGAGGTGCACCGTGAGCTACCCGGACGTGTCGGCCCAGGAGATCTTCCGCGCCGTGGAGACGTTCTACCGCCGCTACTACTTCAGCCGGCGCTACATCTGGAAGTCGCTCAAGAAGATGGCGCGCGACCGTGACGAGCGGAAGCGGCTGCTCGCCGAGGGGCGGCAGTTCCTGGGCGCGATGTGGAAGCGACGCCAGATCGCAGGGCGCCGCGACGCGGCGCCGCGCGGCGCGGCGGCGTGAGCATGGGCCAGCTGGTCATCGCCGTGCTCGCCTGCTCGGCCGTCGCGAGCGCCTACCAGCTGGTGCAGATGCTGGCCGCCCGCCGCTTCCTCCGGCGCGCGTCGCGGCCGGCCGGCGAGCATCGCCCGCCGGTGACGGTGCTGAAGCCGCTCAAGGGGCCCGGCTTCGAGCTCGCCGGCAATCTGGAGAGCTTCTGTCGTCAGGACTACCCGGACTACGAGATCGTCTTCGGCGTCGAGGATGCGACCGATCCGGCCATCGAGGTCGTGCGCTCGCTCAAGCGTCGCTTCCCGCATCGCCACATCACGCTCTCGGTCGGCCGCGAGCACGGCGCCAACCGCAAGATCGCGAGCCTGGTGCACATGATGCGCCAGGCGCGGCACGACGTGCTCGTGCTGAGCGACGCCGACATCCGCGTGCGGCCGGACTATCTGCGCACGCTGGTGGCGCCGCTGGCGGATCCGGCGGTGGGCCTCACGACCTGCTTGTACCGCGGCCGCGCCACGCTCGGCCTGCCCTCGGTGATCGAGTCGCTCTTCATCAACACCGACTTCCTCCCGATGGTGATGATGGCGCAGTGGGTGCAACGCTTCCGCTACGCATACGGCGCCTCGATGGCCTTCCGGCGCGCCGCGCTCCAGCAGATCGGCGGGTTCGAAGCCTTGCGCAACCACCTCGCCGACGACTACCAGCTCGGCGCCCGCCTCGCGGAGGCGGGGTGGCAGTTGATGCTGCTGCCCTACATGGTGGACACGGTGCTGGACACGCGCACGATGGGTGACGTGTGGCGCCATCAGCTGCGCTGGGCGCGCACCTATCGGGTCTGTCAGCCCTTCAACTGGTTCGCCACCCTCGTCATCCACACCATGTTCTGGGGCGTGCTGTCCGTGCTCGCTACCGGTGGCGCGGTGATCGGATGGCTGGCCCTGGCGATCGCGCTCGCGACCCGCGGCGGGTCGTTGCGCGTGATCCTCGCCTGGTTCGGTGACGTCGAGACGCCGCGGTACCTGTGGCTCGTGCCGCTGAAGGACCTCGCCTACTCGACGGTGTGGGTGGCATCGTGGCTCGGCCGCGACGTCGAGTGGAGCGGCCAGCGGCTGCGGGTGCTGCCCGACGGCCGCATGATCCCGCTCGGTGGCGGCATCCTGACGCTCGAGCCCAAGATCGTGACCAAGGTCGATCCGACGATTGCCGCGCCGTCGCGGTAGGGTGTACGAAGACCGGGTGCCGCCACGCGCCCCGATCGTCCTCGACCGCCTGCTCGATGACCCGACCCTGGTGCCGGCGCTCGTCGAGCGCCACGCGCCGTATTGGCCGGTGCAGCGCTACTTCGCGTCGGCGGAGGAGATGCGCGCGCTCAGCGACACCGCCGAGCGGAACGGCAGCCCCGACGCGCGCACCGGCATGGTCGTCGGTCCCGTGTTCCGCGGCGACTGGGCCTACGACCGTCCCCTCGTCGACGGCGTCGAGCCGCTGCTCCGTTGCGCGCCGCTGACCTCTGCCGCGCGGCGGTTGTTCGATGCCGAGGTCGTGCGGCCGCAGATCCTCTACGTCAACCTGACCCTCCCCATGCTGTGTGGCGACGGTGGCCACACCGACATCCCCGCCTTCCGCGGCGTCGACCGCACCACCGTGCCGGTATGGCTGCTCGTCACAATGGGCCGCTCGGGCCTCTTCGAGCGCTGGCGGGTGCGCATCGCCACCGCCGTGGCCTGGTTCTACGAGGGCGAAGGCGGCGCCCTCACCTACTGGCCCGACGGGCCTGACGCCTCCCCGAGAAGCCTCCCGCCACGCACCAACACCGCGCTGGTCGGTGACAACGACGTCATGTTCCACCGTGTCGAGGCCGTCGGCGGTCCCGATGACGACATGGTGCGCGGCCTCACACTCGACTCCCAGCTGGCCTTCGCAGGCGCCGGGACCTGGGAGGTTCGCGAGGCCGGGCGCGTGCTGGCTCGCTATCCTGCGACGCGGGTGCGCGTCAGCTTGTCGTGGAAGGCGATCGTCTTCCGCGACGCGGAGGAGGCCCGTCTCCACGACGAGCAGCGCGACACCCTCACGCTGCCAGTGGTGCTCGACACGTTGCGCGCCGATCTGGCCGCGCGCGGCGTCGAGGCGCCAAAATCCGCCGACCCCCTGCACGATCCGGCCTTCGTCGCCGCACTGACGCGGGCCTACCACCAGGCGCCCAGCGTTTACGCGTGGGGAGCAGCCTGAGGCCGGCCGCGATGCGCGAACGGGCCGGCGGGCACTTCACGCGAGCCCGTCGATCCGCGGCAGCGGCTCCCGCTGGCGCAGATCCTGCAAGGTGACCACCAGCTCATCCAGGCGTTCGGCCAGCGCGTCGGGGCCGTTCAGCGGGAGGATCAGTCCCTCCTGCCCGCGATCGCGCAGCCACGCCGACAGGATGGTGCTGGCGGCCACGTCGTCGCGTTCGAGCGGCGCGTCCTGCCAGCGCGCGAAGCGCTCGCGCACCAGCTGAACCGCGGCAACGAGATCTGCGCTGGCGCGCACCTCGAGCTCGAGGGCGAGGCGCCCCCCGAGCGCCGCATAGAGCTGCGCGCCGTCGCGGTCGGCCGTGGGCAGCAGGACGACGAAGTTCTGCCGCGCCAAGATCCACTGCAGCCGCTCGCGTCGGCGGCGCAGGTCCTCGAGGACGAGCAGGTCGCGCTGCGCACGGGCCGCGGCCTCGAAGCGCAGCGCGTCGGCCGCGGCGTCGCGACGCGCCACGAGCCGCGTCACCGCGCCCTCGTCACGGCCGTCGACGAAGTCGAGGAACCGGTCGACCAGCAGGCGGTAGGCCGCCCCGTCGATGCGGGCCGCGCACGGAGCGGGACAGGTGCCGACCTGCCCGAGCAGGCACGGGCTCACCGCGGCCGACGGCGCGAGGGGGCCGGCGCACGTGCGCAGCCCGAAGACGCGCGCCAGCACCGCCTGCACCCCCTCGGCCACGTCGCCGCTGGCGAACGGACCGAGATACGCGGCACGGTCCGTCCCGAGCCGCCGGGTGACGGACAGTCGCGGGAACGGATCGCGCACGGTGAGGCGAAGGAAGGCGACGCGCGGGAGCTGCCGCCCCCGACGGTTGTAGGGCGGCTTCAGCGCCCGGATCTGCCGCATTTCGAGCAGCGCCGCCGCCAGCTCCGACCCCGTCTCGGTGACTCGGACGTCGTACACCTGCCGGATCAGCTCGAGCGCACGGCGCGAGTGCCCGCGCGCGTTGCTGAACCAGCTGCCCAGGCGGTCGCGGAGCCGCCTGGCCTTGCCGACGTAGAGCAGCCGCCCGTCCTGGCCGAGGAGGTGGTACACCCCCGGCGACGGGGGAATCTCGCCGACCCGCTCGCGGGGCACGTGCACCACGAACGGCTGCCCGTCGCTCGCGGCGTGCTGCAGCGCGAGCAGCTCGTCGACTCGGCCGATGCCGCGCTCGGCCGCGCGCTCGAGGAGGACACATAGGATCTCGGCCGCGATGCGTGCGTCGCCCGGCCCGCGATGGCGGTCGTGGCAGGAGATGCCGAGCGCGGCGGCGACGGCGTCGAGCGAGCGGCGCCGCAGCTCGGGCATGAGCCGTCGCGCCAGCCGGAGCGTGCACAGCGCGGGTCGCGCGAGTCCGCGTCCGGTGAGCGCGCGGTGTGCGGCGTCGAGGTGCGCCACGTCGAAGCGGGTGTCGTGGGCGACCAGCACGGCATCGCCGGCGAAGTCGAGGAAGCGGGGCAGCGCCTCGCCGATGGGCGGCGCGGAGGTGACCATGGCGTCGGTGATGCCGGTGAGCGCCGAGACGAACGGCGGGATCGAGCGGCCCGGGTTCACGAGCATCGCGAAGGTGTCCAGCAGCCGCCCGTCGACGACGCGCACCGCGCCGATCTCGGTGATGCCGCCGTCGGCCGGACCGCCGCCGGTGGTCTCGAGGTCGACAACGACGAACGGCTGCCCGGCAAGCGGCCGGCAGAGCGCGTCGTGGATGCGGGCGCGCCAGCGCCGCGCGCCTGGATCGAACGCGAAGCGCGGGTCGGCACCGAGCAGGACGTCGAGGAAACGCGTGCCGAACTCGGGATCGCGGCCCTGGCCGACGAACACCAGGGCGAGCAACTCGGCTGGCGTGGCCCCGTCCGGCCGTTCGAGCAG
>JBKPDC010000009.1:0-5869 GCA_046727715.1 Thermodesulfobacteriota bacterium
ATCCGGGCGAGGGCATACGCGTACTCGACCGCGTGCCGCGAGGTGGGCGAGAGGTCCGTCGGCACCACGACGCGCGGCGGCGTACCGTCCTCCGCACGGAGGCACAGGCGCGGCGTCGGCTCGCCCCCGTCATGCAGGGTCAGCACGGGGCACGGCGCCTGCGCGATGACCCGTTCGGTGACGGATGCGTGCTCCTCGGTGCTCCACCCGTGCGACCCGATGACGACCAGGTCGGCGGGCAGCCGCTCGGCCAGCGACAGCACGACGGGCGCGAGTGGTCCGGCGCTGATCACGCCTTCGGCGGGAACCCCCGCCGGCACCGCGGCAAGCGCCGCAGCCATCCGCCGCTCCGCCTCGGCCTCGCCGAGGGTCTGCGTGAAGTGTGTCGCCTCCCAGTCCCAGCCTCTGGCCAGGCCGGGGGCAATGGCCAGGCGGTTATGGTGCAGGACGAGGCGGGCGCCAAAGACTCGAGCCGCCTCCGCCGCGATATCGAGCTCCCGTGCCGACAGGTTCGAAAAATCGATCGGGCAGAGAATAGTACGGATCCGCATGACGCGCCTCCACTGCTACCGGCCTGCGGACGCAAGGAGCCTGCCAGACCCGATTGGGGGCAACCTCGCCGACTACCGCACGATCGCATCCGATACATCGGAGCGGCGATGCCCGGACATTCGCCTTTTTCGGAAGAGCGGGGCATGTTCAGATCGTCGCGCCGCCACCCTGGCTCGACGTGAACGCTCGCGGCGGGGGAGAGTTCAGCGATGGATTTCACCGTTCCCGAAGAGATCGAGCGTCTGTGCGACGGCGTGCGCCGCTTCATGGACGAGCATGTCTACCCGCTGGAGCGTGCGCCCCGCACGTGGAAGCTCGAGGCCGGTGGGCCGGCATACCCGCCGCACATCCGTGAGGTGCAGCGCCGTGCGAAGGCGCTCGGCTACTGGGCCTTCCATCTGCCGGCGGAAGCGGGTGGGGCCGGGATTCCTTTCATGTACTACGTCCTCGTGAACGAGGTCCTGGGACGCAGCCCGCTCGCGCCGGTGTGCGTCGGTTCCCAGGCGCCCGACTCCGGCAATGCCGAAATCCTCTGGCGGCACGGGAGCGACGAGCAGAAGGCGCGCTGGCTGCGGCCGCTCGTCGACGGGGAGATCCGGAGCTGCTTCTCCATGACCGAGCCCGAGGTGGCGGGCTCCGACCCGAGGCTGCTCCGCACAACCGCCGTGCGCGACGGCGACCACTGGGTCATCAACGGGCACAAGTGGTTCACCAGCGGCGCCCACGGCGCCTCGTTCGCCATCGTGATGGCGATGACGAACCCCGACGAGCTGAACCCCTACCTCCGCTTCAGCCAGATCATCGTGCCAACCGATGCCCCTGGGTTCCATATCGAGCGCGGCATCCCCGTGATGGGTGAGGACGACAACCACCACGCCGAGGTCCGGTACGAGGACTGCCGAGTGCCGGTGACGAACCTCCTTGGACCGGAGGGCATGGGATTCGTGATCGCCCAGGAGCGGCTCGGTCCGGGACGGATCCACCACTGCATGCGCTGGCTCGGCATGGCGCAGCGCGCCTTCGAGATGATGTGCCGCTACGCCACCCAGCGCGAAGCCTTCGGCAGCACGCTGGCGCGCAAGGCGAACATCCAGGATTGGGTCGCCGAGAGCCGTGCCGACATCCAGGCCGCGCGGCTGATGACGTTGCACGCGGCGTGGAAGATCGACACGGAGGGTGCGGGCGGAGCACGCGAGGAGATCGCGCTCATCAAGTTCTTCGGTGCGCGCGTGCTGCACGCCGTGATCGACCGTGCGATCCAGGTGTTTGGCGCCGCCGGGGTGACCGAGGACCACCCGCTCTCGATGTTCTACCGCCAGGCGCGCCTGGCGCGCATCTACGATGGGCCGGACGAGGTGCACAAGATGACCGTCGCGCGCCGCCTCCTGTCGCGCTACGGGACGTCCTGATCGGTCACGTCGCCCGGCGGAGCACCCACGACCGCACGCGCCCGATGCCCTGCAGCCGGGTCGGAGATGGTGCCACGCGAACCCGGACGCGTCACGAAGAGTTGGCCGAGCGATCAGCGCACCACGCACACCGAGACGCGCGCATGAGAGACGACGTAGCTACTCACGCTCCCGAGGAGCTTGCGCACGAGCCCGGCGCCCCGCGCCCCAACGACGATGAGATCCGTGCGGCGGCGCGTTGCGGCGGCGATGATGCGTCGTCCCCGGTTGGTGATGCCGACGGGCGGTTCGACGGCGGCCGTGCAGCGCTGGCCCGCGGCAGCGGCTGCGGCCAGCATGACCGCGAGCTTGCGGCGCCCCTCCTCGCGGCTCTCCACGGGATCGCGCACGTAGACCGCCGTGAGCCGGGCACCGGTGGCGGCGGCCAGCATCAGGGCGAACCCGCGGGCATGTGCCGCCGCCTTCGAGCCGTCGTCTGCCAAGAGCACGTGCCGAACCGCCGAGGTCGTGCGCGCTTTGGATCCACTCCGTGCCGTCTTCCCCATCCGGCCACGGCTACCAGACGCACCAGTGTGCCGGCCAGAGGAGTCGCAAGGTTCGTACGCGCTGCCCAGGCCCAGGTCAGGCGACACGGCCCACCCGCATCCGGGCATCGACGACGACCACGCCCCGGCCAGGCTCGAGCACCTTGACGGGATTGAGATCGAGCTCGCACAGCTCGGGCACGACCTCGACCAGCGCAGAGATGCGCGTGATGAGCGCGACGAGCGCCTCCCGGTCCCCCGGCGGCCCGCCGCGGTAGCCGTCGAGCAGGCGGGTTGCCCGCAAGCGGGAGAGCATCTCGCGCGCGTCGACGTCGCTCACCGGCGGGAGGCGGAATGCGACGTCGCGCACCAGCTCGACGAGCACACCGCCGAGCCCGCACACGAGGAGCGGGCCGAAGGTGGCATCCGTCGTGACACCCACGAGGGCCTCGATCCCCCCGCGCACCTCGCGCTGCAGGAAGACCCTCTCGAGGGGAATCCCGATCGCGTGCATGCGCTCGCGGAGCGTCGCCACCGCACGCGCGACCGCCGCGCGCGACTCGAGGCCGAGCACGACGCCGCCCACGTCGCTCTTGTGGAGGAGGCCCGGGGCGACCGCCTTCGCCACCAGCGGGAACCCCAGGCGCTCGGCCGCGGCCTCGGCCTCGGCGGGTGCGACCTGCGTACCGGCGGCGAAGTCGATGCCGGCCGCGCGCAGCACCAGCGCGAGGTCCTCGGGTCCGAGCCAGCATGGCTCGGCGCGGCCGGCGAGCACCCGGTCGATCACCGCCCGGACCGCACTCTCCGCAAAGCGGCCGAGCTCGAGCACCGTACCCCGGGGCCGCCGGCGCCAGCGCCCGTAGCGCTCGGCGGCGGCGAGAGCGAGCGCCGCGTTCTCGGGATAGGGGTAGGCCGGCAGGCGGCCGCGCCGCCCGGTGCCGAGCACTGCGGGCGCGCCGCGCGACGAGAGAAAGACGGTCAGCACCGGTTTTTCGGCCGGGACGTTCGAGGCGCCGCGCGCGATGGCGGCGGCGATCTCCTCGGGAGCGGTGACCATGGGCGGCACGTAGACCACCACCAGGGCATCGACCGACGGGTCGGCGCCTACCACCTCCAGCGCCCGCGCGTACTGCTCCGGCGTGGCCGACGCGAGGAGGTCGATCGGGTTGGCGACGCTCGCGTGCGGCGGCAGGAGCGCGCGCAGCCCGGCGAGCGTCAGCGGGGCCAGCTCGGGAAGCGCCAGGCCGTGCGCCTCACAGGCGTCGGCCAGGAGGATGCCGGGCCCGCCGGCGTTGGTCACCACGCCGACACGTGGCCCCGCGGGCACCGGCTGTGTGGCGAGCAGCGACGCCACGTCGAAGAGCTCCTGGAGCGTGCTGGTGCGGATGACCCCGGCCTGCTCGAAGAGTGCATCGACGGCGATGTCGAGGCTCGCGAGCGCCGCCGAGTGACTCGACGCGGCGCGCGTGCCGGCCGCGGAGCGTCCCGACTTGACGGCGACGATCGGCTTGCGGCGCGCGACCTCGGGGGCGATGCGCGCGAACCTGCAGGGATTCCCGAAGCTCTCGAGGTAGAGGACGATCACCGCGGTGCGCGGGTCGTCCGCCCAGTAGCAAAGCAGGTCGTTGCTCGACACGTCGGCCTTGTTGCCGACCGACACGAACGTCGAGATGCCGAGGTCGAGCGCACGGACGTGATCGAGGACGGCGATCCCGAGCGCGCCGCTCTGCGACAGCATGCCGACGTTCCCCGCCGGCGGCCAGGTCGGCGCGAAGGTCGCGTTCAGCGAAACGGCCGGGTCCGTGTTGAGCACGCCGAGGCAGTTGGGGCCCACCATGCGCATCCCCGAGCCGCGCACCAGGGCCGTGAGCCGCTGCTGGGCGGCGCGGCCGTCGTCCGAGGCCTCGGCGAAGCCCGCCGAGATCACGACCACGCCGCGGACGCCCGCCGACGCGCACTCGTCGATCACGCCCTCGACTGCCGCGGCGGGGACGGCGATGACCGCGAGATCGACCGGCTGGCCGATCGCGCCGATGTGTGGATAGGCGCGCAGGGTCTGGACCGCGCGCGCCTCCGGGTGGACGGGATAGATGGGTCCCCGAAAGCCCGCGCTTCGGACGTTGGCCAGCAGCGCCGCGCCGATCGTGCCTGCGTGCGTCGACGCACCCACGACCGCGACCGAGCGCGGCGCGAGCAGCGCCCGCACGCTCTCGGCCGCCGCCTGGCGGCCCCGCGCCTCGGCGGCCGCACGCGACTCCTCCGTCTCGGCAGTCGGGAACGACACGTGAATGACGCCGGCGTCGGTCGCGCGGCTCACGCGCAGGCCGGTGTGCCGGAAGACGTCGAGCATCTGGTTGTTGTCGCCAAGGACGTCGGCGCGGAACTCGCTGATCCCGCGCTCGCGCGCGAGGCCCAGCAGGTGCTCGAGCAGCAGCGTGCCGATGCCGCGCCCCTGGTGCTCGTCGGCCACCGCGAACGCGACCTCGGCAGCTGCGCCGCCGTCGTCCTCCACGTTGTAGCGACCGACACCGATGATGCGTTCCGCGCGCCCCTCGCGCAGGGTGGCGACGAGCGCCACATGGCGCACGAAGTCCGGTCGAGTGAAGTAGTCGAGCTCGGCCTCGCTCAGGCGTCGCTTGGCGCCCAGGAAGCGGAGGCGGACCGAGCGCGGGCTCAGGCGGTGGAAGTGGTCGGCCAGCCGCGCACGGTCGTCGGGCCGGATCGCACGGATGTGGATCGACCCGCCGTCGCGCAGGATCTCTTCGACTGCATAATCGCGGAGGTCGGCGGTCACGGGTTTTGCCGGTCGCAAGTGGCTTGCCATCCTGGATCGCCCATCCCGTGAAGGGCCTTCTCAAACTTGGGAATGGGCTGGGTGTGATCGCCGGGGGGTCGCGTCATTGGCCCGTGCGTCGGCCATGGCATGGCGGCTGCTACGCGGAGCGATGCCCGATCTCGCAACGCAGCGCGAGCGCATGGTCGAACGCCAGATCGCCAGCCGCGGGGTGCGCGACCCGGCGGTACTGGCGGCCATGCGGTCGGTCCCGCGTGAGCACTTCCTGCCGCCCGACCTCGAGGAGTTCGCGTATCAGGACAACCCTCTGCCCATCGAGCAGGGGCAGACGATCTCCCAGCCGTTCATCGTGGCCCTGATGGCGGAGGCCCTGCGGCTCGGCCCCCACGACCGTGTGCTCGAGATCGGCACCGGGTCGGGCTACGCGGCGGCCGTCCTGGCCCGCATCGCCCGCGAGGTCTACACCATCGAGCGCCACGAGGAGCTGGCCGAGATCGCGACGTGGCGGCTCGCGCGGCTCGGATTCGACAACGTGTTCGTCCGCCACGGTGACGGCACCCTCGGCTGGCCGGAACATGCGCCCTACGACG
>JBKPDC010000010.1:0-5504 GCA_046727715.1 Thermodesulfobacteriota bacterium
ATCGAGGTGGGCGGTGCAGGCGAGTAGCTGCACCGCGCGTGGGGGCTCGACCACCGTCACGCAGGTGTTTCCCCATCGGCCCGCGTGGACGTCCCACGAGCCGTCGAGATGCCGCTGGAGGACCGCCTCGCAGACGAGACCGTGGGTGACGACCGCCACGTGGCCCGCCGTCTCGGCCGCCAGCCGGAGCGTCGCCGCCCACGCCGCATCCACCCGGGCATGGAACGTCGCCCACGTCTCGCCGTCCGGCGGCTCGTAGTTCGGCGCGAAGATGTCGGTGGCAAGGTCGGCGTACGGCGTCCCGCGCACTGCGCCGTAGTTGCGCTCCGCCAGCACCGGGTCCACCTCGAGCGGCGCGCCCGTCGCCGCCCGCACGGCCTCCGCGGTCTCGCGGGCGCGGGCGAGATCGCTGGTCCGGATGCGGGCGATGCCCTCGCCGGCGAGCCGTCGCGCCAGCCGCGCCGCCTGGTCGCGTCCGCGTGCGCTGAGCGGAGCTTCCGGCAGCTGCACGACGCGCGTCGCGTTGGCGTCCGTCTCGGCGTGTCGCAGAAGGTAGATCGCCATCTCGAGCGTCGGACTATACAGAGCCGGCTCTCGCGGGTCACGACGGCGGCGCCGGGAGGGTGGCACGCCTCGAGGAGCGCCACGGTGCCCTGGCCGCCAGGCACAGATGCTGACGATCGCCCGGCTCCCCGCCGGCGTGGCCGCCAGCTCCTTCACGGCCTGGCTCAACGAGCGTGCTTGTATCGTCCGCTAGGAGCACCGTCTCTCGCTCGACCTGTAGCGCCGAATAGCGGCCAAGGCCACCCGCACTGGTCTCTGGCCGCCGCGAGTGAACGTGCTATAGCCCCGCCCGTGACCGCCCCCCTCGCACAGGCCACGCCGTTCCTCGCACCCGGTAGCGTGCACGTCGGCCAGGACGTGGGGGGGCGCGAGGTTCGCGTGGCCGCGGACGACGTGGCGCGCTACCGCGCCGGGGTTGCCGGCGACGACCTGCCGGCCGACCCCGCGCCCGCCCTCCTCTATCACTCCGAGGTCTACCGCGATCTCTCGTGGTACCTGCCGAACCTGATCGGCAACCTGCACGCCCGTCAGGAGTGGCAGCTGTTCCGCCCCCTGCGCGTCGGCGACGTCATGCGCTCGCACGTCACCGTCGTCGAGCGCTACCGCAAGCGTGACCGCGACTACGTGGTCGCCGAGGTGCTGTGGACCACGCCCGACGGCCGCTGGCTGCAACGCAGCCGGACGCACCAGAGCTTCCTTGCCGACGTGCCCGCGGCGGACATCGTCGTCGACAAGGACCGCGAGCGCCGCGGCGATCGCCGCTTCGAGCTGCCGTCGGGCCCCGGCGAGCGGCTTGCGCCGCGCATGCGCACCGTGACCCACGCCATGTGCGAGGCCTTCTCGGGGCCGAGCCGCAACTACCACACCGACGTGGAGATGGCGCGCGCTCTCGGCTTCCCGGACATCGTCGTGCAGGGGATGATGTCGGTGTGCTTCGTCGCCGACGCGATGGCGTTGCGGTTCGGCGACGGCTGGCAGCACGGCGGGACGCTCGACGTGCGGCTGGTGAACGTCGTCTGGCCCGGCGACGCCGTCACCACGACGGGGCACGTGCGCAGCGCGGTCCCGGAGGGCCCGCACGACCGCGTGCTGGTCGACGTGTGGAGCACGAAGACCGACGGGACGGTCACCGCGATCGGCACCGCCGGGGCACTGAGGAGGAAATCAGATGGCTGACCTGGCTCTCCGATCGGCGCAGGAACTTGCTGCCGCGATCCGGCGCCGCGAGCTCTCGAGCCGCGGGCTGCTCGACCACTACCTGGCGCGCGTGGAGCGGCTGAACCCCTCGCTGAACGCGGTGGTCACGCTCGACGTCGAGCGTGCGCGACGCGACGCCGACGCCGCCGACGCGGCGATCGCCCGCGGCGCGGCGCCTGGTCCGCTGCACGGCGTCCCGATGACCATCAAGGACACCTACGAGACCGCCGGCCTGCGCACGACCTGCGGGTTCTCGGCCTGGAGCGAGCACCACCCCGAGACCGACGCCGAGACGGTGCGGCGGTTGCGCGAAGCCGGCGCGGTGATTTTCGGCAAGACGAACACCCCCACCTTGGCGGGCGACTGGCAGACTCACAACCCGATCTTCGGCGTGACCAACAACCCGTGGAACACGGCGCGCACGACCGGCGGCTCATCCGGTGGCGCCGCGGCGGCGGTCGCCAGCGGAATGACCGCGCTGGAGCTGGGGAGCGACATCGGCGGCTCCATTCGCATCCCGTCCAGCTGGTGCGGCGTGTGCGGACACAAGCCCACCTGGGGCGTCGTGCCGCAGCACGGCCATCTTCCCCCGCCGCCCGGCACGCTCGCCGACACCGACCTGGGCGTCATGGGACCGATCGGGCGCACCGTCGATGATCTCGAGCTCGCGCTCGACGTCCTCGCCGGACCGCACGGCCACGACGCAGTGGGGTGGCGGCTCGAGCTGCCCGCCGCCCGGGCGACCTCGCTCCGCCAGCTCCGCTTCGCCGCGTGGCTGGACGATCCGGCCTACCCCGTCGAGCCGGAGATGCGCGGCGTGCTGGAGCAGGCCGTCGCGGCGCTGCGCGGCGCGGGCGCGCGCGTCGCCGACCGGAAACCCGAGGTCGACCTCCGCGACGTCGTGCACACCTACCAGCAGCTCCTCTATCCGATCCTGCTCGGCACCATGGCCCAGGAGAGCTTCGACGGCTTCGTCGCGCTGGCGGAGCAGCTGCCGCCCGAGGACGACTCACCGCTCGCGCGCAGCGTCCGCTTCGCCACGCTGCGGCATCGCGACTGGCTGTTCGCCCACGAGCGTCGAGAGCGGCTCCGCGCGCTGATGGCGACCTTCTTCCGCGACGTCGACGTCCTCCTCATGCCCGTGACAGTGGTACCGGCGATCCCGCACGACCTGAGCGAGCCGTTCACCGACCGGATGATCCGGCTCGGAGGGCGGGAGCGGCCGTACACCGACCTGTTTGGGTGGATCGCGCTCACCACGCTGGCGTACCTGCCGGCCACCGTGGTGCCCGTCGGGCGGACGCGCGACGGGCTGCCCGTCGGGGTGCAGATCGTGGGACCGTACCTCGAGGACCGCACGACGCTGGCGGCCGGGCGATGCATCACGGAGGCGCTGGGCGGGTTTACCCCGCCGCCAGGCGTGGACTGAGCGCGCTCAGCTCCGCCAGGGCTCGATGAGGATCTTGGCGTGCTCGTCGGGGCTGGCGAGATCGCGGAACGCCTGCGCCACGCCCTCGACGCCCACGCGGCCGGTCACCAGCGGCGCCACGTCGATGCGGCCGTCGGCGATGGCGGCGAGCGTGTCCATGAACTCGCCCGGCGTGTAGCCGAGCACGAACTGGAGGCTCAGCTCCTTGTTGATGCCGAGCATCGGCCGGATGGTGTCGTCGTCCATGCACACTCCGGCGACGACGATGCGCGCGCCGCGCGGCGCTTTCCGCATGAGGTCGAGGAGCATGCCGGGCACGCCGACGCATTCGAAGAACACCGCCGGGCGGAGGTCGGCCGCCTCGCGCCAGGCATCCATCAGTGGGCGTGCCTGCGGATCGACGACGACGTGTGCGCCCATGCGTTCGGCCAGCGCGCGACGGCGCGGCGAGAAGTCGGCAGCGACGATGGGCTCGACGCCCCGGAGCCGAAGCGCCGCGATCACCGCCAGCCCCACCGGCCCGCAGCCGACCACGAGCGCGGCGTCGTACGGCTCGAGGCGGGCCTTCTCGACTGCGTGCCATCCCACGGCCATGGGCTCGGTGAGCGCCGCGTGCTCGGTCGAGAGCCCGTTCGGGACCGGCAACGCCAGCGACGCCGACAGGACCATCAGCTCGCCGTAGCCCCCGGGGACCTCGTTCGAGTACCCGATGCCATGGATCGTCGTGCCGCGGAAGAGCAGCGGCATCGACACCACGCGTGCGCCCGGAGTGGCGTTGCCCGTCGTGTCCGGCCCGTAGTCGATCACCTCCGCGCAGAACTCGTGGCCCATGACCAGGTCGCGCGACGGGTCCAAGTTGAACGGCGCGTCGCTGTCGCGTGCCGCCTCCACGACCTTGTGCGCGCTGGTGAGCGCGTGCAGGTCGGAGCCGCAGATGCCGCACGCGAGGGTCCTGACCAGCACCTCCCCGGGCGCGGGCTCCGGGTCGGGAAGCGTGTCGACGACGAGCTCCGAGTTCCGCATCACGGCTGCGCGCATGCTCCCCTTCTCGCCCGGCGAGGTCGCGGGTGCAAGAGCCGTGCGCTCGTGCCACAAGGGCAGGCATGGCAGACGCGGTCGACGGCCTGATCGAGATTCTCGACCTCGAGGAGCTGGAGGTGAACATCTTCCGCGGCCGCAGTCCGCAGGAGAACCGCCAGCGCGTCTTCGGCGGCCAGGTGGCCGGCCAGGCGCTGGTCGCCGCCGGTCGCACGGTTGCGCGTGGGGCGGTCCACTCGCTGCACGCCTATTTCCTCCGCCCCGGCGATCCGGCCAAGCCGATCCTCTACGAGGTGGATCGCATCCGCGACGGCCGCACGTTCACCACGCGACGCGTGGTCGCCATTCAGCACGGGAACGCCATCTTCAACCTCGCCGCGTCCTTCCAGCGCGACGAGGCGGGGCCCGAGCATCAGCTCGAGATGCCCGCGGCGCCGGACCCCGACAGCCTCCCCGGCCTCGACGAGCGGATCGCCCAGCTGAAGAACACACTCCCCCCCGAGGCACTCGAGTGGCTGACGCGCGACCGCCCCATCGAGGTGCGCCCGGTCGTGCCCGGAAATCCGTTCCAGCCAACGAAGCGCCCTCC
The DNA here is from genome assembly GCA_046727715.1 of Thermodesulfobacteriota bacterium. Classification (GTDB taxonomy): domain Bacteria; phylum Desulfobacterota; class Binatia; order DP-6; family DP-6; genus CAVQLX01. The sequence continues at coordinate 4,818 of JBKPDC010000010.1, forward strand.
CCGCCAGCTGGTGTGGATCCGCGCCAGCCGCCGCCTCCCCGACGACCCGCTGCTCCACCAGTGCGCCGTGGCCTACGCGTCGGATCTGACGCTGCTCGACACCGCCGCCCTGCCCCACGCCATCGCCTGGAACGACCCCGGCTACGTGATGGCCAGCCTCGACCACGCCATGTGGTTCCACCGCCCGTTCCGGGCCGACGAGTGGCTGCTCTATGTACAGGAGAGCCCGACCGCGCACGGCGCGCGCGGCTTCACCATGGGGCACCTCTTCACGCGCGATGGGCGGCTCGTGGCGAGCGTGGCGCAGGAAGGGCTGATCCGCCCGGTGGGCCAGCGGGTGCGCGGCGGGTAGCACCCCCCGAACGCCCTCGCGCTCACGACCCCCAGCGCTGCCCACCTCAGCAGCGCGTCGAGCGTTCGGGCCGCGACCTTCGCCGAGTGCGACGTCGGGTGTGAATCCGAAACCGACTGGCGCCGGCGCGTCGGTGCAGGAAGGCGAGGAGGAGCCCCATGAGCGGCCCAGCGGGGTCGCTCGCCGTCACCATCAGGCAGATCGGAACTTCTTCGCCTCGGCGACGACCCGCGCGCAGGCGTCGGCGCACTGTTTGCAGATCGCGTGCTTCTCGGCGTGCTTGCGGCACTCCTGCTCGCAGTCCGTGCAGACGTCGATGCAGGGACCGAGAAACT
>JBKPDC010000011.1:0-9133 GCA_046727715.1 Thermodesulfobacteriota bacterium
TCGCCGGGCTCCACGCGGGCGAACGAGCTCGCCGTCGACTTCACCTGCAGCAGGTTCCGGTACGCGACGGCCGGCGACAGGTCCAGGCCACCTTGTCTCGCGCTGCCGTGACAGGCCGGCGCGGTGCACCCGTGTCGGTCGAAGATGACGGACTGGATTCCCTGGAACGTGCCGTCGAACGACGCGCGCAGGTCGCACGTCGCGACCCGCAGCTCGATCGGCAGCCTGCGCTTCGGCCTGCGCATCCGGAGCACGCCGTGCAAGACGGCGCAGTCCGGGTCTACGGTGGCGGCGAGGACGACCTTGCGCAGTCCACCGCACGGACGCCATCGCGTCCGGAACTTCCACCCCGCGTGCGTGTGCTTCGGGCGCGCGGCGATGGTGGCGCACGCGGTGCTCACCGTGACGCCCGTGGCGTCGATCGTGATCGCCTCCAGGGTGGCGGCGGTCACGCCACCGAGCCCTGCCTGTGCCGCGGGAAAGTGGGCGGAGCAGGCCGGTGCCGGCCTCGTCTTCGCCGTCGCGGGCGTCAGGCACACCCCGACGAGGAGCGTGAGGGCAACGCCCGTCCGAACGCCGCGTCGCGCGCGCATGGCGCCGCCTTAGCGTACTTCGGGGGCTGCGACGAGTCACCCACGGTGCCGCCTGACACCGCCGATTGCGTCGTCAGGGCAGGCGTGCTGAGAACGTTCGCCTCCGATGGATGCGCACCGCGCGCTGCGTCCGGTGGCTCCGGACCTGTGGGTGGCCGAGCGTCCGCTCAGGCTCGTGGTGGGCGACATCGGTGCGCGCATGACGGTGGTGCGGCGGCGCGACGGCGGCCTGGTCCTGCACTCGCCCGTGCGGCTCGACGGCGAGACGCGCCGTGCGCTGGACGGTCTCGGGCCGGTCCGGGCGGTGATCGCACCGTCGCAGGTACACCATCTGTTCATCGCGGACTACCTGGCGGCGTATCCCGGCGCCGAGCTGCACGGTGCACCGGGGCTGGCGGCGAAGCGTCGCGACCTGCGCTTCCACGCCGTCCTGGACGACGAGCCCGCGCCCGCCTGGCAGGGTGAGCTCGAGCAGCACCGTTTTCGCGGCATCCCGAGGATCGAGGAGGTGGTCTTTTTCCACCCGTCGAGCCGGACGCTCGTCCTCACCGATCTCGCGTTCAACGTGCCCCCCGATGGGACTGGGGGTGCGCGACTGTTCCACTGGCTGACGGGCACCAAGGGCCGCTTCGGCCCACACCGGCTCGTCCGCCTCATGATCCGCGATCGGCGCGCGGCGCGGGGGTCCGTGGAGACGATCCTCGGCTGGGACTTCGACCGCGTGATCGTGTCGCACGGCGAGGTGCTGGAGGCTGGTGGTCGCGAGCGGTTCGCCGCCGCGTTCGCGTTCCTCTAGGATCGCGCGCCGTGAAGCCTTCCGATCTGCTCCGGCCGACGGTGCGCGCGGTGGCACCCTACGAGCCGGGCGAGCAGCCCGACGCGGGACGCCGGGTGATCAAGCTCAACACCAACGAGAACCCGTATCCGCCGTCACCGCACGTGCTCGAGGCACTGCGGGCCGCGAGCGACGGGACGGTCCGGCTCTACCCCGACCCGGAGGCGCATGCGCTTCGTGCCCGGGCGGCCGCCGTCTACGGCGTGCCCGCCGATCACATCCTGGCCGGGAACGGGTCGGACGAGCTGCTCGCGCTCCTCCTGCGCGCCGCCGTCGATCCGGGTGACCGCGTGGCGTTCCCGGTGCCGACCTACAGCCTCTACGAGACGCTGGTGGCCGTGCAGGGCGGGGAGGCGGTCCGGCTGGACTTTCCCGACGACTGGACGCTGCCGCCGGCGCTCGCGTCAACGGGCGCGCGGGTCACGTTTCTCTGCAACCCCAACTCGCCGTCCGGGACGGCGGTGCCGCTCGCCGCGGTCGAGGCGCTGGCGACACAGGTGTCGGGCGTGCTGGTCGTCGATGAGGCGTACGTCGACTTCGCCGACGAGCATGCCCTGTCGCTCGTGGCCCGCGCGCACAACGTGCTCGTCCTGCGCACGTTGTCGAAGTCCTTCTCTCTGGCGGGGCTGCGGTGCGGGCTCGCCTTCGCGCATCCCGACCTGCTCGCCGGGCTGCGGACGGTGAAGGACTCGTACAACCTGAACCGCCTGACACAGGTCGCGGCCGAAGCGGCGCTGCGCGACCTCGCGCACGCGCAGGCCAACGTGGCGCGCATCCGCGCCACCCGCCGCCGCCTCACGGCGGATCTCGGAACGCTCGGCTACGTCGTGCCGCCGTCGCAGGCGAACTTCGTGCTCGCCCGCCGCCCCGGTGTCGACCAGGCGCCCGTTGCCGCCGCGCTCGCCGCGCGCGGCGTGCTCGTGCGTCACTTCGCCACGCCGCGTCTCCAGGACGCGCTCCGCATCTCGGTGGGAAACGACGAGGAGACCGACGTCTTACTCGAGCACCTGACGCAGCTCGTGCACCCCTGAGCGTCCTGCCCGGCATGTAGAATCTCCTGAGCCGGGGGGGCTGGCGGTCCGCCCGGCGCCGGTGCTACCCCCCGGCCATGTCGGCGGGACGCATCTGCAGTCGGGACGTTGACACCGCGAGCTACGACGAGACCGTGCTCGACGCGGCCCGTCGCATGCGCGATCGGCAGGTGGGCACGGTCATCGTCGTCGACGAGTTGAGACCCGTCGGCATCGTGACGGATCGTGATCTGACGGTCCGCGTGCTGGCGTCGGGCCTCGATCCGCGGGCGACACGCGTGAGTGAGGTCATGACGCCGTCGCCCACCACGGTACGCGAGGAAGACTCGATCGAGACGGCGCTCGGCTACATGCGCGCGGGTCGCTTTCGTCGCCTTCCGGTGGTCGGCCGGGACGGGCGCCTGCTCGGAATCCTCGCGCTCGACGACGTGCTCGAGCTAGTGGCCGAGGAGCTCGCCGACATCGGCCTGCTCTTGAAGCGCGAGGCGCCGCACCGCTGGATCGGGCGGCAGACCTGAGGACCGGCGCGGCCGACCGTCGGTGCGGGACCGGGGGGCCCGCATGGCTCCGGGTCTTGGCCTAGGCACGCTGGCGACGACCGACTCGCCGCGTCGGGGCCCGCGAGCGCGCGCCAAGGCCTGCGGGGTCGCCTCGCGGGACGCCCCCCGCCCCCGCACGGACGGTCGCTATTGCTCCTCGTCCGCGCCCTCGTCGTCGGGCATGGCGTCGGGTGGCATACCGCCGGGGGGCATGCCGGCAGCGCTCGGGACCGTCGTCGGTGGCGCTTCGACGCCGGCGAAATCGCGCTGCTGCTTGTCGAGACGCGTGTACATGTAGTCGCGCACCTCGAACACCGTCGGCCCGCCTTCGCGCACGGCGTAGTACTTGCCGTCGTGCTTGGCGAGCAGCACCGTGCCCATCGGCTTCTGCTCGCGATCGAGGATGGTGAGCCGGACGTCGGGTGCGTCGAGACCGAAGCGCTTCAAGTTCTTGGCGGGCTCCTCGGCGATCGACGAGCCCTTCAGATCGCGCAGGTCGTCGATGAAGCGCTGGATCGCGCCACCCTTCGATTGTTGCTCGCCGTCCATGCTCCAGCCACCGGGCTCCCCGTGCACCAGCGTGGCGCCCGGGCCCTCCTTGCGCTCGAGCACCACGCGGCCGACGCGGTCGGTGCCGAAGCCGAGGACGGTCTTGTCGCGGAACTGCCACGCGTCCTTGCCCAGGGTGCGGAACGACCAGTCGCCGAGCGTGACGACCGTGGGCTGATCGCCGCGCTTGGCGAAGAGCTGCTTCTGCGTGCCCTGGGTGGTCTCCTTGCCGATGAGCAGCGTCTGCGTCGCGTCCTTCCCGAGCCCCACCGTGACGCTCAGGCGGGGCTTGTCGAGGCCCGCGGCGGCAACGTCGCTGTCGGCAAAGTCGACTGCCCGGGTGGAGCGCAGCGACGAGAGAAAGGAGCGCACCTCGGTGATGTCGGTGGGCTGGTCGCCCGGCTCGAGCGTCCAGGCGTCCTTGTCCTTGCGCACCAGCGCGACCGGCGGGCCGTCAGCGGGTGTGATGTCGACGCGCGTGACGTCCTCGTCCTTGAACGCGAGCAGCTGCTTGTCGCGCAGGTCTTTCGGCTGTTTGTTGAGCGCGAACTTGAGCGTGGAGGGAACGAGCGCGACCTTCTGCTCGTCACCCACGCGGACGTACGTCTTGCCGCCGATGGCGGCGTTCTTGCCGACGGCGATCGGCGGCAGGTCGCCCTTCGCGGTGGCGAGCTTGACCGTGGGGTCGGGTTTGTCGAGTCCGAAGCTGGCGACGTCGCTCGGCACCTCGTCGAGCGACTTCTGGATCTCCGCGCCCGTGAGCGAGCCGAGGAGCGCCTTCACCGCGGCATCGTCGGCGGGCGCGTCGATGGGCTTCGTGAGGCGCCAGGCGCCGTCCTGCTTGCGGAGCGCGACCTGGCGATCGGGGAAGACGAGCTCGATCGCCGTGATGTCGTCGCTCGCGGTGCTGACGAGCTTCGCCTTCGTGGCCTCCTGCCGCGCCTTCGGGACCTCCACCCAGTAGAGGTAGGCACCGAGCCCCGCGACGAGCAGGAGGAGGACGACGATGCGGCCGAGCTTCACGCGACTCTCCGCCGCCACCAGACCCAGATGCCGAGGGCGATCAGCAGCTGGGGGATGATGAACACGGAGAGGTAGAAGACCCGGGCGGCCTGGGCAGGGGTCAGGTCGGCGCGCGACGCGCGCACGCTGCGGCTGCGGATCGAGACCAGCTCCGACTGGCCGACGAGCCAGCCGACGGCGTTCAGGAAGAGGTCGCCGTTCAACTGCGACTGCGCGAGCTGCTGGTTGTCGACGAACAGCGGCGTGCCGAAGACGACGAGCCGCGCCTCGGTGACGCCCTCGGGGGGATTGAACCCGAGGTCCTTCAGGTTGGCCGTGGCGGCGACGGCGATGGACACGGGTCCTTTGCGGTCGCGGTCGTCCAGAGTGGCGGTGCCCCGGACGAACACGCCGTCGATGTCGGTCTCCGCCCAGCTCGACTCGCTGGTCTTCACCAGCGACGTGGCCTGGATGCCCTTCTTGCCCTCCGCCGCCGGCTCGACGCTCGACGTCTGCGGGTAGACCGTGAAGTCGCGGAAGCCTTGCGTGATGGGATGCGTGCCATACGTGCGGCTGAGCGGTACGACCCCCAGCCGTGGCCCCTCGAAGAGCCGGACCTCACGGTCGATGACGAGATCGTCCCCGACCTTCACGCCCCAGCTGGCGAGCAACGGCGCGAGCTTGCCGCCACCGATGCGGGGCCCGACCAGGGCGAGCAGGTGACCGCCGCGCTTCAAATAGCCCTCGAGCGCGGCGACGGCGGCGTCGGTGAGCGGCCGGGTCGGGCCGGCGAGCACGACCACGCTGGCGTCGTCGGGGATCTGCTCCACCGACGGCAGCAGCAGCGGCTTGACCTCGTAGTTCTCCTGCTCGAGGGCGAGCTTGGCGCTGGCGAATCCCTTCGGGTCCTGCGGGTCCTGCATGCTCGCCTCGCCGAAGCCCTCGGTGAAGTAGACCACCTTCTTGCCCTCGCGCGTCACGCGGATGATGCCGTTGGTGATGGTCTCCTCGGTCGGCTGGGTCACGACGAAGCTCTCGTTCCCGAACTGGATGTGCACGCTGGGCACCGTGGTGATCTTCAGCTGCTCGGCGAGGCTCGGCTCCTTGTCGGGGTCGAGCATGCGGGTCTGCACCTTGGTGGGCGCCACGTCGCGGTAGCCGTCGAGGATGGTTTGCAGCTGCGGGTTCACGCCACCGTCGGTGAACGCCGTGAGCACCAGCTTGTCCTTCAACGCGTCCGTCACCTGCTTCGACTGCGGTGACAGCGTGTACACGCTCGCCTCGGTCACGTCCCACTGTTTGCGATGGCGGATGCCCAGGTAGTTGAGCCCGACGACGAAGGCGACGAACAGCAGCGAGTAGACCGCCGCGCTCGCGCCGTAGCGGGTGGACCGCGACCCGATCAGCGTGCGCAGATTCTCGAGACCGAAGACGAGGTAGATCACGAGGAAGACCGAGCCGAGGACCACGTTCAGCAGCACGTACGGGTCGCTCGCCGGCGACGAGACGAACGCCGTGGCAATGAAGCCGAAGGCGAGGAAGAGGAGGCCGAGCAGGCCGAAGATGGAGGCCGACTTCCGCACGGTCTACCGCCAGCGCACCGATTCGACCGAGCGGTGCGTCAGGAACAGCGACACGATCAGGATGGTGGCGAAGTAGACCAGGTCCTTCGTATCGATAACGCCCTTGGTGAGTTCCTGGAAGTGGTCGGTGATGGAGAGGTAGCGGATCACCGACGCCCAGAACCCCTGCATCGCCTCGCCCAGCCAGCCGATGGTGTAGAGCACGAGCAGGGCGAAGAGCGTGCCGACGTACGCGACGACGACGTTGTCGGTGAACGACGAGATGAGCGTGCCGATGGCGAGGAACGCGATCGCCATCAAGGCGAGACCCAGGTACCCCGAGAGCATCATCGGCAACTCGGGGTTGCCGTAGCGGTGGAGGAGAAGCCCGAAGATACCCGAGAGGGCCACCATGAGGACCACCAGTGCGAGCCCGCCGAGGAACTTGCCGGCGACGATCTCGCCGATGCGCACGGGGGAGGTGAGCAGCAGCTCGTAGGTCCCCGCGCGCTTCTCCTCGGGGAACATGCGCATGGTGAGCGCCGGGATGATGAAGATGAGCAGCACCGACATGTTGTGGAGCAGCGGGCGGATCACCATCTCGTTCAGGTTGAAGCGCTGGAGCATCTCCGGATTGCGCATCATGCTGTAGATGGCGAGCGTCTGATTGAAGGCGGTGAGGAGGGCGTAGAAGAAGTACCCCGCCAGCGCGAGGAACGCGGCGAGCAGCACGTAGGCCACCGGCGACGAGAAGTACGAGCGGATCTCCCGGCCGGCGATGGTGAGCGTGTTGCGCATCAGGCGGGGGCCCCCGCGCCCTCCGCCAGGGACACGGCGCCGCCGGAGATTGCCTGCGTGTAGACGTCTTCGATCGAGCGGTCTCGGGTGAGGTCGCCCAGCGGCGCCTCGAGGACCACCCGGCCGTCGTTGATGATGACGACCTTCTGGCAGGCGCTCAGCACCTGCGACAGGATGTGCGTAGACAGTACGATGGTGCGCCGGGCGCCGAGCGAGCGGATGAACGCCAGCATGTCGCGGATCTGCCCCGGGTCGAGCCCGTTGGTGGGCTCGTCGAGGATCAGCACCTCGGGCTCGTGGATGAGCGCCTGCGCCAGGCCGACGCGCTGGCGGAAGCCCTTGGAGAGGTGGCCGAGCAGCCGGCCCGTGACACTGGTGAGACCGCACGTGTCGATGACCCGATCGATCGCGGCGCCGACGTCTCCGCGCGCGAGCCCGTGGAGCTTGGCCGCGAAGCGCAGATAGGGCACCACGGTCATGTCGTTGTAGAGCGGGGGGGCCTCGGGCAGGTACCCGATCCGCCGGCGAATCTCGGCGGACTGCTCGAAGACGTCGAAGCCGCAGACGCGCACGGTGCCCGCCGTGGCCGGCAGGAAGCCGGTGATGACGCGCAGGGTAGTGGTCTTCCCTGCGCCGTTCGGCCCGAGGAAGCCCAGGATCTCTCCCGGCGACGCCGTGAAGGAGACGTCCTGGACCGCCGCGAGGTCGCCGTACCGTTTGCTCAGGTTTGCGACTTCGATCATGTAATCGGGTTGGACGAAGTACTTGGCCCGGAAATTCGGGGGCGCTTCTTAACATCTTGCGTCTCGATGTCAAGGATGTCTCGTCAAGGATGCCGCCGCGCAACAGGCCCCGCCTGCACCTGATCGACGGCAGCGGGTACGTGTACCGGGCATTTCACGCCCTGCCAGCGCTCAGCACGTCGCGGGGTCTGCCGACCAACGCGGTCCTGGGCTTCGCCAACATGGTCTCCAAGCTGCTCCGCGAGGAGCGCCCCGATCATCTGGCGGTGGTCTTCGATGCGCCCGGCGAGACGTTCCGGGATACGCTCTACTCGGGGTACAAGGAACACCGGGGCCCGATGCCGGACGAGCTCCGCCCGCAGGTTCCCTACATCCGGCGGCTCGTGGCGGCGCTCCGCCTGCCGGTCATCGAGGAGGCCGGTGTCGAGGCCGACGATGTCCTCGGCACGCTGGCGACGCAGGCCGGCGCGGCCGGCCTCGAGACCGTCATCGTCACGGGCGACAAGGACATGATGCAGCTGGTCGACGAGCACACGTCGCTCTACGACACCATGCGGGACCGCCGTGTCGGGGTTCCCGAGGTGCGGGAGCGCTTCGGCGTCGAGCCGGTGCGTGTCCCGGACGTCCTCGGGCTCATGGGCGACGCGATCGACGACATCCCCGGGGTGCCCGGCGTCGGCGAGAAGACGGCCGCCGCGCTGGTGCAGCGCATCGGTCCGGTGGAGACGATTCTCGACCGCCTCGATCTGGTCGAGCAGAGTGGGCTACGGGGCGCCAAGCGGCTGCGCGACACCCTGGCGCGCGAGGCCGAGACCGCGCGGCTGTCGAAGACCCTGGCGACGATCCGGCGCGACGTCCCGCTCCAGCTCGACGTGGATGCGCTACGTTGGCCGGGACCCGACCGCGAGCCCCTGCGCGCACTCCTGGGCGAGCTCGAGATGCGCTCGTTGCTGCGCGACCTCGGCGCGGTGGGCGAGGTCCCGGCCGTGGCACAGCGGGAGCTGTCCGATGCCAGCGCCGTGGCCGCGGCGGTGCGCGCGCTGCGCGCCGCGCCCGTCGTGTCGCTCGTGGCCGAGTTCGACTCGCCGCGCGCCACGGCCGCACGCCTGACGCGCCTCGCCGTCGCCTCGCCCGCCGATCCGGTGGTCGTCGTCCTCGCTCCCGATGCCGAGGACATCCAGGCGGCGCTCGCGCCGCTGCTCGCCGACCTCGCGGTGGAGAAGATCGGCGCGGATCTGAAGGCGCAGCGGGTGGCGCTCGCCCGCCGCGGCCTGCGGCTGTCGGGTCCTGCCTTCGACCTGTCGCTCGCGTCGTACTGTCTCAACCCGTCGCGGGCCGATCACGGGCTCGCGGCGCTCGCCGAGGAGTTGCTCGGGCAGCCACGCGAGGAGGGCGTGGGCAGCGACGCCCTCGCGCGCGCGGCGCGTGCCGCGCACGCGTTGCGCAGCGAGCTCGACGGACGGCTGCGCGCGCACGACATG
>JBKPDC010000012.1:0-9688 GCA_046727715.1 Thermodesulfobacteriota bacterium
CACGAAGGCCGGCTTCCCGGTCGGTCGCAAGCGTGGCGGCTACGTCTTCCACAACACGCGGCACACCGCGGTGACCAACCTCGTCAACGCCGGCGTCCCGGCGCACGAGGCGATGGCAGTCTCCGGGCACCAAACCCGCAGTGTGTTTGACCGCTATAGCCTGACGCTCAAGGCGCAGACGCGGGCGGCGCTCGAGCGCGTCACCGCGTACACGGTGGCGCACACCGCCGCCCCCGTCGTCGTCCACCTCGAAGGCGCGCGGCGACACCAGCGTGCGGCCAATACGGACACCCTTACGGACACCCCCCACGAAGATGAGGCGAAGATTCGAAGGGGCAGGAGCGCCAAGGGTGCGGAATCGTAAGTGGAGCCGAGGGGAGTCGAACCCCCGACCTCTAGAGTGCGATTCTAGCGCTCTCCCAGCTGAGCTACGGCCCCACAAGCGCTCCTGGCGGCGCCGGACGGAGACCGCAGCCTATAGCCAGGGGCCTGCGCGAAAGCAACCGGCGCTGCGGCCGCCAGCCGGTTCCGGGACAGTCCCTCTGGCTGCAACCGAGCCCGCGCGTGGCTTGACGCTGGCAAGGGCGGGGGATACCGCCGACGAGTGCCATCGTCTAGCCAGCGGCCCTGGCCTGGCGGCGTCAGGTGAGCGGCGTTGCTCGGCGAGCTCCCGGTGTTCCTGCAGGCGTTCGTGCCGCTCCTCATCGCGGTGGATGTCGTCGGCATCGTGCCCTTCTACCTGGGACTCACGCAGCGCCTCGCCGCGGAGGAGCGCCGCGCCGCGCTGCGCGAGTCGCTCCTGGTCGCGACGGGCGTCAGCTTGGCGTTCGCGCTGCTGGGCAAAGGCGTGTTTCTGCTCCTCGGCATCACCGTGGCCGACTTCAAGATCGCCGGAGGCCTCATCCTGCTCGGCCTCGCCGCGCGCGACCTGCTGATTGGAGAGCCGCCCAACCTGACGGGCGGACGCGACGTCGGCGTGGTCCCGCTCGGCGTCCCCCTGATCGCGGGCCCCGCGCTGATCACGACGACCATCGTGCTCGTCGATCGTCACGGCACGGTCGTCACGGTGCTGGCGCTCGTCGCGAATCTCGTGGTGTGCGGTCTCGTGCTCGCGCAAGCCGCGCGCGTCGAGCGGCTCCTCGGGCGCACGGGCGCAGGGGCCGTCTCGAAGATCGTGAGCCTGCTCCTTGCTGCGATCGGCGTGCAGCTCGTTCGTGAGGGCCTCGGGCGCTGACGAGTCGGATCGTCAGCGCGGCGTCGGCGGCTTCACGTTGATGATCACGTCCCCGTCCGTCGCCACCTTCGCTGCCGGTTCGCGGCGCTTCCAGCCCTGACCGCCATGCCGCCATCCCACCTCCGCGCGTACCCGAGGTAGCTCGAGCCGCCGCTGCACCTCGTCGGCCAGCCGTTCCGCCCTGAGCAAATCCGTTGCGCGCGGCGTTTCGGTGCTGGGCGGCAGCAAGGCCGCCGACGCCCCGAGAACCCAGCATCCACCGAGCATCACCATCGCCAGCATCGTCCGCATGGGGGCGAGTGGAGCAGGCGGCGTGCCGGGGATAGAAGGCCTCCGCATGGGGGAGCCCGCCAAGGATCCCGTCTGCGGGATGAGCGTCGATCCCGATCGCACCACGCACCACCAGGTCCACGACGGCACCACGTACCACTTCTGCGGCGCGCGCTGCGTCGAGCGCTTCCGGGCGGCACCGGCGCAGTTCCTGTCGCCGTCGGCGCGTGGAGACTCGCAGCCTTCCCGCGCCACCGGGGTCGAATACACCTGCCCCATGCATCCGCAGGTGGTGCAGATCGGCCCCGGGACGTGCCCCATCTGCGGCATGGCCCTCGAGCCCCGCGAGGTCTCGGTCACGGGGGACGAAGCGAACCCGGAGCTCGAGGACATGACCCGACGGCTCTGGATCGGCGCCGTCTTCACGGTCCCGCTCTTCCTTCTCGCGATGTCCGATCTGATCCCGGGACAGCCCGTACAGAGGGCGCTCGGCCATCGCACGCTCGCCTGGATCGAGCTCGGGCTCGCGACGCCTGCCGTCCTCTGGTGCGGCTGGCCGTTCTTCCGGCGCGGGTGGGAGTCGGTTCGGACCGGCAACCTCAACATGTTCACGCTGATCGCGCTCGGCACGGGGGTGGCCTACGTCTACAGCCTCGTCGCCACGCTGGCGCCGCAGATCGTCCCCGCATCCGGTGCCCACGGCGTTCCGCTCTACTTCGAGGCCGCCGCCGTCATCACCACGCTCGTCCTGCTCGGGCAGGTGCTCGAGCTGCGTGCCCGCAGCCGCACTGGGAGCGCGCTTCGTGCCTTGCTCGGCCTGGCGCCGAAGACCGCGCGGCGCATCGCCGACGACGGCACCGAGCACGACGTCCCGCTCGAGCAGGTCCAGGTCGGCGACCGCCTGCGCGTGCGTCCGGGCGAGAAGATCCCGGTCGACGGCATCGTCCTCGAGGGCCGCAGCGCCGTCGACGAGTCGATGGTCACCGGCGAGCCCATTCCGGTCGAGAAGGTGCCGGAGTCGCGGGTGACCGGCGGCACCGTGAACGGCACGGGCGGGCTCGTGATCCGCGCCCAGCGGGTCGGACGGGACACGCTCCTCGCCCAGATCGTGCGCATGGTGAGCGAAGCGCAGCGAAGCCGCGCGCCCATCCAGCGGCTCGCCGACGTCGTCGCGGCGTGGTTCGTGCCCGCCGTGATCGCCGTCGCGGTGCTGGCCTTCGCCGTCTGGATGCTCCGGGGCCCGGAGCCGCGCCTGGCGTACGCGCTCGTCGCCGCCGTCAGTGTGCTCATCATCGCCTGCCCCTGCGCCCTGGGGCTGGCGACGCCGATGTCGATCATGGTTGGCACCGGGCGCGGTGCCACCGCGGGTGTGCTCATCCGCGACGCCGAGGCGCTCGAGATCATGGAGAAGGTGGACACGCTGATCGTCGACAAGACCGGCACGCTCACCGAGGGCAAGCCCCGGCTCGTCAGCGTCGGCGGCGGCGACGACGTGCTGCGTCTCGCCGCCAGCCTGGAGCGCGCCAGCGAGCATCCGCTGGCGGCCGCGGTCGTCTCCGGGGCGCGCGCGCGCGGCATCGATCAGCTGCCGGCGGTGGCCGACTTCCAGTCGGTCACCGGCAAGGGAGTCGTGGGCACCGTCGACGGCCGTCAGGTGGTGCTCGGCAACGCCGCGTTGCTCGCCGAACGCGGCATCGACGCGACGCCGCTGACCGCCGAGGCGGAGACCTTGCGACGCAACGGCCAGACCGTGATGCTCGTCGCGGTGGACGGGCGGGCGGCCGGGCTCCTCGGCGTGGCCGATCCGATCAAACCGTCCACGCCCGAAGCGCTGAAGGCGCTGCGCGACGACGGCGTGCGCATCGTCATGCTCACCGGCGACGCCCGGGCGACCGCCGAGGCCGTCGCCCGCGAGCTCGGCATCACCGAGCTGGAGGCGGAGGTGCTGCCCGAGCGCAAGGGCGACGTGGTGGCGCGGCTCGTCACCGCCGGCCGCACCGTCGCCATGGCGGGCGACGGCGTCAACGACGCACCCGCCCTGGCGCGCGCACACGTCGGTATCGCCATGGGAACGGGCACCGACGTGGCGATGGAGTCGTCCGGGATCACGCTGGTGCAGGGGGATCTCCGCGGCATCGTCCGCGCGCGGCGCCTGTCACGCGCGACGATGCGGAACATCCGCGAAAATCTCTTCCTGGCCTTCGTCTACAACACGCTCGGCGTCCCGATCGCCGCCGGTGCACTGTACCCGGTGTTCGGCCTGCTGCTGAACCCGATGATCGCCGCCGCGGCGATGAGCCTCAGCTCGGTGTCGGTGATCGGGAACGCGTTGCGATTGCGGCGGGTGGCTGTGAGGCGACAGGCGATCCCTCATCCTGGCCTTGACGAAGTGACCACCAGGGACTACCATCCCTCACCCCATGAAGGCGGTCGGAGTCAAGCAGTTGAAGGCTCGACTGTCCGAGTACCTCCGCCTCGTCAAGGGCGGGGAGACGATCCTCGTCACTGACCGCAACGATGTGATCGCCGAGTTGCGCCCCGCACGCCGGCATCTCCGTCCAGCGGACGCGCTCGAGGACGTTCTCGACGCTCTCGCGGAGGAAGGTGAGGTCACGCGGGCAGCCATGCCCAAGGGCTCGTGGACGTGGCGGACGAAGGGCCTCGGGCTTCCACCGGGCACCGCGGCTGCGCTCCTCGACGACGTTCGGGGAGACCGATAGCCGCGGCGTGATGGCAGCGCCGGTCTACCTCGACACGTCGGCGGTGCTGCGCGCGGTCCTGGAGGCAGGCACCACACCGGCGGTGGAAGCACGGATACGTGACGCGCCGGCGCTGATCACGTCGCGCGTAGCGCTCGTCGAGTCCGCCAGGGCCTTGCTCCGCGCGAGGACGCTGGCTCGTGTCTCGGAACCTCGGCTCGCGGATGCCGAGCGAGAGGTCGATGCCATCTGGGCGCGGTGCGAAATCTGGGAAGTCACGCGTGGCGTCTGTGATCTCTCGCGAACCATCGCGCCGGGAAAGCTGCTGCGCACGCTGGACGCTCTGCACCTCGCGACCTTCGTGCTGGCACGTCGGAAGATGGAAGGTCTGGAACTGCTCTGCACCGACGATCGCCTACGCGACGCCGCGGGTGTCGTCTAGCGTCGCGATCCGCCTGGCCGGCAAGAAGCGCCCGACCCCGCGGCGACGGCCGGTAGCCCACCGCGAGGCTCCCGTCAGGATGGTCCCCGCCACCACCCCGTCGAGCACGCGCCGCGTGAACAGCACTCAGTGCCCCATCATCGCGCTCAGCACGGCGATGATCACGACACCGCCCAGGAACGGCAGGTAGACCAGGGCGCCGGGGGCCGCCCGGTGGTGATGCACCTGGGGAATCAGGTCGGACCCCGCGATGTAGATGAACATGCCGGCCGTTGCAGTCATGAACCAGGCCAGATGCCGCTCGACGACGTTGCCGAGCCCGAAGAAGAGGAGGGCACCCAGGATGGCCGTCAGGCCCGACAGGAAGTTGAGCAGCAGCGCCTTCCCGAACCCGAATCCGCCCCCGATCAGGATGCTGAAGTCGGCGATCTCCTGCGGCACCTCGTGCACGGTCACCGCCAATGTCGTCGCCAGACCCAGCTCGGGGCTGGCGGCGAAGCTTGCGGCGATGGCGACGCCGTCGATGAAGTTGTGCACGCCGTCACCGACCAGGATCAGGTAGCGCGACGGCACGGCATGACTCTCCTCGTGGATGTGGAAGCCGTGCAGCACGCGCTCCAGGAAGAAGAAGCCGATCATCGCAACCAGCGACGCGGCGAAGATGTTGCCGTGCACCTGACCTCGCTGCACCGCTTCCGGGATCAGCTCGAGGAACGTCGTCGCGAGCAGCACGCCCGCCGCGAAGCTCAGCAGGAACGTTTCGGCACGCAGGCCCGGACGGCGCGTGAACAGGAAGACGATGCCGACGAGAGCGATGGCGCTCACCCAGAGGGTGGCGAGGAGCGAGGCGGCAAGCGGGGACAAGGCGCGTCACATCTGCCTGCCCCTCGGAGGTTTGGCAACCTGGTTGCGTTTGCTCGATGTTCACGCGCTCAGCTCGCGGAAGACTGCGCGTGCCACGTCGGCGGCGGCACCTGCGCCTTCGACGTCGAGCCGGCAGGAGGGCGGCTCGGCCGCGAGACGAAAGCTCAAGAACGGCCAGCGATCGGCGAGCTGCCGCACGAGCTGTGCGAGCGTCGCCAGGTCGATCACGTCGAGCTCGAAGGCGAGGCGAACCCCCTGCGGCAGGTTCTCGGCCTGGGCGCCCCGGAGATACGGTCGCAGCGCGCGCGCCTCGTCAGCCAGCGGCTCGTCGGCGAGCGTGCGGGCGAGGCGGCCTGGCCGTACGGCGCGCAGATCGACGACGACGTCCATCAACGTCGGTTCTTCGGCTTCTTCGAGGAGGTGCGAACACGCCCCCGTCCCGTGCCCAGCCTCTGCTCCAGGATGCGCACGTCGACGCGATCCTTCGGTCGCGCCACGCTACGCTCGTTCTCGAGGAGCTGGTCACGTCCCAGGACGGTCGTGTCGATGGCGCCCAGTCGACAGGTGACCCGCGCCGCCCAGGCGTCGTCGAACTCGACGCCATCGATGCTGGTCATGATGTCGATCCTGCGGGGCGGGACGCCGAGCTGGAACACGGTCCCGGGACGCGCGAGATCCTCGACCGTCAGGTCGACGAGCGGCGCCCCGAACCGTCGCAGCGCCTTCACGACGCGGCCGGCGTTCTCCGGCGTTGGTCGCACCCAGAGATCGATGTCACCGGTGGCGCGAGGCAGGCCGTGAGCGGCCAGAGCGTACGCTCCGACGATCAGATAGTCGGCGCCTTCGGCGGACAACGCGGCCAACATCTCGGCGAAATCCGGATTCAGCAACTGCCTCCCCTTGCATCGCCCAGGCATCGACGGTGAGCGGCCAGACCATCGCGAGGAGCTCAGCCGGCGAACCGCTCACGCACTCGTCGTCCGGGGGCTGCTCGCCGTTGCGGTAGATGCGCACCGGCCATTCCCGTCGGTCCACGGAGGCACCGTACCACGATTCCCAGCCAGCGACACCGGCTTGCCTCTCGACGCCGCCGGGGCTACCCGAAGCGTCATGGCGCTGACCGAGAACCGCGACGTCCCGCTCGGCACCCCGTGCCCCGACTTTCGCCTGCCCACGGTCGACGGAGGGACCGTTGCCCGGGACGACCTGCGCGACACGCCGGTGCTGGCGGTGATGTTCATCTGCAATCACTGTCCTTACGTGCAGGCAGTGGAGGATCGGCTGGTGGCGCTCGCCCGCGAGTACGAGGGCCGCGGGGTGCAGCTGGTCGGCATCTGCTCCAACGATCCCACCGACTATCCCGACGACGCCCCCGCCCGGCTCCTCGCCCGCTGGCGCGCGAAGGGTTTCGGCTTCCCGTACGGTGTGGACGAGTCGCAGGACGTGGCGCGTGCGTTCGGGGCGGTCTGCACGCCGGAGTTCTTCGTCTACGGCCCCGACCGCCGGCTCGCGTACCACGGGCGGCTCGACGACAACTGGCGCGAGCCCGCGAAGGTCAGGCACCGCGAGCTCGCGGCCGCCCTCGACGCGCTGCTGGCAGGGAAGCAACCTGCGCGCGAGCAGGTCGCGTCGATGGGCTGTTCGATCAAGTGGCGCCGGGCGTCGTGACGCGCGACGCGTAGGCGCGCAGCGCCGCCGCCAGCGCCGCCTGGTGCACGGTCTTCAGGGGGACGCCTTTCGCCAGCGCCAGCGCGCGACAGTCCTCGTACTCGGGCGCCGCGTTGATCGTTCCATCCGGGGCGCGCGCGACCTTGACGCGGACGGCGCCCCACGGAGTTTCCACCCGCTCCGTCTCGCGCGGCAGGATCATGCGGCGCGCCGTCGTCCAGCGCAGCCCGATCGTCGAGGTTTCCGCAAACACGATCGCCGCCAGGCGGTCGCGGTCGGCGGGATCGGCGAGCACCCGCAGGGTCACCCCGGGCCGGCTCTTTTTCATCACCAGCGGCTCGAGGAATGCGTCCCGTGCACCGGCGGCGAGCAGCCGCTCGAGGACGTGCTCGTAGAGCTGCGGGCTGGTGTCGTCGATCGTCGCCTCGAGCACCACCACGTCATCGGTCTCCATCGCCGGCACCGGCTCGCCGACGACGATGCGCAGCAGGTTCGGCCGGTCGGCGAAGGTGCGGTCGCCAGAGCCGTACCCCACGGCGTCGGGCCGGAAGGCGGGGGCGGGCTCGGGCCGCGCGAGCGCGGCGACGATCGCGGCTCCCGTCGGCGTGACCAGCTCGCCCTCGCCCTCGCCCGGTCGCACCGGCCGGCCGCGCAGCAGGGCGAGCACCGCAGGCCCTGGGACGGGGAGGGGGCCGTGCGCCGCCGTCACCACGCCCCGGCCGAGGGGGAGCGGCGCTACGTGAACGGCGTCGACGCCCAGATGGGTGAACCCGAGGGCCGCCCCCACGACATCGACGATGGCATCGAGCGCGCCCACCTCGTGAAACTCGACCCGCTCCGGCGCGACGCCGTGCACCTCGCCCTCGGCCTGGGCGAGGCGGGCGAAGATCGCGAGCGCACGGTCGCGCACCGACGGCTCGAGCGCGCTGCCCGCGATCAGCTCGCGGATCGTGGCATAGGGGCGGTGCACGTGGCGATCGTGGCCGCGGGCGCCGGGCGCGTGCACGCGCACCTGGAACTTCGTCGCGACGATGCCGGACCGCTGCGTGCGCTCGGCCCAGACCTCGACACCGTCGAGTCCGAGCGTCTGGACGGCCGCCCGTACGTGCTCGATCGGCAGCCCGAGATCGAGCAGGGCGCCCACGGTCATGTCCCCGCTAATGCCTGAAAAGGTGTCGAGGTAGGCGATGCGCACGTTCCTTCAATCCATCGTTGCGCGCCCAGAGGCCGGGTGGTAGGGTCCACCATTTCGTGGAAGCCGCATGAGACAGCGCGAACTTAGCACCTTCCAGAAACTCCTACACGAGCGACGCCGAGAGCTGCTGGGAGAGGCCCTCCGTACCGTCGATGGGATGGGCGAGGGCCGCGAGCTGTTTCCCGATCCGACCGACCGCGCCACCCTCGAGTACAACCGGAACCTCACGCTTCGCATTCGTGATCGCGAGCGCAAGCTCATCTCCAAGATCGACGAGGCACTCGGGCGCATCGAAGACGGATCCTACGGACGGTGCGAGGAGTGCGGTGGCGAGATCGGCGTCGACCGGCTGCGTGCCAGGCCCGTGACCACCCTCTGCATCGCCTGCAAGTCACAGCAGGAGGCGGAGGAGCGTCGCCGCCGCCTCGGCTGACCGGTTCAACCTTCCGGCACCCGCACCACCTCGAACAGCACGGCCTCCGCCACGTGGGCGGGGTCGACGAACCAGTCGTACAGGTCGGCCCCGCGGCGTCGCGCCACCTCGGCGAGCGCGTCCCGTGGCAGCGGCGGGGACGTCCAACCGGGCAGCAGCAGGAACACGCGCCGCCCCGCCGCGAGCGCGCTCCGAGCCACCGTCACCGGCGTCGAGCGCAGGATCGCCAGCTCGCCCTCGTAGTGCGCGTCGGCATGCGTGTAGCGCGTGATGTTCTCGGCTGGGCGCCCGAGCGCCGGTGTCGTGATCAGGAGCGCGCCGGTGGGCACCAGCGCCTCGAGCGCCGCGCGCGCGCGGGCCACCTGCGATGCCTGGAAGGGGTCGCGTGCCCCGGTGCCGGTGGCGACGCGGGTCATTCCGACACCCGCGAAGACGAGCGCGGGCGCCAGCGGCGCCAGGGCGCCAGTGCCGACGGCGAGCGAAGGCATGAAGCCGGCGAGTCCCGCGGCGATGGCGGCCCCGCCTGCCGCCAGCTCGAGCGGCCGCCGCTGTGCCCTGGGCGGGAACAACACCGGCGCCACTAGCATGGCCGCCACGGTGACGGCGAGGAGCGCAAGCCGCTTGCGCGTCCCATGACTCGCATCGGCCAGCGTCGCGGACCACCCCGCCATTCCGGCCGCCGTCAGGACCTGGAGCGCCAGGACGGCGCCCATCAGATAACGCGGGTCGCCGTGGCCCCAGCAGCTGAAGAACAGCACCGAGCCGATGAGATGCGGGCCGAGCGCAGCGGCGAAGAGCGGGCGGCGACGGAGCCCCCAGAGCAGCGCACCGGTTGCCGGCAGGAGGAACAGCCCGAACGCGGACGCCAGGTAGCGCAGGTTCT
>JBKPDC010000013.1:0-4345 GCA_046727715.1 Thermodesulfobacteriota bacterium
CCGGCGCGCAAGTTGCGGCGCGCAGACGTGGTCACCGGCGTGGACGGCGAGTCGGTGGCGTCGGCGGGGGAGCTAATGTCGCAACTCGAGCGCCGGCGCGATGGGAAGGCCATGCGGGTTGCGCTGCGGCGCCAGGGGCAGCCGCTGGAGGTGCGGGTACGCGTCGGACCGCGGCCGGTCCGCGATCGTTGACAAGCGCGCGGCGCGGGTCGTAGAAGGCCACGGATTTGAAGGAACCAACGGCGTATGCCGGAGCCTCCTGCGACGCGTGAGCGGGAGCTCGACGCGCGAGTCGAAGACCTCGCGCGCCGTCTCGTCGCCGTCGTCAACGGGGCGAGCCCCGAGCAGCGTCCGGCGCTTCGCGAATACGCCCTGGAGCTTCTGCGAGACGGAACGGAGGTTGGCGACGCGATCGCTGTGCCCGTGGCGGACGTGAAGACGAATGCAGCGGCCACCAACCCCATCGGCATCGCCTTGCTGCTCGGCATCCTCTCGCTCCCCGCGCTGCTCCTCTTCACGCCGGTCGGGGTCGTGCTCTTCGCCGTGGCGCTGGTGATGGGGGTATGGGGGCTCGTGGCCACCCTGATCCGCCGGTGACGACGACCCGATCCGGAGCTCCCCCGTGCACGACTCAGGTCTGAAAGGAACCGCGCTTCATGGCTAAGCCAGCTTCCGCCGAGCAGAAGGCGGCCACCGCCGAGCAGCGCCGCGTCGAGCAGGCGCTCGAGCGCGAGAGGGCGGCGCGCGCCAAGGCGAGCCTCGGAGGGCTCTGGTCGCGGCGCGACGTGTTCGGACGCTTCGGCTGGGCGATCTTCGGCGCCTTCTCCGGCATATCGCTGCTCGCGGCCATCCGCTCGGCGTTCCCGCGCGTGCTCTTCCAGCCCCCCACGTCGTTCAAGGCGGGCTTCCCCACCGACTACACGATCGGCGAGGTGAGCACGAAGTTCCAGAAGGACCAACGCGTCTGGATCGTGCGCGAGCCGGAGGGCATCTACGCGATCTTCGCGAAGTGCACGCACCTCGGCTGCACGCCGCGCTGGCTGGCGGCGGAAAACAAATTCAAGTGCCCGTGCCACGGCAGCGGCTTCTACAAGAGCGGCATCAACTTCGAGGGTCCGGCGCCGCGGCCGCTGGAGCGGGTCCGGGTGACCAAGGCGGAGGACGGCCAGCTCGTGGTCGACAAGGGCGTCAAGTACCTCTACGAGAAGGGCGAGTGGAACAAGCCCGGCGCGTTCCTGAAAGTGTGATCCGATGTCCAAGTGGGATGAGATCAAGCAGTCCGTCACCGAGTCGCCGGTCTGGAAGTCGATCTTCCGGCACGGCTACGACGACACACCGCGCAATCGCGTGCTCATGGTGTCGGGCAACGTGTTTCTCCACCTGCACCCCTCGAAGGTGCGCCGGCACGCGACGCGCCTCCGCTTCACCTGGTGCATGGGCGGCATCACGTTCCTGATGTTCCTGGTCACGGTGGTCACCGGCGTCTACCTGATGTTCTACTACCGGCCCACCGCCGAGTACGCCTACGCCGACATGAAGTACCTCGAGTACGACATGCCGTTCGGCATGCTCATGCGGAACATGCATCGCTGGGCGGCGCACGGCATGGTGATCGCCGTCTGGCTCCACATGTTCCGGGTCTTCCTCACGGGCTCCTACAAGCCGCCGCGCGAGTTCAACTGGGTGGTGGGCGTGCTGCTCCTCGTGCTCACGCTGTTGCTCTCCTTCACGGGCTACCTGCTGCCGTGGGACCAGCTCTCGATCTGGGCGGTGACGGTCGGGTCGAACATGGGACGCGCCACGCCCATCCTGGGCCACGAGGGCCCGGGGCACGAGCTGATCCCGGGTCTGAACAATGTCTACGATGCGCGTGCCTTCCTCTTCGGCGGCGGCGAGATCGGACCCCACACGCTGCTGCGGTTCTACATCCTCCACTGCATCTTCATCCCGCTCGTCACCAGCATCTTCCTCGGCGTGCACTTCTGGCGCATCCGGCGCGACGGGTTCTCCGGTCCCGCGCTCTGAGCCGGCGATGCCGTCCGAACTCAAGTACGCGATCCTGACGCTGGTCCTGCTGGTTCTCTCGTTCCTGATCCCGGGAGGCCGCGTGATGACCCTCCCGTTCTTCTTCGCCTTCGTGCTGGTCCTGCTCTTCTGGTCGGCGCGGCGATCGGCGGAGCGCGAGGAAGAGGAAGAGGAGCGCTGACACGATGGCAACGCCGGAGGCAAGGACCCCGCTGGGCGCGGTGAGCGGCAAGCGGGTCGAGGTCCCGATCAAGAAGGCCACGGGGCCGGGCGACGACAAGGTGCACACCTGGCCGTTCCTGGTGCGATCGGAGTTCCTGTGTGCGATCGTCATCACCATCCTGCTCCTCGTGTGGGCGCTCCTGGTGGACGCCCCGCTCGAGGAGCCCGCCAACCCGACGCGCACGCCGAACCCGTCGAAGGCGCCCTGGTACTTCCTCGGGCTCCAGGAGATGCTGGTCTTCTTCGACCCGTGGCACGCGGGCGTCGTGCTGCCCACGTTCATCATCATCGGGCTGATGGTGATCCCGTTCATCGACATCAACCCGAAGGGGAACGGGTACTACTGCTGGAAGGACCGCAAGTGGGAGATACTGACCTTCATCCTGGGCTTCCACATCCTCTGGGTGTCGCTCATCGTCATCGGCACCTTCCTCCGCGGGCCGGGCTGGAACTGGTTCTGGTTCTGGGAGAAGTGGGACCCGCACAAGGTCGAGTCGCTCACCAACGTCGACCTGCCGTACCTCCTCGGCGTGCGTGACGAGACCGCGGCGTTCCTCACCGGCCTCACCCTCGTCGTGCTCTTCTTCGTCATCACGTTCATCGGCTTCTACTGGATGTGCCGGCGTGTGAAGGGCGCCGACTTCGCCGATTTCATGGCGCGCTGGGGCTGGGCGCGCTTCACGCTCACCTGGTTCCTGCTCGCGAACATGGTGGCCGTGGTGACGAAGATGACCTTCCGGCACCTCTTCAACATCAAGTACATCATGGTGCTGAAGACCCCGTACTTCAGCATCAACATCTGAGGGTATGCGGCCCGCGGCGAGTCCGGCGATGCGACCATGTGGTTGTTCGCGAAGATCCTCCAGGCGGCGGGGTTCACGTACGTGGGCTACGCGCTCTACTGCGGCATCGCCAGGGACGACATGTGGAACGAGCTGTACATGACGCTCGCCGGGATGGCGGTGTTCGCCGCCGGCCGACTGCTCGAACGGAGAGTCTGAGCTGATCAATGGCGCGCAGGGACACCACTCCCCAAGACGACGAGAAACGCTCCTACGGAGCGCTCTGGCTGGTCCTCTCGCTGCTGCTGTTCATCGGGGCGCTCTGGGCCATCGCGGACGACAACCTCTTCCGGCGACCCTGGAAGAAATGGCAGGCCGGCTTCAACCGGCTCGAGATCAGCCGCCTCGAAGACCAGATCAAGGCCGAGCAGGACCGTCTGGACGCGGACGCCGCCTACCAGGGCGCGATGAAGCAGCTCGACGCCGCGCGCGCCGACGTGTCGTCCGGCGCGACGGCGCAGGAGATCGCGCGCCTCGAGCACGAGCTCAACACCGCCGTGCTCCAGGACCAGAGCAAGGACCTGAGCCTGCGCTTCGTCAAGAGCGAGCTCGAGGAGCTGCGTTTTCTCTATGACGACGCCAAGCACCACGGCCGCCCCACGGAGGGCATCCTGGAGCGCATCCAGCAGGGGGAGCAGCGCCGCGACGAGCGCCAGAAGGTGTACGCCGAATCACAGGCCCACATCGAGGACCTGCGCGCGCAGATCGCGGCCAAGCGAGCGACCGTCAAGACGGCGGAAGACACGCTGGAGAAGCTGACCACCGCGCGCCGCGAGCTGGAGCAGAAGCTCGAGGCCGTCTCGCTCGGCAAGTTCCCCGGTCCCACGCTGTCGCCGCCGTTCCTGCGCAGCGAGTGGCAGCCGAAGATCCCGAAGATCCGCCAGGTCGTGCTCGAGGAGTTCGATCGCAACGCCTACAACCAGCCGGTGGCCCGGGTCGACCGCTGCACCTCGTGCCATACCGGCATCAACAAGCCCGGCTTCGAGGATCAGCCGAACCCGTGGAAGACGCACCCCAAGCGGGACATGTTCCTCGGCAAGCACGATCCCGACAAGTTCGGATGCACGCCCTGTCACAACGGCGACGGCACGGCGGTGAACAGCGAGCAGTCGGCGCACTGTAACTACTACGACGCCGACGGCCACCTCCACGAGGTGCACCTGCGCGAGGAGTGGGCGCTCTTCCGGGGCCCGAAGATGCAGACGAACTGCATCAAGTGCCACCCGAGCGTGACGCACCTCGAAGGCGCGCCGGTG
>JBKPDC010000014.1:0-9863 GCA_046727715.1 Thermodesulfobacteriota bacterium
GGCCGCCGCCGACCTGCACGGGGATCCGTACCGCCGCACAGATCGCCGCCACCAGCGGCGCCTGCACCGGCTGGCCGGCGCGGGCGCCGTCGAGATCGACGACGTGCAGCCAGCGCGCGCCGAGCCCCTCCCAGCGCCGCGCTACCGTCACCGCGTCGTCGGCGTAGACCGTCTCGCGCCCGAAGTCGCCCTGCATGAGCCGCACGCAGCGCCCGCCGCGCAGGTCGATGGCCGGGAAGACGATCATCCGACCGCGCGGACGAAGCCGTGCAGCAGTCGCAGGCCGACGCGCTGGCTCTTCTCGGGGTGGAAGACCGCGGCCCACACGTTGTCGCGACCGACGCTGGAGACGAAGTCGATGCCGTACGACGTGGTCGTGGCGATCACGCCGGGATCGCTCGGCACGGGGTGATAGGAGTGCACGAAGTACACCCAGTCGCCGTCGTCCACTTCCGACAGCACGGGCACGCGCCGCACGATGCGCAGCTGGTTCCAGCCCATGTGGGGGACCTTCAGCTCGCGGTCGCGCGGGAAGCGCACCACGCGGCCGCCGAAGAGGCCGAGCCCGCGCACGCCCGGCGACTCCTCGCTCTCCTCGAACAGCAGCTGCATGCCGACGCAGATGCCGAGAAACGGGCGTCCCGACAGCGCCGCCCGCCGGACCGGCTCGGTGAGCCCCGCCGCCGCCAGGTTCTGCATGCAGGTGCCGAACGCGCCCTGCCCCGGCAGCACCACCGCGGGCGCCGACGCGATGCGATCGGCGTCGCTGGTGATCTCGGCGGCGCGCCCCAGGCGCTCGAAGGCCTTCTGCGCGCTGCGCAGGTTGCCGACCCCGTAGTCGACGATGGCCAGCGGCCGGCTCATCCTGCGATCGTGCCCTTCGTGGACAGCACGCCGCGCACGCGCGGGTCGCGCTGTGTGGCGACGTCGAGCGCACGCGCCAACCCCTTGAAGGTGGCCTCGACGATGTGGTGTGGGTTGCGGCCGGACAGCATCCGCACGTGCAGGTTCATGCCCGCCTGGTTCACCAGCGCGAGCAGGAAGTCGTGGATCAGCTCGACGTCGAACGTGCCGATCTTCGCCTGCTTGATCGTGACGTCATAGGCCAGGAACGGCCGACCCGAGAGATCGACCACGGTCTGCACCAGCGCCTCGTCGAGCGGCACGGTCGACTCGCCGAAGCGGCGGATGCCGGCCTTCTCCCCGAGCGCTTCGCGCAGCGCCTGACCGAGCACGAGACCGACGTCCTCCACGGTGTGGTGATAGTCCACGTCGAGGTCGCCACGGGCCTGGACCGTCAGGTCGAAGAGCCCGTGCTTCGTCCACAGCTCCAGCATGTGGTCGAGGAACGGGATGCCGGTCTTCACCGCGTACCGCCCCTCGCCGTCGAGCTGGAGCTCGAGACGGATGTCGGTTTCCTTGGTCTTCCGCACGACCTGCGCGGCGCGACCCTTGTGCCGCGCCGGGGCGCGGCGAGCCTGGAGTGCCATCAGCGCGATCCTCCCACGGCGCGACGGGGTTCCGCGAGCGCTTTCCGAGCCGGGCCGGGGAGCCGGCGGTCGCGGCGCGGCGCGAGCCGCCGGTCGACCGACCGCGCGTGCGCGTCGAGCCCTTCGAGCCGCGCGAGCCGCGCCACCGCCGGTCCCAGCCTGGCCAGCACGCGCGGCCCGGCCTCGATCAGGCTCGTGCGCTTCACGAAGTCATAGACGCCGAGGGGCGACGCGAAGCGCGCGGTGCCGCCGGTGGGCAACACGTGGTTCGGCCCGGCCAGGTAGTCGCCGAACGCCTCCGGCGCGTGCGGCCCGACGAACACGGCGCCCGCGTGCCGGATGCACGGCAGCCAGCGGTCGGGGGCCCGCACCAGCAGCTCGAGGTGTTCGGGGGCGAGCCGGTTGGCGAGCGCGACCGCATCGGCCAGTGACGCCGTGATCACGATGGCACCGAACCGCTCCAGCGAGCGCTCGGCGAGGGCGCGCCGCCGGAGCGTCAGGCGCTGCTCGCCCAGCGCCACGGCGACGCGCGCCGCGAGCCGCCGATCGGTCGTGACGCAGATCGCTGCCGCCTCTGGATCGTGTTCCGCCTGTGCCAGCATGTCGGCGGCGATCATCTCTGGCGACGCCGAGCGATCGGCCACGATCAGGACCTCGCTCGGCCCGGCGATCGCGTCGATGTCCACCTGGCCGTAGACCAGCCGCTTCGCCGTGGCGACGTACGCGTTGCCGGGCCCGACGATCTTGTCCACGCGGGGGATGGTCGCCGTGCCGTACGCGAGCGCCCCAACCGCCTGCGCGCCGCCGACGCGGTAGAGCGCATCGACGCCCGCCACGTGGCAAGCGGCCAGGATGACTGGCGGGTGACCGTCAGCACCCGCCGGCGAAACCGCGACCACCTCGGGCACGCCCGCGACGCGCGCCGGCACGACCGTCATGAGCACCGTGGAGGGATACGCAGCCCGGCCGCCCGGCACGTAGACCCCGACGCGGTCGAGCGGCCGGATCAGCTGCCCCAGCCGGGCGCCGTCGGCGTCGCGGAACGACCACGAGCGCTCGCGCTGGTGGGCGTGGAACGCGCGGATGCGCCGCGCGGCGAGTCCGAGGTCGCGCCGCACGACCGCGGGTTGGTCGCGGTACGCGGCCGCGAGGTCGTCGGGCGGCACGCGCAGCGTCGCGGGGCGCAGCGATACCCCGTCGAAGCGACGCGTGAACGCCAGCAGCGCGCGGTCACCGTCGCGCCGCACCGCCCGCAGGATGCGCTGCACGCTCGCCTCGACCCGTGCGCCAGTCTCGGTGCCGCGCCCCTCGAGGCGCGAGAGGCGCCGGCGCGCCTCCGGGGTCCCTGCGACGCAGATGAGATCGGTGACCCGGATCACGCACCGCCCTTCACGCGCGCGATGTCGGCCCCGAGGCTGCCCAGCTTGGCCTCGAGACGCTCGTAGCCGCGGTCGAGGTGGTACACGCGCGCCACCCGCGTCTCGCCGCGCGCGGCCAGGCCCGCCAGCACGAGAGACACGCTGGCCCGCAGATCGGTTGCCATCACCGGGGCGCCCGACAGCTCCGTCGGGCCCCGCACCAGCGCCGTGTTGCCGTCCACACGGATGTGCGCGCCCATACGCCCGAGCTCGACGGCGTGCAGCATGCGATTCTCGAAGACGGTCTCGGTGAACGTGCTGGCGCCCTCGGCGCGTGTCATGAGTGCCATCATCTGCGCCTGGAGATCGGTGGGGAAGCCCGGGTAGGGCATCGTGCGCACGTCGGTGCCGGTGAGGTGGCCATTCGCTTCCACCCGCATGCCCCCTCCGTACTCCGTCGCAACCACGCCCGCCTCGCGCAGCTTGGTGACGAAGGCTTCCAGGTGGTCGTAGCGCGCCCCCGCGACCCGCACGCAGCCACCCGTGATGGCCGCCGCCACCATGAAGCTGCCCGCTTCGATCCGGTCGGAGATCACCGTGATCTCGGCGCCACGGAGCTCGTGCCGCCCGTCGACCGTCACGCGCGAGGTGCCGGCTCCCTCCACCCATCCGCCCATGCGTTCGAGCAGCGTTGCGAGGCACTCGATCTCCGGCTCGCGCGCCGCGTTCTCGATGACGGTGGTACCGTCGGCGAGCGCCGCCGCCATCATGAGCTGCTCGGTCGCGCCCACGGAGGGGAAGTCGAGCACGATGGTGGCGCCGCGGAGCCGCCCGGCCGCCGCCTCGACGTAGCCCTCGCGGACGCCGAGCCGGGCCCCCATCTTCTCGAGGCCGGCGAGGTGCAGGTCGACCGGCCGGGCGCCGATGGCGCAACCGCCGGGCGTCGAGACGCGGGCGTGGCCGAAGCGCGCCAGCAACGGACCCAGCGCGAGGAACGATGCTCGCATGGTCTTCACCAGCTCGTAGGGCGCCTCGGTGCTCGTCAGGTCACGTGCTTCGACGGTCACCTCGTGTCCCTCGGCCGCCGCGGTCACCTCGGCACCGAGGTGCTGGAGCACCTTGAGCGTCGTGCGGATGTCGGCGAGCGCCGGCACGTGCCGCAGCCGGCACCGCTCGGGCGTGAGCAGTGTGGCGAAGAGCAACGGCAGCGCGGCGTTCTTCGCCCCGCTCACCTGGATCTCGCCCTCCAGCACGGCACCACCCCGGATCACGATGCTGTCCATCTCCCGTCCCTCCTCCGCCGCGCCCCCACTCCCCGTTGGATGCCGGCATGATCGTTCGCGACCACGATGTCCGTATAGCGTCCGTCGGCTTCGAGAAACCCCCGGACCGGACCCGCCTGCCCGGCCCCCACCTCGAGCACCAGCCAGGCGCCAGCGGCGAGCACCCGCGCCGCGTCGCCGACGAGCGCCCGCAGGGCGTCCAGCCCTTCGGGCCCCGCGGCGAGTGCCTGGCGCGGCTCGAAGTCGCGGACCTCGGCGGCGAGCCCATCGATCGTGGCCTCGGCACAGTACGGCGGGTTCGACACGACGAGGTCGAAGGCGCGCTCCGCGAACGCCGAGAGCAGGTCGCCGGCGACGAGCCGGATGCCGGGCGCGTGGCGTGCGACGTTCAGCCGGGCCACGGCCAGCGCGTCGCGCGACCGGTCGCTGGCCCAGATCTGGGCGCGTGGAAGCTCGCGGGCAAGCGCCACCGCGACGGCGCCACTCCCGGTTGCACAGTCGAGCACTGCCTGCGCGCCCGGCGCCAACCGGCAGGCCACCTCCACCACCAGCTCGGTCTCCGGGCGCGGAATGAGCACACGGGGGTCGACGGCGAGCGACAGCGACCAGAACTCGCGCTCGCCGAGGATGTAGGCCACCGGCTCGCGCGTCTCGCGCCGGCGGAGCACCTCGGCGAAACGGGCGGCGCCGCGTGGCCGCAGGACATCGCGGGCCGCGGCGATCACGCCCGGCCGGCTCGTACCGAGCGCGTGCGCCGCCAGCACCTGGGCGTCGGCCTCCGGCTCGGGCACACCCGCGGCGCGCAAGCGCACGATCGCCTCGGCCAGTGCTGCCCCCACCGTAGCCGGCGCGGAGTCGCCCGCGGCGCGTGTCACGACGCCGCCTCGAGCGCCTCGGACTGCGCCTTGGTGGCGAGCGCGTCCACGATCGCGTCGAGGTCGCCGTCGAGGACGCGGTCGAGCTGGTGCAACGTCAGGTTCACGCGGTGGTCGGTGATGCGGCTCTGGGGAAAATTGTAGGTGCGGATCTTCTCCGAGCGATCGCCGCTTCCCACCATGGCACGTCGGTTGGCGGCGATGTTCTCCTGCTGCTCCTGACGGGCGCGGTCGAGCAGGCGGGCGCGGAGGATCTTGAGCGCTTTCGCCTTGTTCTTGTGCTGCGACTTCTCGTCCTGGCAGGTGACGACCAGTCCCGTCGGCAGGTGCGTCACGCGGACCGCGGAATCGGTGGTGTTGACGCTCTGCCCACCCGGCCCCGACGAGCGGAAGACGTCGATGCGCAGCTCCTTGTCGGGGAGGTCGATCTCCACGTCCTCGGCCTCGGGCAGAACCGCCACGGTGACGGCCGACGTGTGGATACGCCCCTGCGTCTCGGTGACCGGGACGCGCTGCACGCGGTGCACGCCGGCCTCGAACTTGAGGCGGCTGAATGCGCCGTCGCCCTGCACGAGCGCGATCACTTCCTTCAAACCGCCGATACCCGTGGGACTCGACGACAGCACCTCGACCCGCCAGCCGCGCCGTTCGGCGTAGCGGCTGTACATGCGAAACAGATCGGCGGCGAAGAGCGCCGCCTCGTCGCCGCCCGTGCC
This sequence comes from Thermodesulfobacteriota bacterium, assembly GCA_046727715.1. Taxonomy (GTDB): domain Bacteria; phylum Desulfobacterota; class Binatia; order DP-6; family DP-6; genus CAVQLX01. Next base: position 5,723 of record JBKPDC010000014.1, read on the forward strand.
GGCGCGGATCTCGAGGACGGTATTGCGCTGGTCGTTCGGGTCGCGCGGCAGGAGCAGCGTTTTCAGCCTCGCGTCGAGTGACGCCAGCTCGTCCTCGATGGCGGGCAGCTCGCCGCGCGCCATCTCCCGGATGTCGGGATCGGCGTCGTGGAGCAACTCGCGATGCTCCGCGATGTCGCGCTCGAGCCGCCGGCGCTCGCGATAGCCCTCGGCGATCTCTTCGAGCTGCGCCCGCTCGCGCGCGAGCGCCGCATACTCCCGTCGGTTGGCGATCACCGCTGGATCGGCAACCAGCCGCTCCAGCTCCTCGTACCGCCGTTCGATCTCTGCGAGACGCTCGAGCATGGCGCCCGTCACGCCCGCAGCCCGCGGGCGGGGTTGCCGGCAGCGTCAGCCTGGCGTCGAGCCCGCCGCGTCGCTCGTCGGGGCGCCCTTCTTGCCGTACTTGCGGTTGAAGCGCTCGACCCGGCCGGCAGTATCCACGAGCTTCTGCTTGCCGGTGAAGAAGGGGTGGCACGCCGAGCAGATCTCGACGTGGATGCTCTCCTTCGTGGAGCGAGTCTCGATGACATTGCCGCACGCGCAGACGATGGCGCACTTCTCGTAGCGGGGATGAATGCCTTCCTTCATGGCGAGAAGGCTGAACCCTTAACAGGCGGCGCACGCGGGCGCAATCCGGCCCTGGACGCGGGCTCAGTCTGCCAGCCGGCCGCGGATGCGGCGGACCGCATCGTGCCAGCCCCGATAGAGCGCCTCCCGCCGCTCGGCCGTCATGCGCGGCCGGAAGCGCTCGTCCTTGCGCCGGGTCGCGGCCAGCTCCGCGGGCGACCGCCAGAACCCGACCGCCAGGCCCGCGAGGTGGGCCGCGCCCAGGGCGGTGGTCTCGACCAGCGCCGGGCGCTCGACCGGAACACCCAGTAGGTCGGCCTGGAACTGCATCAGGAAGTCGTTGGCCGCCGCGCCGCCGTCCACGCGTAGCGCGCGGAACGGCGCCCCCGCATCCGCGGCCATCGCGTCCATGAGGTCGCGGGTCTGGAACGCCAGCGACTCGAGCGTGGCGCGCACCAGGTGCGCCCGGGTGACGCCCCGGGTGAGCCCGAGCACGGCGCCGCGCGCCTCGGCGTCCCAGTACGGGGCACCGAGCCCGACGAACGCCGGCACGACGTGGACGCCAAGCGAGCTGTCCACGCTGCGCGCAAGCTTCTCCGACTCGGGCGCGTTGCGGAGGATCCCGAGGCCGTCGCGCAGCCACTGGATCGCGGCACCAGCGACGAAGACGGCGCCCTCGAGCGCGTAGGCGTGCCCGCCGCGCTCGTCGCACGCGACCGTGGTGAGCAGCCCGTGGGTGGACGCCACGGCCTGCTGCCCGGTGTGCAACAAGAGGAAGCACCCCGTGCCGTAAGTGTTCTTTGCCATGCCGGGCGCGGTGCAGCCCTGCCCGAATAGGGCCGACTGCTGGTCGCCCGCCACACCCGCGATGGGCACCGCGCCGCCCAGCACCTCCGGCATCGTCTCGCCGAACACGCCGCTCGATGAGCGTACCTCCGGAAGCACCGTGTCGGGGACCTCGAATAGGCGGCACAGCTCGTCGTCCCAGCGCTGCGCGTGGATGTCGTAGAGCAGCGTCCGTGACGCGTTGGTCGCATCGGTCACGTGCCTCGAGCCGCCGGTGAACTTCCACACCAGCCAGGAGTCCACGGTGCCGAAGCACAGCTCGCCACGCGCCGCCCGCTCACCGGCGCGGCGGACGTGTTCCAGGAGCCAGCGCAGCTTGGTCGCGCTGAAGTAGGGGTCGAGCACCAGCCCCGCCTTGCGTCGGACCAGCTCGTCCGCCCCGGCGGTCCGCAGCGCCTCGCAGTGCTCGGTGGTGCGGCGATCCTGCCACACGATGGCGCGGTGCACTGGCCGCCCGGTCCGACGGTCCCACAGCACGGTCGTCTCGCGCTGGTTCGTGATCCCGATCGCCGCGATGTCGCGCGCGCGTGCCGCAGCGCGACGGCAGGCCTGGCGCAGCACGCCGAGCGTGACGCGCCAGATCTCCTCCGGATCGTGCTCCACCCAGCCGGGCTTCGGGAAGTGCTGGGTGAACTCCTGGTAGGCCCGGCCCACCACGCGCCCGCGGCGGTCGAAGACGAGAACCGTCGTGCCCGTCGTGCCCTGGTCGACGGCAACGACGAAGCGGTTCACGCGAACAGGCCCGGGCGGCGGCGCACGCCGTCGCTCACCAGTCCCTGCAGCCGTTCGCGGACCCGCGCCTGCAAGCTGCGGAGCACCCGCCGATCGGACGTGCCCGACGGCGGATCGAGCGGCTCGCCGACGTGGATGGTCCACTTCGTCGGCAGCGGGACGAGCGCGGGCGTCACCGGCACCGCCGGGAGGCCGAGGAGGTATCCGAGCCGCTCGGCGCGCCAGAACACCGGCTGGGTCTCCTCGGCGCCGATCACGGCGACGGGTACGATGGGGACCCCCGCCTCGACGGCAACACGCAGCAGGCTCCCCCCGGTGAACGCGAGCAGCCGGTACCAGTGCGCGACCGGTTTGGCCACGGCGTCGGGCCCCTCGGGGAACGTGATCGCCACCTCGCCCGCGGTGAGCACACGACGCAGGACCGCGGGGCTGGCGGTCACCGCGCCGAGCGCCGCGGCGGCGCCACCGACCAGCGGCACGCGGAGCAGCCAGTCGTCGACCAGCGGGCGCGCCGCGCGGCCATCGGGCGGGATCGACCCGAGGGCACGGGCCAGGATGAAGGCCTCGTACGGCAGCAGCGTCCCGGCACGGTTGGCAACCACCAGCAGCGGACCGCGACGCGGCAAACGCTCGAGCCCGACCACCTCCACGCGCCACCACCAGCGGTAGAGGAGGTCGAGGGGCGCGTCGATCAGCTCCGCCGTCGCTTCGGGTTCGCCGGCGAGCGCGCGCCGCAGCCGGTTTGCCGTCGCGAGCATGCCGTCGAGAACGCTCTCCAGCGGTGGCAGCAACCATGCAGGCTGCGTGGATGATGCGAGCGCCTCCTCGACCTGCCGTTCGAGTGCCGCGAGACGGCGTGTCACCTCGGGTACGCTCGGCGGCGTGGCGACGCGACCTCCGGGACGGGAGCGGGACAGGCGGCTCAACCTCGGCGGCGACTCGGAGTCCGGCATCGCCCCGCTAGCTATCGGCGTGTCGGCGGCGAAGTCAACGCGCCTGGTCGAGGTCGGCCCCGCCACGCTTGATGATGCACTGCTAAGCGGCCATGCAGGAGCATCCGCCCGCACGACTGATCGCAGTCAGCTGCAACCCGGAGGCGTTCCGGCGCGAGGCCAGGACGTTGCTGGCCGCGGGGCGGTTGCGCCTCGTCGCCATGGCGCCGTGCGCGCTCTTCCCGCACACGGCGCACGTCGAGACGCTCTCGTGCTTCGAGCGGGCGTGCGAGAAAACGCTTGCGTATCGAGCGGCGCCTCGCCTATGTGAGGGCCCAAATCTGCCTCGCGGGGGTGCTCATGCGTCCGACCCTGGTGACCGGCGCCAACGGCCACGTTGGCAACAACATCTGCCGCCTACTCGTCCAGCGCGGCGAGCCCGTGCGGGCGATGCTGCGGGCCAGCGCCGATCCGGCACCGCTGCAGGGTCTGGACGTCGAGATGGTCCACGGCGACATCTTGGACCCCGAGGCGGTCGCCAGTGCCGTCACGGGATGCGGCCGGGTGTACCACACGGCGGCAGGATTTCTCATGTGGGCGAAGGATCCCGAACACGCCATCATCCGCCCGAGCGTCGACGGCACCCGCAGCGTGATGAAGGCGGCGGCCAAGGCCGGTATCGAGAAGGTGCTCTATGTCAGCACCGGCGGGACGATCGGCTTCTCGCAGACCCCGGACACGCGGCGCAGCGAGGCGGACTTCAACAAGACCCCCCACACGCCCTACTTCATCGGGAAGATCGCCGCCGAGAAGGAGGCCTTCGCCATCGGCGCGCGCGAGAAGGTCCCCGTCACCGCCATCAACCCGGGCTTCATCCTGGGCCCCCGCTTCTGGAAGCCCAGCGAATCGACGCGGCAGGTCCTCGATTTCCTGAACACGGGCCTGCCGATCTACTTCGACGGCGGCTTCGGCTTGGTCGACGTCGAGGACGTCGCGACGGGCGCCCTGCTCGCCATGGACAA
>JBKPDC010000015.1:0-8595 GCA_046727715.1 Thermodesulfobacteriota bacterium
GCCCAGCGCACCGGCCGGTCGTCCGGAAACGCCATGGCGGCGTACTCCGCGAGCCCGACGGCGGCGACCGCGACGATGAAGCCGGCGAACAGCGGCCTCCACAGGTACTCGACGATCAGCCACAGCGCCGGCAGCGCGATGGCCGCGGTGAGGAGACGGGTGCGGAGCAGGAGCGCGCCCTACACCGCGCGCAACCGCTCGCGCTCGATCTGGGCAGCGGTGCGGCCGAACCGGCGCTGCCGCTGCTGGAAGAATGCCAGGGCCTGGAAGTACTCCCGCTCGCGGAAGTCGGGCCACAGCGTGTCGGTGACGTACATCTCGGTGTACGCCAGCTGCCAGAGGAAGAAGTTACTGATCCGGAGCTCGCCGCTGGTCCGGATCAGGAGGTCGGGGTCGGGCACGCCGCGCGTCCCGAGGTGATCGGACACCGTGTGCTCGCTGATCTCGCCCGGCGCCAGCTCGCCCCGCTTCACGCGCCGGGCGATGGCGCGGGCGGCCTGCGCGATGTCCTCGCGGCCGCCGTAGCTGACGGCGAGGATCACGGTCATGCCCGTGTTGTTGCGCGTGGCGGCGATGCTTGCGCGCAGCGCCTGGCGCACCGCCGGCGGCAGCTTCCGCAGGCTGCCCACGGCGACGAGCCGGATGCCGTGACGCATCATCTTGCCCAGCTCGCTCGCCAGGTACTTCCGCAGCAGCGTCATCAGGCCGTCGACCTCGCGCGGCGGTCGGTTCCAGTTCTCGCTCGAGAACGCGAAGAGCGAGAGGTACTTGATGCCGAGCTTGCGGCTCGACTCGACGATGGCACGCACCGAATCCTTGCCGGCGCGGTGCCCATAAAGACGCGACAGCCCGCGCTGCTCGGCCCAGCGCCCGTTGCCGTCCATGATGACCGCGACGTGGGACGGGAGTCGACTCTGATCCAGCTCGATCATCACACCGCCATGATCTCGTCTTCTTTGGTCTTGAGCGTCTTCTCGAGGCGCTCGACGGCCTCCTTGGTGGCCGCCTCGACCTTCTCGGCGGCGTGCCGCCGGTCGTCCTCCGTGATCTCGCGCTCCTTCTCGAGCTCCTTCAGCATCTCGAGCGCGTCGCGCCGATGGTTGCGCACCGAGACGCGGTAGTCCTCCGCGAGCTTGCGCGTGTGCTTCACCAGGTCGCGGCGACGCTCCTCCGTGAGGGGCGGGATGGGCACGCGAATGAGCTTGCCGTCGTTCTGCGGGTTGAGGCCCAGGTCGGATGCCCTGATCGCCTTCTCGATCGCCGCCACGACGGCCTTGTCGTAGGGTTGGATCACCAGCAGCGTGGGCTCGGGCACCGAGAGCGTGGCCACCTGGTTGAGCGGCGTCTTGGCGCCGTAGTACTCGACCGTGATGCCGTCGAGGAGCGCGGTGTTCGCCCGGCCCGTGCGCACGTGCGACAGCTCCTTCTTGAAGGCAGCGATGGTCTTCTCCATGTCCTGCCGGCACGAGGCCAGCACCTCGTCGGTCATGCGTGCCCCCCGTGGACCAACGTCCCGATGCGGACCCCGGAGACCGCCCGCATGATGTTGCCGCGCTCCAGCATGTTGAACACGAGGATCGGCAGGCCGTTGTCCATGCACAACGAGATCGCCGTGGAGTCCATGACCTGGAGCCCGCGGTTGAGGACGTCGATGTAGGTCAGCTCGTCGAAGCGCGTGGCACCGGGGTGCTTCTCCGGATCGGCGTCGTAGACGCCGTCGACGCGCGTCGCCTTGAAGATCACCTCGGCGCCGATCTCCATCGCCCGCAGGCTGGCCGCCGTGTCGGTGGTGAAGAACGGATTGCCGGTGCCCGCCGCGAAGATGACGACGCGCCCCTTCTCGAGGTGCCGCGTCGCGCGCCGGCGGATGTAGGGCTCGGCGACCTGCTGCATCTCGATGGCCGACAGGACCCGGGTCGGCACGCCGATCTTCTCGAGGGCGTCCTGCAGCGCCAGCGCGTTGATGACGGTGGCGAGCATGCCCATGTAGTCGCTGGTGGCGCGGTCCATGCCCCGCGCGCTTCCCGCGAGGCCGCGGAAGATGTTGCCGCCGCCGATCACGAGCGCCAGCTCGCAGCCGGCCGCGTGCACGTCGCACAGCTCGGACGCGAACCCGTCCAGGAGCGGCTGATCGATGCCATAGCCCGACGCGCCGGCGAGCGCCTCCCCGCTGAGCTTCAGGAGGACGCGGCGATAGCGCCCGGTGCGCGGCGAAGCCGGCCCGGGCTCAGGCTCCGGGCGCGCCTCCAGCGGGAGTCTCCTTTTGGGCCTCGCGGGCTTCCAGCTGTCGCTCGGCCGACTCCCCGAGCTGGAAGCGCGCGAAGCGCCGGACGGTGACGTTCTCGCCCAGCCGGGCGACCGCCTCCTGCACCACGTCCTTCACCGTCCGATCGCTCTGCTTGATGAAGGGTTGCTCCAGGAGGCAGACGTCCTTCAAGTAGCGCTCGAGCTGGCCCGCGACGATGCGCTCGATCACCTGCGCGGGCTTGCCGCTTTGCTGGGCCTGCACCCGGTAGATTGCACGCTCGCCGTCGAGCTCGCTCTCCGGCACGTCTTCGCGGCGTACGTAGCGCGGACTGGCCGCGGCGACCTGCATGGCGAGATCACGCACCAGCTGCTGGAACTCGTCGGTTCGGGCGACGAAGTCGGTCTCGCAGTTCACCTCGAGAAGGACGCCGATCTTGGCTCCGGGGTGAATGTAGGCGCCCACGGCGCCGTCGGCGGCCACGCGCGAGCCCTTCTTGGCCGCCTTCGCAAGGCCCTTCTCGCGGAGCACGCGGAGCGCCTTCTCGACGTCGCCCTGCGCTTCGCCCAGCGCCTTCTGGCAGTCGAGGAGCCCGGCGCCCGTCTTCTCGCGCAGCTCCTTCACGAGCGCCATGCTCATGCGGGCGACCCCTCCGCCACCATCGTGTCCCCGTCGGCCTCGGGTGCGGTGCCGTCGGCCGCCGCCCCGGGCTCGCCACCCCGCTGGCGCTCCTCGTAGAGGTTGCGCCCCTCGATGACCGCCTCCGCGATGGCGGCGCAGAAGAGCCGGATGGCGCGGATGGCGTCGTCGTTGCCGGGCACCTTGTAGTCGATCAGGTCGGGGTCGCAGTTGGTGTCGACCACCGCCACCACGGGGATGCCGAGCTTGTTGGCCTCCTTGACGGCGATCTCCTCCTTCTTCGGGTCGATCACGAAGAGGGCGTCCGGCAGCTTGCGCAGCCCCTTGATGCCGCCGAGCGACGCGAGGAGCTTCTCGCGCTCCCGCCGCAGGCCCTGGACCTCCTTCTTGGTCAGCGCGTCGGCCACCTGGGCGTCCTCGAGCATCTCCTCGAGCTTCTTCAACCGATCGATCGACTGCTTGATGGTCTGGAAGTTGGTGAGCATGCCGCCGAGCCACCGCGTGTTCACGTAGAACGCCCCGCAGCGCTCCGCCTCCTCCCGGATGGCGTCCTGCGCCTGCGGCTTGGTGCCGACGAAGAGGATCTGCCCGCCCTGCGCGGTGCGCTCGCGCACGAAGTTGTAGGCGTCGCGGAACATCTTCACGGTTTGCTGGAGGTCGATGATGTAGATGCCGTTGCGGGCGCCGAAGATGTACGGCTTCATCTTCGGGTTCCAGCGGCTGGTCTGGTGCCCGAAGTGCACCCCAGCCTCGAGCAGGTTCTTCATCGTGACGTCGGTCATAGCAGGCGCTGCGCGCTCAACCCTCCCATAAAGAGCTACGAGAAATCGGGCCCCTGTACCAGAAACCGAGGCGCCGAGGCAATCTGGATCTGGGACCTCACTGGCTCATGGAGTCGAGGAACTCCTGGTTCATCGTGGTCCCTTTGATCTTGTCGTGCAGGAAGTCCATGGCCTCCACGGTGTTCAGCTGGGTCAGCAGCTTGCGGAGGATCCAGACCCGGTTGAGCACCTCGCGGGGCAGCAGCAGCTCCTCTTTCCGGGTGCCGGACCGCGTGACGTCCATGGCCGGGAACATGCGCCGGTCCATGAGCCGGCGGTCGAGGTGGATCTCCAGGTTCCCGGTCCCCTTGAACTCCTCGAAGATCACCTCGTCCATGCGGCTCCCGGTGTCGACGAGCGCGGTGCCGATGATCGTGAGGCTGCCGCCCTCCTCGATGTTGCGGGCCGCGCCGAAGAACTTCTTCGGACCGCGCAGCGCATTCGAATCGACGCCGCCGGAGAGGATCTTGCCGCTCGGCGGCACGACGGCATTGTAGGCGCGGGCGAGCCGGGTGATCGAATCCAGCAGGATCACGACGTCGCGGCCGTGCTCGACCAGGCGCTTCGCCTTCTCGATCACCATCTCCGCCACCTGCACGTGGCGCGTCGCGGGCTCGTCGAACGTGGAGCTGACCACCTCGCCCTTCACCGACCGCTGCATGTCAGTGACCTCCTCCGGGCGTTCGTCGATGAGGAGCACGATGAGCACCACGCCGGGGTGATTGGCGGTGATGCCGTGGGCGATGTTCTGGAGCATCATCGTCTTGCCGGTTCGTGGCGCGGCGACGATCAGGCCGCGCTGCCCCTTCCCGACGGGCGTCAGCAGGTCGATGATGCGCGTCGTGAACTCCTGGGCGTCGAATTCGAGCGTCAGCTGCTCCTGCGGATAGAGCGGCGTCAGGTTGTCGAAGAGGATCTTCTCTCGCGCCCGTTCCGGCTCTTCGAAGTTGATGGTCTCGACCTTCAGGAGCGCGAAGTAGCGCTCGCCTTCCTTCGGCGGACGGATCTGCCCCGAGACGACGTCGCCGGTCCGCAGGTTGAAGCGCCGGATCTGGCTCGGCGAGACGTAGATGTCGTCCGGCCCGGGCAGGTAGTTGTAGTCGGGGCAGCGCAGGAACCCGAAGCCGTCGGGCAGGATCTCCAGCACCCCCTCGCCGCTCACCGCCCCGTTCAGCTCGGCCTGGGCCTGGAGAATGGCGAAGATCAGCTCCTGGCGCCGCAGCGCGGCGGCGCCGTCGACGCGCATCTCCTTCGCCAGCAGCGCGAGTTCGCCGATCTTCTTCTCCTTCAGCTCCTTCAGATTGAGCGGCGGCACGTGGGCGGCGGGCTCCGGGGGCGCCGGCTCGTCCGGCGGGATCGCATCGAGGGGGACCGGCGGGTCGGTGGCCGCGGGCGGGGAGGCCACGGCCATCGAGACCTTGCTGCGGGCCCGCGGGGCCGCATCGCCGGAGGAACGCTCTCGCATGGTCACCTCACGGGCGCGGGGTGGCGCGTGGACGGCTGTGCGCTGAGCATGGCAGTGGGCGGGACGGTTGGCACCGAGAACCGGCGGTGGACCGCACGGGAGTGACGAGAACCTCGTAGCGTCTGGGGAGACGGGCCGCACCGTGCCCGTGGACCGGGAAGGTAGGGAAAGTGCTGCAGGGTGTCAAGCCGGCGCCGCGCCGCGCAGTGTCCCGAGGAGCGTGGCGAGGTCTGTGGGGAGCGGCGCACGGATCAGGATCGGCTGGCCGGTCACGGGGTGCGTGAAGGCGAGGGACTCGGCGTGCAGGGCCTGGCGGGGGCATGCGTCGAGGGCCGCAAGCACGGCCGCGGGCAGCCCGCGCCGACCGCGACCACCGTACAGCCGGTCGGCGACGATCGGGTGCCCGAGGGCCGCGAGATGCACGCGGAGCTGGTGGGTCCGGCCGGTCCGGGGCTCCAGACGGAGCAGCGAGGCGCCGGGAAACCGCTCCACGACCTCGAACCGCGTCACCGCTGCCCGCCCGCCGCGCGCCCGGATGCTCATCTGCTGGCGGTGGCGGGGATGCCGGCCGATGGCCTGGTCGATTACCCCGGCCGACGGCTGCACCACCCCGTGGACCACCGCGACGTACCGCTTCGAGAGCGTCCGGTCGCGGAACTGCTTCGCCAGTCCTTCGAGGGCCTGCGGCGTGCGCGCCACCAGCAGCACACCCGACGTGTCGCGGTCGAGACGGTGCACGATCCCGGGACGACCGGGATCGCCTACCCCCTCAAGCGTCCCCAGGTGATGCAGCAGCGCGTTCACCACCGTCCCGCGCCGCGCGCCCGGCGCCGGATGCACGACCATCCCGGGAGGCTTGTCGATGGCGAGCAGGTGGGCGTCCTCGTAGAGGACGGCGAGCGGCAAGGCCTCGGCCTCGACGCTGGCTGGTTCCGGCGGCGGCAGCGTGACGCTGACCCGCTCGCCGGAACGCAGCGGGTGCGCCGCCTTGCGGGGCTTCCCGTCGACCGAGACCAGGCCGTCGTCGACGAGCGCCTTCGCGCGCGATCGCGTTCCCAGCGCCGGCAGCGTGGCGAGGAAGCGGTCGAGCCGCATACCGGCCGCGTCCGGCGGCACCGCGACGACGACCCGGCGCGCGCGCGACGCCACTAGCCGGGATCGGCGCGCCCGAACACCTCGCGCGCACGCGCCACGTCGGCGGCGATCGCTTGGCGCAGGGCCTCCGCCCCAGCGAACCGCTGTTCCCCGCGCAACCGCTCGATCAGCTCGAGCGTGAGCCACCGGCCGTAGAGGTCGCCGTCGAAGTCGAGCAGGAACGCCTCGATCGTGCGTCGCAGCCTACCGAACGTGGGCCGGACGCCGATGTTCAGGACGGCCGGCACGGGCCGTCCGTCGAGCACGGCGCGCACGGCGTACACTCCGTCGGCCGGCAGGAGCAGGCCGGGGCGCTGGTGCAGGTTGGCGGTGGGAAATCCGAGCCTGCGGCCGCGCTGCTCGCCGCGCACGACGCGGCCGCGGAGCTCGAACGGACGTCCGAGCAGGGCGCCGGCGCGGCGCACGTCGCCGGCTGCGACCAGGCGCCGCAACGCCGTGCTGCTCACCTGCGCCTCGCCGACCGTCACCGGGCCGACCGCGTCCACCGCGAAGCCGTACCGCGCCCCGAGCTCCTGGAGCGTCTCGACGGTGCCGGTGCGCCCGCGCCCGAAGGTCACGTTGTAGCCGACGACGACATGGAGCAGCTCGAGGTGCACAGCGAGGAAGTCTCTCACGAACGCCTCGGGATCGAGCGCGGCGAACCGGGGGGTGAAGCGCTGCACCACGACCACGTCGACACCCAGCTCGCGCAGCCGCGTCAGCCGGTCACGCAACGACTGGAGCAGCGGCGGCGCCTTGTCCGGCGCGACGACGGCGATCGGATGGGGATGGAACGTGAGCACGACGACCTGTCCCGCCACGGCCCGCGCCTCGTCCAGCGCGCGGCGCACGATCGCCTGGTGGCCGAGGTGCACGCCGTCGAAGTTCCCGAGCGTGAGCACGACGCGGCGGAGCGGCGGCGCCGTGTGCGCCAGGTGGCGGATCACCCACATCGAGAGCCTGCCGCTGGTATAGCCCAGCCCCCGGGACCATGAAAATTCCCGGCCGCGCGGCATCCGGACGTGCCGACGTTTGCCGCGCCGGCATTGCCGGCCGCGGCACGGCGTTCGCTCTCTCCGACGACGGAAATCTCGCTGTCCGACCCCGACCCGAGACGAAGTCTCGGGTCGGGATCTGTCTAGTGCTCGAGCTCGACGAGCTTCTGGCGCGCCCGCGATGCCTCCGACGATGCCGGATAGTCCTTGATCAGCTTCGACAGCGCCAGCCGCGCATCCGGCGCGTTGCCCATGCGCAGGAAGAGGAGCCCCTGCTGCCAGAGCGCGGCCGGTGCCTTGTCGCTCTTCGGGTAGCGCGTGACGACGTCGTAGAACTCGGTCACCGCCCGGTTGTTGTCGCCCCGCGCGGCGGCACACCGGGCCTGCCAATAGAGCGCGTTGTCGGCGAGCGGCGATCCCTTGCTGCGGTTCGTCAGGCCGTTCAGCTGCGATCCCGCCTGTATGCAGTCGCCGCGCGACAGTCCCTGGAGGGCACTCAGATAGTCGGCGCGCTCGGGCACGTCGATAGTGCCGGCGACGGCCTGATCCTGCGCCACCTCGCGCCGCCATTCGTCATCGACCGCGGTCGGCGGGGGAGGCGGCGGCGGGGTCGTCGGCGGCGTGGCCGACGCGAGCTGCTGCGGCGGCTCGCCACCCGGCGGCGCGCCAGGGACGGGTGGTGGTGCCTCGCCGACCCCGGGCGGCGGGGCGATGGGTGCGCCTTCGGGCAGCTGGCCAAGGCTCGGGTCAGGCGTCATGCCGATCTCCTGCGAGCCCGACTCGAGCCGCTGGATCTTCTGCTCCAGCTCGCCGATGCGCTGGCCCTCGGGCGTCAGCTCCCCGGCCGCCGATGACCGGGCGCCGCGGGGTCCGCGGCCTTCCTCGATGTCGCCACGCAGCCGCTCGACCTCGCGCTTCACCTGCTGGAGTGAGCGGTTCTGCTGCCCGACGAGGGTGCGAAACCGCTTCTCCTGCTCGAGCAGGTCGGCGCGCGTCGCGCACCCGGCGGCGAGCAGCAGAAGGGTGATCCCGCCCGCGGGCAACACCCACCGCTTGAGTGGTCGATTCATTGGCCCTGCACGACGGAGTGCGCGCGCCGGTTGCGCGCCCAGCACTCCTCGGTTTGGTCCTGACACAGCGGAAGCTCCTTTCCGTAGCTGATCGTCCCGAGGCGGCTGCCGGGGATACCCTGAGTGGTCAGGTAGTCGTGCACGGCCTTCGCTCGTCGCGCCCCGAGCGCGAGATTGTATTCGACCGTGCCCCGCTCGTCGCAATGTCCTTCGATCTCGACGCGTG
>JBKPDC010000016.1:0-11487 GCA_046727715.1 Thermodesulfobacteriota bacterium
GCCGGGATGGTGCGCTCCTTCGACTACGCGGCGCACGCGGCCCTCGAGAGCCTGCGGGCGCGTGGCGTGGCAGCGCGGCAGGATCCGGCCCGGCTCGAGCGCTGGACGGTGCTCTGGTCGCGCTGGGTCGGCTCCGCCTTCCTGCGCGCCTATCGGCACGACGCGGATGCCTCGGGCCTCCTGCCGCGCACCCGCGAGGAGCGCCGGACGGCGCTCGCGATCCTGCTCCTCGAGAAGTGCGTCTACGAGCTCGGCTACGAGCTCGGCAGCCGGCCCGCGTGGGTGGGCATCCCGCTGCGCGGGATCCTCGACCTCCTCGACCAGCCATGGTGACCCACGACGCGTCGCAGCTCGGCGACACCGACCTCCATCTCTTCAACGAGGGCAGCCACGTGCGCCTGTGGGAGAAGCTGGGCGCCCACCCCGGCACGGCCGCGGGCCGCACGGGCACCCGCTTCGCCGTGTGGGCGCCGTCGGCCGAACGCGTGAGCGTCGTCGGCGACTGGAACCGGTGGCGTCCGGACGCGACGCCCCTCGTCGCGCTGGGAAGCTCCGGGATCTGGGAGGGCTTCGTACCGGGAATCGCGCGCGGGGCGCGCTACAAGTACCACGTCGCATCGCGGTACAGCGGCTACCGGGTCGACAAGGCCGACCCGCTGGCCTTCCTCGCCGAGACGCCGCCCGACACGGCATCGATCGTCTGGACGCTGGACTACACGTGGCACGACGCGGAGTGGCTGGCGCACCGGGCGGCGCGGCAAGCGCTCACGGCGCCGATGGCGATCTACGAGGTGCATCTGGGGTCGTGGCGCCGCGTGCCGGAAGAGGGCGGCCGCTCCCTCACCTACCGGGAGCTCGCCGAGTCGCTGCCCGACTACGCCGCCGAGCTCGGCTTCACGCACGTCGAGCTCCTGCCCGTGATGGAGCACCCCTTCTACGGCTCCTGGGGCTACCAGACGACCGGCTACTTCGCGCCGACGAGCCGCCACGGCACGCCGCAGGACTTGATGTACCTGATCGATCGCCTGCATCAGCGCGGCGTCGGCGTCATCCTCGATTGGGTTCCAGCGCACTTCCCGAGCGATCAGCACGGCCTCGGGTACTTCGACGGCACCCACCTGTACGAGCACGGCGACCCGCGGCAGGGCATCCACCCCGACTGGAACAGCTTCATCTTCAACTACGGCCGCCACGAGGTGCGGAGCTTCCTGCTCTCGAGCGCGCTCTTCTGGTGCGAGGTGTACCACGCCGACGGGCTGCGCGTGGACGCCGTCGCCTCCATGCTCTACCTCGACTACTCACGGCGCGCGGGCGAGTGGATCCCGAACCAGTACGGGGGACGCGAGAACCTCGATGCCATCTCGCTCCTGCGACGCTTCAACGAAGAGGTGTATGGCCACCACCCAGGCGTGCAGACCTTCGCCGAGGAATCGACGGCGTGGCCGATGGTGTCGCGTCCGACATACGTCGGCGGACTCGGGTTCGGCTTCAAGTGGGACATGGGGTGGATGCACGACACGCTCGGCTACGTGCAGCAGGATCCGGTGTACCGCAAGTTCCATCACGACGCCCTCACCTTCCGCGGGCTGTACGCCTTCACGGAGAGCTTCGTCCTGCCGCTGTCGCACGACGAGGTGGTGCACGGGAAGGGCTCGCTGCTCGGAAAGATGCCCGGCGACGACTGGCAGCGCCGGGCGAACCTCCGCCTGCTCCTCGGCTACCAGTGGCTGCAGGCCGGCAAGAAGCTCCTCTTCATGGGCGATGAGCTCGGGCAGTGGCGGGAGTGGAACCACGAGACGAGCCTCGACTGGCATCTCCTCGAGGACCCTGCGCACCGCGGCCTTCAGCGCTGGGTACGCGACCTCAACACCACCTACCGGGCCGACCCCGCGCTGCACGAGCTCGACTGGCAGCCCGAGGGATTCGCGTGGATCGACTGTCACGACGCCGACCAGAGCACGCTCGCCTTCCTGCGCCGCGGGAGCCGTGACGGCGATGTCTGCCTCGTCGCCTGCAACTGGACGCCCGTGCCGCGGCACAACCACCGGCTCGGCGTCCCGTGGGGCGGCGAGTGGCAGGAGATCCTGAACAGCGACGCGCCGCTCTACGGCGGCAGCGGCCAGGGAAATCTCGGCGGCGCTGCCACGACGCCCGTGGCGTGGCACGGCCAGTCCCAGTCGATCGTCGTCACCCTGCCGCCGCTGGCGGTCGTGGTCTTCAAGGGCGAGCGGGCATAGGCCGGGAGCGGGGAGGCCGGCGCCCCGTGCAGCGCGTGCATCGGATGCCGTTCGGGGCCGAGCTGCTTCCCGGGGGCGGCGCCCGCTTCCGGCTGTGGGCGCCCGCCGTGCGTGGCGTGTCGCTCTGCCTCGACGGCATGCCCGAGCGCGCCATGACGGCTGCGGGCTGCGGCTGGTTCGAGACGGTCGCGGCGGAGGCGGTCGCCGGCTCGCGGTACGGGTACCGGCTCCCCGACGGCGGCATCGTGCCCGATCCGGCATCGCGGCGGCAGCCAGCAGACGTGCACGGCCCGTCCGAGATCGTCGATCCCGGGGCGTTCGCGTGGACCGATGCGGCATGGCGCGGGCGGCCGTTCGAGGAGGCGGTGTTTTACGAGCTGCACGTCGGCACGTTCACGCCCGCCGGCACGTTCGATGGTGTGGCCGGAGAGCTGGATCGCCTCGCGCGCCTGGGCGTGACCGCGATCGAGCTCATGCCACTCGGGGAGTTTCCCGGCCGCCGGGGCTGGGGCTACGACGGCGTCTATCCCTTCGCGCCCGAGGCCAGCTACGGGTCGCCCGACGCGCTGAAGCACCTGGTGTGTGCGGCGCACGCGCGCGGGCTGATGGTGTTCCTCGATGTGGTCTACAACCACTTCGGTCCCGACGGAAACTATCTCGCACGCTACGCCCCGGCATTCTTCACGCCGCGCCACCGTACGCCCTGGGGCGACGCCGTCGATTTCGCGGGACCGCACTCCCAGGTGGTGCGCCACTTCTTCATCCACAACGCGCTTTACTGGCTCGAGGAGTTCCACGTCGACGGCCTCCGCCTCGACGCGGTGCACGCCATCCACGACGCGTCGCACCCCGACATCCTGGTGGAGCTCGCCGACACCGTGCACCGCCGATGCGGGGCAGACCGCCACGTGCACCTCGTCCTCGAGAACGATCGCAACGAGGCGCGCCTGCTCGCCAGGCGACCCGGCGGCGGTGTCCAATGGTACGCCGCGCAGTGGAACGACGACGCGCATCACGCGTTTCACGTCTCCCTCACCGGCGAGCGAACGGGGCACTACGCCGACTACGCCGATCGACCGGTGGCGCATCTCGGGCGGGCGCTCACCGAGGGGTTCGTCTACCAGGGGGAGCCGTCGCCGTTCCGGGGCGGCAGCGCGCGCGGCGAGCCGAGCGCGCACTTGCCGCCCACGGCCTTCGTCACGTTCCTCCAGAACCACGACCAGATCGGCAACCGCGCCCTGGGCGACCGCCTCGCCGCCCTCGTGCCGGCACGAGCGTTGCGCGCCGCCGTGACCGTCCTGCTCCTGGCGCCCTCGCCGCCGCTGCTCTTCATGGGTGAAGAGTGGGCCGCCACGACGCCGTTCCCGTTCTTCTGCGACCTCGGGCCGGAGCTCGCACCGCTCGTGCGCGAGGGGCGGCAGCGCGAATTCGCGCACGATCCGGCGTTCCGCGACGCGCTCGACCGGCTGCCCGACCCGACCGCCGAGGAGACCTTCGCCGCCGCCGTCCTGCGGCCGGCCGACGCGCGGACGGCTCGCGCACGCCGCTGGATGCGCCTCGTCCGCCAGCTCCTCGCGCTGCGACGGCGGGAGCTCGTGCCGCGACTGCGGGGAAGCGGCTGCGGCCGCTGCGACACGCTCGGAACGCATGCGGTCACGCTCCGCTGGCAGCTGGGGGACGGCAGCACCTTGCGGCTCGTCGCGAACCTGGGGTCGCGTGCCGTGGGCGCCGCCCCGCCGGTCGGACGGACGCTCTGGACGTCGGCGCCGGTCCTGCTGCGTCGGCTCGCAGGCGGCGTCCTGCCCGCATACGCCGTGGCGGCGTTTCTGGATGCGCCGCCGGGGGACACGACGTGAGCGGGCGGGGCGGCGCCCGCAGGGGGAACGCGCCGGCGCCCCGCGCCACGTACCGATTGCAGCTGAACGGGCGCTTCGGTCTCGAGGACGCGGCGCGCCTGGTCCCCTACCTCGCCGCGCTCGGCGTGAGTCACGTGTACTGCTCGCCGTATCTCCGCGCCCGGGCCGGCAGCACGCACGGCTACGACATCGTCGATCACAATGCGATCGACCCCGAGCTCGGTGGCGATGCGGCGCTCGAGACCTTCGTCGCCGCGCTGCGGCGCCACCGCATGGGCCACGTGCTCGACTTCGTGCCGAACCACATGGGCGTGGCGAGGGCGGACAACCCCTGGTGGCTCGAGGTCCTCGAGTGGGGACCGGCGGCGCCCGCGGCCGACTGGTTCGACATCGACTGGCGGCCTGCAAAGGCCGAGCTGTGCGGGAAGGTCCTGCTGCCGTTTCTGGGGGATCACTACGGTCGGGTGCTCGGGCGCGCAGAGCTCCACCCGGTCTTCGATCCGGAGGCGGGCGCGATCAGCGTGCGCTACGAGGAGCATCGCTTTCCGCTCGCGCCGCAGACCTACCCGGCGATCCTGGGCGCGCCGCCGCGAGCCGGCCTCGGCCGTCCCGTGTGCGACGCGCTCGAGGCGCGGCTCGCCGCCCTGGGAAGCCTGCCGGCTGCCACGCCGGACGACGGTCCGCGCCCCGCGCTGGTGGCGGAAGGCGCCCGCCGGAAGCGCGCGTTGGCGCGTCTCGCCGCTCGCGAGCCGGCCTCCCGGCGATGGATCGAGGCCCGCCTGGCGCACGTCGCCCGGCGTGGCTCGACCGCCCGGCTGCACGCCGTGCTCGAGCGGCAGCACTGGCGCCTGGCCTTCTGGCGCGTCGCCGACGACGAGATCAACTACCGGCGCTTCTTCAACGTGAACGAACTCGCCGGTCTGCGCGTCGAGCGTGCAGAGCTGTTCGATCACATCCACCGCCTGGTCTTCCGCTTGATCGCGGCGGGACGACTCGACGGGCTCCGCATCGACCACGTCGACGGTCTCTTCGACCCGCGCGACTATTGCCGCCGCCTCGCCGAGGGGGTGGGCCCGCGGACCTGGGTCGTCGTCGAGAAGATCCTCGCGCCGGACGAGCCGCTCCGCGACTGGGCGGTTGCCGGGACGACCGGCTACGACGTCCTGAACCTTCTCACCCGGGTCTTGATCGCTCCGGGCGGCGCCGCGTCCCTTGCCCGCGTGTACGCGCGCTCCACGGGCGACCGGTCGTCCTTCGGAGAGATTGCGTATCAGGCTCGCAAGCACGTCATGAACTTCCTGCTCGGCAGCGAGTTGCAGGTCCTGGCCAACCAGCTCGACTGCCTGTCCGAGACCCACTGGCGCTGGCGGGACTTCACCCTGACGAGCCTGAAAGAGGCGCTGAAGGAGACGATCGCGTGCTTCCGCGTCTACCGCACGTACGTCGACGCTGCGGGTGCGTCGGCCGAGGACCGCCGGTGCATCGCCGAGGCGCTCGGCGAGGCGAGGCGGCGGAGCTCCGACCCCGAAACGAGCCTCTTCGACTTCCTCGAGGCCGTGCTGGCGGCCGACCTGGGCCGTGACTCGCAGAGCGGGGCCGCCCAGCCTGACGTGCTGCGGTTCGCGCAGCAATTCCAGCAGTACACGGGGCCCGTCATGGCCAAGGCGATCGAGGACACGAGTTTCTACCGCCAGCCGGCTCTCCTCGCGCTGAACGAGGTGGGCGGTGACCCGCGTCGGGACGCCATGCCGGTCGAGGCCTTCCATGCCGCGAACGCGGAGCGCCTGCGGCGGTGGCCGGACACCATGGTCGCGACCGCGACCCACGACACCAAGCGCGGCGAGGACGTGCGGGCGCGGCTCGCGGTGCTGTTCGAGCTGCCCCGCGTCTTCGGCACGCGCCTGCGATGCTGGATGGCCCGGAACCGGCGGGTACGCCGCACGGCCGGCGGACAGCCGGCACCGTGCCCGCAGGACGAGTACCTGCTCTACCAGACGCTGCTCGGCAGCTGGCCCAGCGAGCTGACCGGGACGACTCGCCCAGCGCCGGTGATCTTGGAGGCGTACCGCGAGCGCATCGCCGCCTACATGGTGAAGGCCGTGCGCGAAGCGAAGGAAGTCTCGAGCTGGCGCCATCCGAACACCGCCTACGAGGAGGCGGTCGCCGCGTTCGTGCGCGCCGTGCTCGCCGGCGACGCCGCGGGGAACGCCTTCCTCGCGGACTTCCTGCCTTTCCAGGAACGAGTCGCCGTCCTCGGCATGCTGAACGGGCTCGCCCAGGTCACGCTCAAGCTCACCGTCCCCGGCGTGCCCGACATCTACCAGGGCGCGGAGAGCTGGGACCTGTCCCTGGTGGATCCGGACAACCGCCGGCCCGTCGACTTCGCGGGACGGGCGGCGCTTCTCGACGCGGTCCGGCGGCGCGTCTCCGGTGAGCAGCCGCTCGCGCCGGCCGTGTTGCGCGAGTTGCTCGACGGCTGGCGTGACGGCGCCGTCAAGGTGTTCG
Source organism: Thermodesulfobacteriota bacterium (assembly GCA_046727715.1). Lineage (GTDB taxonomy): Bacteria > Desulfobacterota > Binatia > DP-6 > DP-6 > CAVQLX01. Next base: position 6,599 of record JBKPDC010000016.1, read on the forward strand.
TCATCTCGCGGCTGCTCGCCCTGCGCGCGCGACGGCGGGCGCTGTTCGCGCGCGGCCGCTACGTGCCTCTCCCGGTCAGCGGGCGTCGGAGCGCGCACGTGATCGCCTTCGCGCGGATCCACGGCGGCCGACCACTCGTGGTCGTCGTGCCGCGGTTCCCGGCGCGGCTCTACGGGACGACGAACCCCCTCGCGGGCGCTGCGCGCTGGCACGACACCGCGGTGGACCTGGGAGTGCTGCAGGACAGGCACCGATGGCGCGACGTGCTGACCGGCGCCGAGGTGGGGATGACGCGCCGGGACGAGCTTCGCCTCGCGACGGCCCTCGTGCGATTTCCCGTGGCCGTCCTCGTCCCGGCGACTCCCGCACACCGCTGACCGAGGATGCCGACCCGAGACTTCGTCTCGGGACGGCCTAGACGAGATCGAACACGAGCCCCGAGGCCAGCTTCGGGTAGAAGTACGTCGACTTCTCGGGCATCAGCTCACCCGCGAGGCACACGGCACGCACCGCGGCGACGCTGGGCGGGTTCAGGAGGAATGCGGCGGTGCTGCGGCCCGTGGCCACCGCTTCGAATGCCTCGGCGTCGTCGTGCGTGAACTCGAGCTGACCGGGCTCGACGCCGAGGATGGGGCCCAGGATGGCGCCGTGCAGCACGGCGACGTCCAGCGTGCGCACGCTCGCGGGCAGGTCGGCCACGTGGGCGAGTGCCGCCGCGCGCGGTCGCAGGCGAAGCTGACGGTCCGGCAGCACGACGTCGAGCGCGCCGTCGGGGCGTGCAGTGCCACTCGCGCGGGGCTCGATGGCGAAGGCCTCGCGCAGCCGTGCCTCGAACGCCGCCGGCTCGAGCCGCAGCCGGACGCGGAGCAGGCGGTGTGTGGGCAGCACCACCAGGCCCTCGTCTTCCATGTTCGAGAGGAAGGCCAGGATCGAATCGGGACCGGCCGCCCCACGTTCGCGCCGGTAGGCGAGCCCGGTCTCGTAGCGGTGGTGCCCATCGGCGATGAAGATCGTCTCGGGCGCGAGGGCGGCGGTGACACGGGCGACGGCCGCAGCATCCGTGACCCGCCAGAGACGATGCACCTCGCCGTGATCCTCGGTGAGCTCCACGACCGGCGCACCCGCGATGCCGGCGACGTCGCGCAGCCGCTCGCCCGCTCGCGTGTAGAGCCCGAAGATCGGGCTCAAGTACGCGCCGGTGGCACGCAGGAGGGCCAGCTGGTCCTGCTTCGGACCGGGGAACGTGCGCTCGTGCGGGCGCACGACGCCGGCCTCGAACTCCTCGAGCCCGAGCCGACAAAGGACGCCGTCGCGCCGACGGCGCGAGCCGTCCGTCCGGGAAAACTCCTGCGAGTAGAAGTACAGTGCCGGCTCGGCGTCGAGTGCCAGCACGCCCGACGCGATCCAGGACCGCAGCGTGGCCGCCGCCGCCGCGGCGCGCTCGGGCTCGCGCGGCAGGATCAGCCGCACCACGTTCCAGGGGCTGCGCGCGTACAGGGCGTCCTGCTGCGCCGTCGAGATGACGTCGTAGGGCGGCGCCACCACGGCGGCGAGATCGCCGACGCGCGCGGGATCATAGCGCAGGGCGCGGAACGGCTTCACGACCGCCATCACTCGTCCTCCAGGGCTGCCTGCAACTGCTCGGCGGTGACGGGCCCGGCGCGCAGGACACGCACGCGATCGCCGTCGACCGCCGCCACGGTCGACGCGCCGCCCGGCAGCAGCCCGCCGTCGACGTATGCCGCGATCGCGCTCCCGAAGTACGCCTGCGCGGCGTCGAGCGTGCGGGCTGGCTCCGCGCCCGGCGGGTTGGCGCTCGGCGCGGTGACCGGACTCCCGAGCCCCGCCACGAGCGCCCGCGCCACCGGGTGCGCCGGCACGCGTACCCCCACCGTGCCCGTGCCCGCGGTGAGCGGCCCGGGCAGGCCGGGATGCGCCGGCAGCACGAGCGTCAGTGGCCCGGGCCAGAAACGGGCGGCGAGGCGGCAAACGCCCGGCGACACCCCCGCGCTCACGCTGGCTGCCATCTCGAGGTCACTGACCAGCACCAGGATGGGCTTGCCCGTCTCGCGGCCACGCACCGCGACCAGGTGTCCCACGGCGTCACCCGAACGCGCGTCGGCGCCGAGGCCGTACACCGACTCGGTCGGGAACACCACGAGCCGCCCCTCCGCCAGGGCGGTGACCGCGGCGGCGATCGTCTCGGCGCGGGTGGTCAGCGACGCGGCTCCTCGGACGCGGCGAGCGCGCGGCGCCCGATGTCGCGACGGCAGTGCATCCCGGGCCAGCCGATCCGGCCGACGGCGCCGTACGCCGCGGCGACGGCGTCGGCGACGCTGGTGCCCATGCCGGTCACACCGAGCACACGCCCGCCGTCGGTGACGACCCGGTCGCCGTCGCGGCGGGTGCCGGCGTGGAACACCACTCCCTGCGTCCAGGCGCGCAGATCGTCGAGTCCCTCGATGACCCGGCCCTTCTCGACGGCGCCCGGGTAGCCCTCGGCGGCGAGGACGACGCACGCCGCGGCGCGCGGGTCCCACTCCACCGTGACGTCCGCCAGGCTACCGTCGCACGCGGCGTCCATGAGCACGGTGAGGTCGGACGCCAGCCGCACCATCAGCACCTGCGCTTCCGGGTCGCCGAAGCGAACGTTGAACTCGAGCACCTTGGCGCGGCCCTCGTGGACCATGAGGCCCGCGTAGAGCACCCCGGTGTAGCGCACAGCCTGGCCCGCGAGGCCGTGCACCACCGGCTCCATCACGTCGCGCATCACGTGGTCGCGCAGCGCGGGGGTCATCAGCGGGACGGGCGAGTAGGCACCCATGCCGCCGGTGTTCGGCCCGCGGTCGCCGTCGAGGAGGCGCTTGTGATCCTGGGCCTCCGCCAGGGGCAGCACGGTGTCACCGTCGGTGATCGCCATGAACGACAGCTCCTCGCCCTCGAGGAGCTCCTCGACCACGACCTTCGCGCCGGCGTCGCCGAAGAGCCGCTGGCGCATCACCTGCTGCACGGCCTCCTTGGCCTCGGGCACCGTCGGGCAGATGAAGACACCCTTCCCCGCCGCCAGGCCATCGGCCTTCACCACGACCGGCGCGCCCACCTCGTCGACGTAGCGCGCCGCCTCGTCCGGGTCGTCGAAGGCGCCGAAGAACGCCGTCGGGACCCGGAGCTGGCGGAGCAGCTCCTTGGCGAACACCTTCGACCCTTCGAGCCGCGCCGCTGCCGCGGTGGGACCGAAGGCGCGCAGCCCCTCCTCGGCGAAGCGATCCACCACACCGAGCGTCAAGGGCAGCTCGGGTCCCACCACGGTCAGGTCGATCCGCTCCTCTCGGGCAAAGCGGGTGAGGCCCTTCAGATCGTCGGCCGCGATCGGGACGCACGTCGCCACGCCGGCGATGCCGGCGTTGCCCGGCGCACACCACAGCGCCTCGACGCGCGGACTGCGCGCGAGCTTCCAGGCCAGCGCATGCTCGCGCCCGCCGCCGCCGACGACCAGGACGCGCATCAGTGGCGGAAGTGCCGCGCCCCGGTGAACACCATCGCGACGTCGTGCGCGTCGGCGGCGCGGATGACCTCGTCGTCGCGCGTGCTGCCGCCCGGCTGGATCACCGCCGTCGCGCCGGCCGCGATGGCCTCCTCGAGCCCGTCGGGGAACGGGAAGAAGGCGTCGCTCCCGAGCACGGCGCCGGCCAGCGAGATGCCGAGCCGCTCCGCCCGCGCGCGTGCGTTGCGCACGGGCTCGACGCGCGACGTCTGTCCGCCGCCGAGCGCCAGCGTGCGGTCGGCGGTCGTGAAGCAGATGGCGTTCGACTTGACGTGCTTGACGACCCGCCAGGCGAAGTCGAGTGCGCGCAGCTCGTCGGCGGTGGGGGCGCGCTTCGTCACCACCCGCGCCTGCCGCGGGTCTTCGACGCTGCGGTCGACCTCCTGCACCAAGAGTCCTCCGGCGACGCCGCGGATGGCGGGCTGGTCCGGCGCCGCGGCGGCGGGATTCCAGCGCACCAGACGGCGCGCCTTCTTCCTCCTGAGCAGCTCGAGCGCGGCCGGCGCGAACGCCGGCGCGATCAGGACCTCGGTGAAGATCTCGTCCACCGCCTGCGCCAGCGCGAGGGTGAAGGGCCGCGTGCTGACGACGATCCCCCCGAAGGGGGATTCGCGGTCGGTGGCATACGCGCGCTCCCAGGCCGCGAGCGCGTCGGCGCCGAGCCCGACGCCGCACGGCGTGTTGTGCTTCAGGATGGCGACCGCGGCTTCGGCGTGGCCGAGGAACTCGCTCGCCAGCGCGAGCGCGGCGTCGACGTCGACGACGTTGTTGTAGGACAGCTCCTTCCCGTGCAACGGCTCCGCGACGCGCAGGAAGTCGCCGTACAGCGCCGCGCGCTGGTGCGGGTTCTCCCCGTAGCGCATGTCGAGCGCCTTGGTGCCGCCCCAGTGGAACGTCTCGCTGAACGGCGACTCGGCGCGCGCGCCGAGGTAGTCGGCGATGGCGCCGTCGTACGTGGCGGTGACGTGGAAAACCTTCTGCGCCAGCCGGCGATTGGTCGCGGCCGAGACCTCGCCGCCCGACGCGCGCAGCTCGGCGAGGACCGGCGCGTAGTCGTCGGGATCCACGAGGACCGTCACCGAGGCGTGGTTCTTCGCCGCCGAACGCAGCATCGACGGGCCGCCGATGTCGATCTGCTCGATGGCCTCCTCGAGCGTCGTCCCGGGCTGCGCGATCGTCTCGCGGAAGGGATAGAGGTTCACCACCACGAGGTCGATCGGCTCGATGCCGTGCTGCCCCATGGCGGCCACGTGCGCGGGCAGGTCGCGCCGCCCGAGCAGTCCGCCGTGGATCTTCGGGTGCAGCGTCTTGACGCGCCCGTCGAGCATCTCCGGGAAGCCGGTGT
>JBKPDC010000017.1:0-3661 GCA_046727715.1 Thermodesulfobacteriota bacterium
TGCATCAGCCGCGCGAACGCCGCGCGGGTGTGTCGCAGCACGCGCTCGTAGCCGAGCGCTTCGACGTCGTCGCTGATGATCTCGACCTCGTACCAGCCGCGATAGCTGCCGTCCTCGAGCGCGCGGAAGATGTCGCGCAGCGGGAGGATGCCCCTCCCGAGCAGCGCGCGGTCCAGTGTGCGCATGGTGGCGCGCTTGTAGTCCGAGATCTGCACGGCGTGGATGCGCCGGCCGGCGTCGCGGCGGATCGCCTCGAGGAGGCCGCGCTCCCAGCCCGAGTGCCAGACGTCGAGCACGTATCCGCCGCCGCGCCCCGCGCGGCGCGCGATCTCGCAGGCGTCACCGAGCGTGCTGATGAACGACAGGTCCTGGCGCAGCGGGTGGATGACCTCGATAGCGAGCCGGACGCCCGCCGCTGCGGCCTCGGGCAGCAGCCGTGCATACGAGTCGCCGTAGGCGCGCGCCGCCTCCTCCCACGATGCGCCGTCGCGACTGCCGCTGATCACGACCAGCACGTCGCCGCCGAGCGCGTGGACCCAGCCGAGCGCGCGCCGCACCTCGTCGATGCCGCGGCGGATCGTGCGTGGCGTGACGCCGAATCTTCCATAGGAGCCGACGTGCGCCACGCGCAGGCCGGAGCTGCGGAGCAGCTGGATGGCGCGGGCCGCTCCGTAGGCCTGGAGCTTCGTGCTGGCGAGGCTGATCGAGCGGAAGCCGAGACGCTCGAGGCCGCGGACGTCCTCCTCGAGCGACCAGCGACGCAGCATGTAGTGACCGACGGTGAGGCGCTCGAGCGCGTCCGACCTCATGCGGACGCTCCGAGGAGCACCGCCGACGTCGGCTCCAGGGGCGACCCGGCGACGAGCGCCACGCGCGCACCAGCAACCTGGTCGGCGGCGTCGCCGCGGAGCTGGCGCACGGCTTCGAGTAGATCGTCCATCCCGTCGAGCGCCCCGGCGTCCGGCGCGCCGGCGTGCGGGTTCACCCGCGCGGCGGCGCCTGCGAGCGTGAAGTCGTCGCGCGCCAGGCGGACGAGCGCGGGGGGATGGGCATAGAGACAGGCGACGTCGACGTCGCCGGGTGCGAGGCCGGCGGCGGCGTACATCCGGCGCGCGGCCTCGCGCACGACGCCGTCGCGGCGGGCGCGCCGCCAGGCGTCGAGGTGCCGCGACGCACTGGGGATGGCCGCCTGCATCGAGCCGAGGACGCGGACCGCGCCGCGCGCCGCCGGCTCGCACGATGCCACCACGAACGCGCAGCCTCCCTGGACGGCGCCCGTCGAAACGTCTCCGCCGTCTGCGCCCGCGGCCGCCATCACGTCCGGCGCGAGCGCCGCCCTCGGCTCGGCCCGCGCATGGTAGCCGACGACGACACCCGCCATGCCCTGCGTGACCGCCATCGCCGCCAGGCGGACGAGCGCCGGCGCGCTCCCCGGCGTGTCGGGCACGGCGCCGTACCAGTGCAGCGCCCGCAGGCGGGTGACGCCCGGCAGGTCGTACTCCCAGAGCGCCTCGCGGTCGAAGCGCACCACGCCGCCCACGTCGTCCAGAGTGCGGCGCGCGTCATGCAGCGCGGCGGCGATGGCCTCGGCCGCCAGCGCCGCGGCGCTGGTGTCCGCCCCCCGCGTGAACGCCGTGCAGCCGATGCCGACGATCGCCGGGATCATGCCACCCGCCAGTGCGGGAGTGACACGTCCGCGCCCACGTCATCCCACTCCACCCGGACCGGAAGCCCCGCCGTGATCGCGCCGGGCGCGCAGCCGCGCAGCTGGCCGACGAGGAACGGGCCTTCGTCGAGCTGCACGAGCGCCGCCGCATACGGCAGGAGCGACTCGAAGGCCGGCAGGGTGGGCCGGTGCACCACCGTCCAGCTGAAGACCCGGCCACGGCCGCTGGCGGTGAACCAGTCGAAGCGCAGTGCGCCGCACCACGGACAGCCCGGGCGGGGCGTGAAGCGCGCGCGGCCGCACTCGGCGCAACGCTGCAGCCACAGCTCGTGGCGGCGACAGCCGGCCCAGAACTCGCGGCCGTCGGGACCAGGGTCGGGCAGCGGCGGCAGCATCGACGTCACCGGGCGAGCAGCAGCGCGCCGTAGGGATCGCTCGCGGCCGCCGCGACGAACACCAGCTCGGCGTCGGGCACCTGGCACGTCGACGTGCCGCGGATCTGCCGTACGGCTTCGGTCAGGTTGTTGTAGCCGTGGATGAAGGCCTCGGAGAGCTGGCCGCCGTGCGTGTTCACGGGGAGTCGTCCGTCGGGCCAGCGGATCGCGCCGTCCGCGACGAAGCGTCCGCCGTCGCCCGGCATGCAAAAGCCCCAGTCCTCGAGCGCCAGCAGCACCATGGGCGTGAAGTGATCGTAGAGCATGGCGGCGTCGACGTCGGCGGGACGCACACCCGCCGTGCCCCACAGCCGCTCCGCCGCCGCCGAGACCCAGCGCCGGCGGTCGAACGCGAACCAGTCGTGGGGATGGTGATGCGCCGGACCGACGCACTGCACGCCGGCCAGCACGTGCGCCGGTCGCTGGCGGAGGTCGCGCGCCCGTTCCGCCGTGGTCAGCACCAGCGCGCAGCCGCCGTCGGTCTCGAGACAGCAGTCGAGGAGACGGAGCGGCTCCGCCACGAAGCGCGACGCGTGGTGGTCGGCGAGCGTCATGGGCTCGCGCATGAGGGCATGGGGGTTGCGCGCGGCGTGGCTACGGGCGGCGCACGCCACCTCACCGAAGTGGTCGTCGGTCGTACCGTGGTCGAGCATGTGGCGGCGCGCGATGAGCGCCATTTCCTGCACCGGCGACACCACGCCGAACGGGACCTGCCACTGGTAGAAGCCGGCGATACGCGGCGCGATCTTCTCCCACGGCCGGCCGCCCTCGGTGTAGCCCTTGCCGAACGACGAGCGCCGCCCGCGGTTGCGCGCGCGGAAGGTGAGCACCACCGAGGCCTGCCCGTCGGCCAGCGCCGCCGCGGCGTGCAGGATCACGGCACAGTACGCCCCACCGCCGTGGCTGTGGGTCGAGAAGAAGCGCACGTGCGCGAGCCCGAGCACCGCCGCCAGGTCCCCCACCGTGGTGGACTCGATGTCGTAGAGACAGACGCCGTCGACGTCGTCGAGGGTCAGCCCGGCGTCCTCGAGCGCTGCGGCGATCGCCACCTGCGCGACCTCCGCTTCGCTCATCCCGAGCTGCTTGGCGAAGGCCGACTGGCCGATGCCGACGATGGCGGCAGCGTTCGGACGCATGGGACACCTAGTCGGACTCTACGTCGATGACTGGCATCCGCTCGGCTGCTGCAGCGCGCAGCAGGCGGTCGTCCGCCGCGACGAAGGTGACCGCTTCGCCGAGCCCTCGTTGGAGGACCATGGCCGAGGCAAGGTGAACTCCGTCAGACCCGCGCAGCCCGTGCCGTTGTATCAACGATCGCGCCGCCGACAGCACCTCGGCATGCAGCTCCACGCGCACGTAGGCGCCCCACTCCGTCTCGAACTGTTCGCACGCGCTCGCATACTGGCGCCGGGACAATCCGCGCTCGCGATATCGCCGGGTCAATCCGGCATATGCCTCGGCGTATGCCACGGTCGCGGTGGCGACCGTCTTCTCGTAGTCGACCAGGCGTCGGACCTCCGGCGAACCCTTTTCGACGACGAAGCGTTTGATGAGCGCGCTG
>JBKPDC010000018.1:0-2052 GCA_046727715.1 Thermodesulfobacteriota bacterium
TTCCGCGAGGTGTCGTTGTGGGATTTCCTCACCGACACGCAGTGGACGCCGCTCTTTGCCGACAAGCACTTCGGCATCCTGGTCCTGGCGAGCGCCACGTTCCTCACCTCGGTGATCGCGCTCGCGGTGGCGGTGCCGGTGGGACTGCTGGCGGCCATCTACCTGAGCGAGTACGCGCCCGACCGGCTGCGGAAGTTCTTGAAGCCCATGCTGGAGGTGCTCGCCGGGGTGCCCACGGTGGTCTACGGGTACTTCGCCCTGCTGTTCGTCACCCCGCTGCTCCAGGTGCTCATCCCGTCGATGTCGGGCTTCAACGCGCTCAGCGCCGGGCTCGTGATGGGCGTCATGATCATCCCGCTGGTGGCGTCGCTGTCCGAGGACGCCCTCTACGCCGTGCCGCAGACCTTGCGCGACGGTTCGTACGCCATGGGCGCGAGCCGCGCGCAGACGGTGACCCGCGTGGTCGTGCCCGCCGCGCTCTCGGGAATCGTCGCGTCCTTCATCCTCGCCGTCTCGCGCGCGGTCGGCGAGACCATGATCGTCGCCATCGCGGCGGGCCAGAGCCCCAACCTGACGCTCAACCCCCTCGTCCCGGTCGCCACCATGACGGCCTACATCGTGCAGGTGAGCCTGGGCGACGTCCCCACCGGCACGCTCGAGTTCCGGACCATCTTCGCGGTCGGCATGACGCTCTTCCTGATGACGTTCGCGCTGAACCTTCTGAGCTACCGGATCGTCATCCGCTTCCGGCAGAAGTACGAGTGACATGACGCCGACCGAGGGATGGCGCCGGCGCGTCAAGCGCAACGAGCGGCTCTTCGAGCTGCTGTCGTTCGCCGCGACCATCACCGGTCTGATCGTCCTCGCCATGCTGGTGATCGACGTGCTGCGCAACGGCCTGCCGCGGCTCGACTGGCAGTTCCTCACGTCGTTCCCGTCGCGCCGGCCGGAGAACGCCGGCATCTACTCGGCGCTCGTCGGCTCCGTCTGGCTCCTCGTCCTGACAGCGATCTTCGCGTTCCCGATCGGCGTGGCGACCGCGATCTACCTCGAGGAGTACGCCGAGCCCGGACGGCTGCCGCAGCTCATCGAGGTCAACATCGCCAACCTGGCTGGCGTCCCGTCCATCATCTACGGGCTCCTCGGGCTCGAGCTGTTCGTCCGCGTCTTCTACCCGATCACGGGCGGACGCAGCGTCCTCGCCGGCGCGCTCACCATGGCGTTGCTCGTCATGCCGATCGTCATCATCGCAGCGCGCGAAGCGCTGAAAGCCGTCCCGACCAGCCTGCGGCTTGGGGGCTATGCGCTCGGCGCCACGCGCTGGCAGGTGGTGAGGACGCTCGTCCTGCCCTCGGCGCTGCCCGGCATCCTCACCGGTACCATCCTGGCGCTTGCGCGCGCGGTGGGCGAGACGGCACCGCTCATCACCATGGGCGCGCTCACCTACGTGGCGTTCGTGCCGGAGCTGGGGCTCGAGGGACTCAGGAGCCCGTTCACGGTGCTGCCGATCCAGATCTTCAACTGGGTGTCGCGCCCGCAGGCCGGCTTCCATGTCAATGCCGCCGCCGGGATCATCGTGCTGCTCGTGCTCATGCTCCTCATGAACGCCGCGGCCATTCTGCTGCGGAATCGCTACCAGAAGCGACGCGCCGGTTGAGCCGGCGCCACGGAACGCCCGCGGCCCACGGGTCACCAGCGCCGCAATCGGGCGCCATCCGGCCGCGAGTACCGGTAACCGGGTCGTCACAGGGATTTCAAGTGAACCTCCGTGGACGCTGCTGATCCGCCGGTGGTACGCGGTCGGACCGGTTGTCAACACTTTCCACAGGGAGGTTGCCGTGACCGGTTCCTGCTCCTGCTGGGATCGAGAAGGCACCTGGCACGATCGGCTACGTCTCCCTCAACTTCGCGAAGGCCAAGAGACTCAAGGTGGCAGCCATCCAGAACAAGGCCGGGCAGTTCGTGCTGCCCTCGCTCGACGGGACCACGGCAGCAGCCGCCAGTGCCGCCGCCGCGAATCGCATCCCCGACGATTTCCGCCTGGCGCTCGTC
>JBKPDC010000019.1:0-20123 GCA_046727715.1 Thermodesulfobacteriota bacterium
CGCGCCAGATCGTGTCGGATGCGACATACGACCCGCCCGGGCTGTCGATGCGAAACAGGACGGCGCGCACGCGGTCCGCCTCGACGGCGTCACGGAACGCCGCCGCCACGGTGTCGCTACCCATGGCGACGTCGCCCGACATCGGGTCGACGCCACTCTTGCCGCGCTGCACCACGCCGACGCCGTGGATGAGGGCGACCGTGGTGCCGTCGCCCGCGGGCGGCCCCGCCTGGGCGAGGTAGCGCAGGAGGGGCAGCCGCTCGGGCCGGGCACCGCCCTCCTCGAGCTTGGCCAGCACCTCGTCCCGATATGCCAGCCCGTCGACGAGGCGCGCGTCGAGCGCCTCCTGTGCCGACAGCGGCGCGCGGTCGACGATGGCGCGCACCTCGTCCTCGGACAGCCCCCGCGCCGCCGCGATGCCGCGCACGATCTGCCCGAACTGCGATGCGACCATGCGCTCGGTCGCCTCGCGATGCGGCGGCGTGAAGTGGTACTCGGTGAAGGTGTTGACCGCGTTCTTGTACTCGCCGCGGGCCGCGAACCGGGGGACCACGTCGAGCTTGTCGAGCGCACCGCGCAGGAACGGCGCCTCGGCGAGCAGACCCGTCACACCGACGTCGCCGGATGGTTGCAGATAGATCTCCCCGAACGCCGTCGCGAGGTAGTAGGCGCCGTTGCCGGGCCCGAACTCGCCGAAGGCTTCTCCGAAGGCGACCGCGCGCTTGCCCTGGCTGCGGAAGTCGGTGACCGCGTCGCGCAGCTCCTGGATCTGGGCGAGCCCGAGGGGCCCCTGCCCGATCCGCGCCACGAGGCCCACCACGCGGCCGTCGTCTTTCGCACGCGCCAGCGCCTGGAGCACGTCCCGCAGCAGGACCCGCCGGCTCTGGAGCAAGCCCGCCAGCGGATCGCGCGGCACGTACTCCGTGAGCGGGCGCTCGAGGTCGACCTCGAGCACCGTGCGCGCCGGCACGTGCTCGCGCCACAGGTAGCGAGCGGCGGCGCCGAGCACCACGGCGCCGACCACGGCGCCGCCGACGAGGGTCAGGATCCGTCCGAGCAACCGCTTCATGTCGTGTCTCCCTGACACAGGGCGTCGAGCACCGCCGGTGCCGTCAAGTCGGTCATCGTCCAGGTCGCGCCCGCCGTGCGCAGCTCCTCTGTGGCGCAGCCGCCGGTGGCGACGGCGAGCGACTCCGCGCCGATGGCCCGCGCTGCCGCCACGTCGTGCGGGGTGTCACCGATCACGATCGTCCGACACGCGCCCGGCCGGCAGCCGAGCCGCGCGGCGCCGCGCTCCGCGCCGATGCGAAGCAGCTCCGCACGGTCCTCGTGATCGCTGCCGAAACCGCCGAATCCGAAGTGCCCGTCGAGGCCGCCGCGTGCGAGCTTGCGGCGGGCACCCTCGCGGACGTTTCCGGTACCCAGTCCGACGGCGACGTGGCCGCACGTCGCCAGCGTGTCCAGGAGCGCCGCGACGCCCGGGTAGACCTGGAACGCCGTGGCACGCGCCAGCTCGTCGTCCAGGAGCGCGAGATAGTCGCCCAGGATCGCCGCCACGAGCCGCGCATCGGCCGCCCGGCCGAGTTGCTCGAGGCCGGCGCGGACGATGCCGGGATCGGTCATGCCGTTGAAGCGCACGTCGTGCAGCGGCGCGGCCGTGCCGCAGCGGCTGGCGAACGCCCGCTCGAGCGCCCGGCGGCCGGCGCCGCCGGCGGAGAGGAGTGTGCCGTCGACGTCGAAGAGCAGCACGGTGGGGCGCACGCGAGGAGTCACGCGAGTTCCGGACCGCCTCGGACGGTACGCGACCGGCGCGACGGAGTCCACCAGGTCCCCGTATACCGAGAATCATCAGCTCGTCAGAGGCCGAGCTCACGCGCGATGATGATGAGCTGGATCTCCGACGTGCCCTCCGTGATCGTCATCAGGCGCGCGTCGCGCCAGTAGCGCTCGACGGGGAACTCGGTGATGTAGCCGTAGCCGCCGTGAATCTGCATCGCCTCCCAGGTGACCCGCTGCGCCACCTCCGAGGCGAACAGCTTCGCCATCGCCGCCTCGCGCATGCACGGACCCTGGTCGAACAGCCATGCCGCCCGCCACATCGCGGTCCGCGCCGTCTCCACCTCCATCGCCATGCGCGCCAGCTTGAACTTGATGGCCTGGAACTTGGCGATCTTCTGCCCGAACTGCTCCCGCTCGCGCGCATAGCCCAGCGCCGCCTCGAGCGCCGCCTGGCTGACGCCCACGGAGCGCGCCGCGTGGGTGATGCGCCCGCCCTCGAGCGTGCCCGTCACCTGCTTGAAGCCCCCCTCGACGCCGCCGAGGAGCGCCGACGCCGGCACGCGCAGGTCCTCGAAGGTGAGCGCCGCCGTCTCGGACGTGTGGTGGCCGGTCTTCCGGAGCTTCCGCGACACGTGGAAGCCGGGCGTCTTCGTGTCCACCACGAACGTGCTGATGCCGGTGCCGCGTTGCGCGCGATCGGTGTATGCGGCGATGAGGCAGTAGTCGGCGATGTTCCCGTTGGTGATGAACATCTTGGAGCCGTTGATGACGTAGTCGTCACCGCGCCGCTCGGCCGTGGTCCGGATCGAGGCCGCGTCCGACCCCGAGTTGGGCTCGGAGAGACCCCAGCAGCCGAGCTTCTCGCCGCGCAGCGCCGGCCCCAGGAACTCGCGCTTCTGGGCGTCGGTGCCGAAGCGCAGCAGCGGGATGCAGCCGAGACCGACGTGCGCCAGCAGCGCCGCCGCGAAGCCGCAGTTGACGCGCGCGATCTCCTCGATCAGCAGGCAGCGCATCACCATGTCGCCGCCGCTGCCCCCGTACTCCTCGGGATAGCCGACGCCGAGGTAGCCGAGCCGTCCCAGTTCGCGAAACAGGTCGCGCGGGAAGGTCTCCGTGTGCTCGAGCTCCTCGACACGCGGCGCGAGCGATTTCTCCGCGAAGCCGCGGACCGCGGCGCGAAACGCCTCCTGTTCGTCGTTCAGAGTAAAGCCGAGCATGCGGGGTCCTCCGAGCGGCGGTTCTTACCAGGACGGTCCGGCGGATGTCACGGGCGCGCCAGCTCCGCAGCGCGGTCGCTGCGGGCGCAGCCCGCGGGCTGCGCCGGTCGCTGCCCCGGCCGCCATTCTGCGTGTGCACCGCCCCGGCATGCGCCTTGCGTGGTCGACGATCCGTCATGGTATGCAGGACTGCCAGGGCGCCGAGCGGGGGAGACGTCATGCCGGCACACGACCGAACCGGGGGAGCGCGCACATCGCACCGGACCACCGGCGCGCCGGACGGCGCGACCGTCGCTCCCGAGGAGGACGCGTATGCCGAGGCGCGACGGCGGGCGGACGAGAAGCTCGCCTTCCTGACGAAGCTCGGTGGGTACGCGATCACCGTGCTGATCGTCCGCGTGTTCGCCGGTCCGTTCGTCGCCGGCCTCGTGGCGTTCTTCGGCGGCCTCGGCCTCGTGAAGCAATTCACCGCGACGTTCGTGGCGCCGCGGCTGCGCGAGCGATGGATCGAGCAGGAGGTGCGGCAGCGAGTGTCCCGCGATGTGCAGCACGAGCGCGAGGTGCTCGCCGCCGAGCACACGCGCTCGCTCGAGGAGCTGTCGGCGCAGGTCGCGCACGACATCCGGAACCCGATCGCCGCCGCGCGCAGCCTCGTCCAGCAGATGGGTGAAGACCCGAGCTCACCCGAGAACGTGGAGTACGCGCGCGTTGCGCTGGACGAGCTGGGACGGGTTGAACGTTCGATCTCGCACCTGCTGCGCTTCGCGCGTGACGAGGCGCTGCGGCCGAGTCCCATGCGGGTGGCCGACACGCTCGATGCGTCCCTCGAGACGCTCCGCGAGCGCATCGGGCGCCTGGGTGTGCAGGTCGAGCGGCGGTTCGACGGCCCCGGGGAGATGATCGGCGACTCCGAGCAGCTGCGGCGCGTGTTCGGCAACCTGATCGGCAATGCGCTCGATGCCATGGAGGAGGCGCACACACCCGCGCCGGCGCTCACCCTGGCGACCGGCCGGAACCTCGCCGGGACCGATGTCTGGGTGAGCATCCGCGACAACGGGCCCGGCATCGACGCCGCGACGGCGCAGAAGGTCTTCGAACCGTTCTTCACCTCACGGTCGAACGGCACCGGGCTCGGTCTGGCGGTGACGAAGAAGCTGGTCGAGCGCCACGGTGGCACCATCGAGCTCCACTCGATTCCCGGACACGGCGCGGAGTTCGTGCTGACGTTCCCGCGCCAGCGTCCCGCGCCCGAGGTGACTCCGCGTCCAACGTGAGTGGACGCGCCTGGGACGCTCCGCGCCCATCTGGTATGGGCGGACCATGCCCGTGGTCCGCGTCGACGAGATCGGCCGCCACGACGGCGAGTCCGTCACCCTGCGCGGCTGGCTCGCCGCACGGCGCTCGAGCGGCAAGATCCACTTCCTCCAGGTGCGCGACGGCAGTGGCACGATCCAGTGCGTGGTGGGCAAGAACGACGTCCCGGCCGACGTCTTCGCCCGCGCCGACCACCTGGCGCAGGAGAGCGCGCTCGAGGTGACGGGCACGGTCCATGCCGACCCGCGGGCGCCCATCGGGTACGAGCTCGGCGTCTCGGATCTCCGCGTGCTTCACGTGCCCAGCGCCGAGTACCCGATCTCCCCCAAGGACCATGGGACCGCCTTCCTGCTCGAGCACCGCCACCTCTGGCTGCGCTCGAGCCGCCAGCACGCAGTGCTCCGCATCCGCGCCGAGGTGGTGCGCGCCTGCCGCGAGTATCTCGACGCGCACGGTTTCGTCGGCTTCGACGCCCCCATCCTGACGCCGGCCGCGTGCGAGGGGACGACGACGCTCTTCCCGGTGGAGTACTTCGGCGAGACGGCCTATCTCACCCAGAGCGGCCAGCTCTACGGCGAGGCGGGCGCGCTCGCCTTCGGCAAGGTGTATGTCTTCGGGCCCACGTTCCGGGCGGAGAAATCGAAGACGCGCCGGCATCTCACCGAGTTCTGGATGGTGGAGCCGGAGATGGCCTTCGCCGGGCTCGACGACGACATGGATCTGGCCGAGGACTTCCTGCTCCACGTAGTGGGGCGCGTGCTCGAGCGCCGGCGGGCCGAGCTCGCCGTGCTCGAGCGCGACGTCACGGCGCTCGAGCGGATCCGGAAACCGTTCCCGCGCGTCACCTATGGCGAGGCGATCGACCTGCTGCGTGGCAAGGGCGTGGACATCACCTGGGGCGACGACCTCGGCGCCGAGGCGGAGACGGCGCTGTCGCAGGAGTTCGACCGCCCGGTGATGGTGCACCGCTACCCGCTCGCCACGAAAGCCTTCTACATGAAGGCCGATCCCCGGGACCCGCGTCTGGCGTTGTGCGTGGATGTGCTCGCTCCCGAAGGGTACGGCGAGGTCATCGGCGGCGGCCAGCGCGAGGACGACCTCGCCACGCTCGAGGCCCGCGTCACCGAGCACGCGCTGCCGCGCGAGGCGTTCGATTGGTACCTGGACCTCCGTCGCTTCGGCTCGGTGCCGCATGCCGGCTTCGGCATGGGGATCGAGCGCTGCGTCGCCTGGGTGTGCGGGCTGCACCACGTCCGCGAGACCATCCCGTTTCCGCGTATGCTCGAGCGGCTGCGTCCGTGACTTGACGCTCCGCGGGACCGCGCCATAGAGAGACGAGCTCATGGTGCCACCCGTCCGCCTGCTCACATTCGGGCTCCTCGTGCTGCTCACCGGCGCTGCCTCCGCTCAGCAGGCCGCTGCGCCGGCGCGGCGCCCGGCGACGGACGAGCAGCGGGCGCTGTTCAACCAGATGGCGGAAGCGCAGAAGTGGGCCGGGGAGCAGCTCTGGCACGTGAAGGAGGCGATCGACTCCGTCCCCGCGATGATCAACGAGCTGAAGGACTCCAACGCCGCGCGCGAGCAGGAGATCCAGAAGCTGCGCGACGAGGTGAAGGGGCTCTACGTGGAGACGTCGAGCCTGCGGCAGCAGCTCGACGAGCTCAAGAGCGACATCGGCGGCGTCGACGCGAACGTGTCGGGCTTCCGTACGTTCTCCGGCTTCTTCATCGCCGTCATGATCCTGCTGCTGGCGGTGATCTTCGTCATGACGATCCGCCGCTAGACGTTGCGCCGGGTTTCGAACTGGCCTCTGTGGGCCCGGTCTTCACCTTCGCTCCGTCGGTGAGGCCACTGGGCAGCGCGGTGGCGATGACGTCCGCCGGATCGAGCCCGCTGAGCACCTCCACCTGATCGCCATAGTCCCGGCCGATCTCGATCGGCTTGTAGTGCAACGTTCCGTCCGACCCGATCACCGCGACACGGACGCCCTGGGCACCCACGAGCACCGCCGTGCCGGGGATCAGCAAGGGCGGGTCCGCGCGGTGAAGCTTGAAGTGCACCGTCACGTAGCTGCCGGACAGCAGCGCCCCGTCACGGTTCGGCACCTGCACCTCGGTGAGCAGCGTGCCCGAGGCGGGGTCGATCGCCCCCGCCGTCCGCGTCACGGTCCCCTTGAAGACCCGATCGGGCTGTTCACGCAGCGCCACATCGGCCGACTGGCCGACACGCACGTCGAATGCGTAGGCCTGTGGCACGTACACGAAGATGCGCAGCGTATCGACCTGTGCGAGGCTGAAGAGCTGGGTCGTCTGCTGCGTCGAGCCCGCCGTGATGAGCGACCCGGGATCGACGTTGCGCGCCGTGATGATGCCGTCGAAGGGCGCGTAGACGCGCTCGAACCCGGTGAGCCATTCCAGGCGATCGACGTCCGCCTGGTTGGCGTGGACCGTGGCCTGGGCGGCGTCGACGGCCTTCTGGGCCGTGGTGGCCTGGGCTGAGCGCTCGTCGATCTCCTGCTGCGTCACGGGACCCACGCCGATCGTGACGAAGCGCTTCAGCGTCGTGCGGGCGAGATCGAGGTCGGCCTGGAGCCGCACCACGTTGGCCTTCCCTTGCGCGAGCGTCGCGCGCGACTGGTTGAGCTGCTGGTCGACCTCCGGCGCGGCGATGTCGGCGAGGAGCTGGCCCGCCTTGACGTGGTCTCCGATGTCCACGTAGCGCGCCGTCAGATAGCCGTCGGTGCGCGCGTAGATGCCGGTCGTGAGAAAGGGGTCCGTCGTGCCGGGCAGCGGAACGTCCACCACCTCTGCCGCGCGCTGCGGGCGCGCCGTCGTGACCTGCGGCAGGCTCTCCTTTTCCGCCTGGGCGTGCGCGGCGAGCCGATGCCAGAGATGGAGCCGTGGCACCAGCCCGACGAGGGCGAGGAGCACGAACACGGCGGCCACACCGGCCAGGACGCCGTGCCGCCGGTGCGGCCTGGCTGCTCCGGTCTCGGGTGACGGGTGCGCCACGAAGGCCTCGGTCGTGTCCATCATTCCAGCTCCGGGTCGACGCCCGTCTGCACCGGCTGGCGCCGCAGCCGGCTGTAGACGACGGGCACGAAGAACAAGGTGGCGAAGGTGGCCAGGAGCAGCCCGCCGATGACGACGCGGCCGAGCGGAGCATTCTGCTCGCCACCTTCCCCGAGACCGAGCGACATCGGGAGCATGCCGAGGATCATCGCCGCCGCCGTCATCAGCACGGGGCGCAGCCGCACGACGCCCGCGTCGAGTGCGGCGGCGAGCGAGTCCATCCCCTCTAGCCGCTGGTCGTTCGCGAAGATGACCAGCAGGTTGGAGTTGCTGGTCGCGACCCCGATGCACATGATCGCCCCCATCAGCGCCGGCACGGAGATGTTGGTCTGCGTCAGCCACAGGATCCACAGCACCCCCGCGATCGCGCCCGGCAGGGCCATCAGGATGATCAGCGGATCGATCCACGACTGAAAGTTCACCGCCATGAGCAAGTAGACGAGCACGATGGCGAGCAGCATGCCGTATGCCATCGTCGTGAAGCTGGTGCGCATCGACTCGGCCTGACCGCGGATCGTGATGAAGGTGCCGCGCGGCAGCGTCTGGCGGACCTCGTCGACGACGCGCTCGACCCGGCTGGAGAGCGACCAGAGGTCGGCGTCCTGCACGGCCGCGAGCACGTCCAGCACCGGCTGCACGTTGTAGTGGCTGATCACGCTCGGTTGCACCGTGCGCTCGGTGGAGGCCACGTTGGCGAGCAGCTGGGGCTGCGTCTGACCCGGAACGATCACCGGCGTGCTGTTGAGCGCGCCAATCGAGTCGACGCGATACTGGGGCGTCTGCACCCCGATGGCATAGTTCACGCCGTTCTGCAGATTGAGCCAGTAGTTGGGCGCGATCTGGGAGATGCCCGAGAGCGACACGAGCAGGCTCGTGGCGACGTTCTGCTCCGTGAACCCGAGCTGCCTCGCCCGCCGGCGATCCACGTCGACGTCGATGGTCGGTGCGTCCACGACCTGCTGCAAGCGGACGTCGACGGCGCCGGGGAGGGCAGCGATGCGCCGCACCAGGTCGTGCGCGATCTCCAGGTTCTTCGGGTCGCGGCCGACGATCTGCACGTCGATGGGGGCGGGCAGTCCGAAGTTCAGGATCTGCCCCACGATGTCGGCCGGCTGGAAGAAGAACACGAGATCGGGAAACCGCTCGCGCAGGATGGTGCGCAGGCGCGAGACGTATCCGGACGTCGGGGCGTGGTGCTCCGGATTCAGGGCGACGAGGATCTCGCCGTCCGCCGCCGAGACGATCGAGGCGTCGGTGAACGCCAGGTTGACGCCGCCGCCCGGGATCCCGATGTTGTCGATGACCATCTGGATCTCATCCGCCGGGATCGTCTCGCGGATCGCCGCCTCGACCGCCGCGTAGCGGGCCTCCGTCTCCTCGATGCGGGTGCCGGCCGGGCACCGCACGTGCAAGCGGAATTGTCCGGAATCGACGGTGGGGAAGAAGTCCATGCCGAGCAGCGGAAAGATGCCGAGCGACACCACCACCAGCCCCACGAAGGCGATGACGACGGCCCGCCCGTGGTGCAGCGCCCAGGTGAGCGCGCCGCGATAGACGGCCTGGAAGCGCTCGAAATGCCGGTTGAAGTGCTGGTGGACGGACCAGATCCAGCCGCCATCGGTCACCGGGTGTCCCGGCTGGTGAAGATGCGCCTCGGCTGGCAGCAGGTACTGCACCATCGTCGGCACCACCGTGCGCGAGAGGAAGTAGCTGGCGAGCATGGCGAGCACGACGGCCAGCGCGAGCGGGGTGAAGAGATACTTGGCGACGCCGGTGATGAAGACGACCGGTACGAAGACGATGCAGATGCACAGGGTGGAGACGAAGGCCGGGGTGGCGATCTGCTGCGCGCCGTCGAGGATCGCGCGGGTGACCGGCTTGCCCATCGCGAGATTGCGATTGGTGTTCTCGATCTCGACCGTCGCGTCGTCGACCAGGATGCCGACGGCCAGCGCGAGCCCGCCCAGCGTCATCGTGTTGAGGGTCTGCCCCATGGCCGAGAACACGATGACCGACACCAGGATCGCCAGCGGGATGGATATGAGGATGACCAGCGTCGAGCGCCAGGAGCCGAGGAAGAGCAGGATCATCAGGCCCGTCAGGCCCGCGGCGATCAGCGCCTCGCGAACAACGCCGTTCAACGCCGCGCGCACGAACACCGACTGATCGAACAGCGGGTTGACCTGGAGCGCCGTCGGCAGCGTCGCCTGGATGCGCGGGAGCGCGTCGCGCACGCGCTGGACGATGTCGAGCGTCGAGGCGTCGGGCGTCTTCTGGACCGTGAGCAACGCCGAGCGCCTGCCGTCCACGTGCACCATGGAGGTCTGGGGCGGGAAGCCATCGTGCACCTGCGCGACGTCGCTCAGGTACACCGTCGCCTGGCCGTCCTGCCGCACCGGGATGTCGTTGAGGGTGCTGTAGACATCGGGAGACGAGTTGGTGTGGATGACGTACTCCGTCGGCCCCATCTTCGCCGTTCCGGCCGGCAGGATGACATTCTGCGCATTGACGGCGCTCGACACGTCCGCCGCCGACAGCCCCTTCGCGTAGAGCTGGGCGGGGTCGATGTCGACCATGATCTGCCGGGTCTTCCCGCCGTAGGGCAGCGGCACCTGCGCCCCCTGCACGGTGGCGAGCTGCGTGCGGATGAAGTTCAGGCCGTAGTCGTACAGCTGCTGCTCGCTCAGCGTGTCGGACTGGAGCGCTAGCTGCAGGATGGGGACGTTGGTGGCGGAGTAGCGCAGCACGAACGGCGGCGTCGTCCCGGGGGGCAGGATCTTCAGCACGGTCTGGTTGATGGCCGTCGTCTCGGCCACCGCCGCATCGATCGACGCGTCGGGCTGGAAGAAGACGCGGATCACGCCGGCGCCGATGCCGGCGCCGTTCAGCGACTGCGACTCGATGTGGTCGATGGCGTTGACGGTCGTCGTCATGGCCCGCTCCGAGATCGTGACGACGCGTCCCTCCATCTCCTGGGCCGACAGGCCGTTGTAGAGCCAGATCACCGACACGACCGGGATGTTGATGTTGGGGAAGATGTCGGTCGGCGTGCGCGCGAGCGTGAGCCCGCCGAGGATGGCGATCAACAGCGCCAGTACCGCGAAGGTATACGGCCTGCGCAGCGCGAGTCGGACGATCCACATGGTCGAGCCGCGATTCCGCCGTGCCCCCGCCGTGGGCTACCCGGTGTGCCGGAGCGCCTCCGTCGGCTCGCGGTCGCGTCGTGCCGGCGGCGCCATGAACTCCGGGCCGACGGGGTCGGTCACGTGCTCCCGGATGATCGCGTCGATTGCCTCCATGGCCTCGTCGTCGAGCGACCATCCCATCGTCTCGTCGAGCACATCGAGCTGCTCGGGGCTGCGCGCGCCCCACAGGGCGATCTGCACGCCGGGCTGATCGAGGACCCAGCGCACCGCGAGGGCGAGCACGCCCTTGCGGTAGCGCTCGCGCGCGAACCGATCGAGCGCGGCCACGGCGCGCAGGTACTGCCCGTAGCGCGGCGGACGGAACTTCGGGTCGATCTGGCGGAGATCGTCGCCGGCGAAGCTGCTGTCGGGCCGCATGCGCCCGGCGAGCAGGCCCCGGCAGAGGACGCCATAGGTCAGCGTGACGATGGCGTGCCGCTGGCAGTACGGCAGCACCCGAGCCTCCGCCTGCCGTTCGAAGAGGTTGTACGGCGGCTGCGCCGTGTGCAGCGGCGCGAACTGCCTGAACACCTCCATCTGCTCCGGCGAGTAGTTGCTGACGCCGATCGCGCCGATGCGTCCGTCCCGGTAGAGGCGATAGAGCGCTTCCGCCGTCTCCATGATGGGGATGAGTGGGTCGGGCCAGTGCACCTGGTAGACGTCGATGTAGTCGGTGCGGAGGCGTCGCAACGAGTCCGTCAACTCTTTCTGGATGCGAAAGCGGCTCGCGTTACGGACCGGCTCGCCGCTGCGGCCCCATTCGAGCCCGACCTTGGTGGCCAGCACGACGCCGTCGCGCCGGCCCCAGCGCGTCACGGCCTTCCCGACGATCTCCTCCGACAGACCCTGGCCATACACGGGCGCGGTATCGATCAGCGTGATCCCGCGATCGAGCGCCGCGCAGATCGTGCGGATCGAACGCTCCTCGTCGCTGCCGCCCCACATCCAGCCTCCGATCGCCCACGTCCCGAGGCCGATGCGGGACGCCTTGGGGGTGATGCCTTCGATCACGACGTGTTCCATGGTCGCCTCATGCCGTCAGGCTAGGTGCTTCTGGGCGCGGAGGGATCCGCGAGGTGCTCGGCCACGAACCACACCTGCATCTCGTTGGTGCGAATGACCTCGCTCACCAGCAGGTCGTTCGTGCCGTCGTCCCCCGCCTCGGCCGCGTCCCGGGCGAAGGTCCGCGCTTCCTGGAGTACGGTCTCGTGCGCGCGAAGGAGCCGCGAGAGCTGTGCCGACACGTCTTCCCGGCCACGTGGCGCGCGCGGAATGCGCGTCGTCTCGGCGACGTCGTGGGACATCGCGATGCTCACCCCACCGAGGACCTGAATACGCTCGGCCAGGGCATCGACGAGGGCCGCCTGCTCGCCGTGGTGCTTGTCGAACAGAAGATGCAGCGAATAGAAGGTCGGACCCGACACCTGCCAGTGATGCTTCTTGTAGAGATCGCGCAGGGTCATCGTGTCCGCCAGGAGCTGATTCAAGTTCGTGACGCTCGCCGTGCAGGCCATGTCGCTCAGCGCGATGCGGTACGTCGCGATGCTCCCGTAGGGCTGCGTCTCCCGAGGAGACGCGATGGTGAGAGAGCGCACCAGCTCGCGGGTGCGTGGTTCGAGATGTGCCTTCGTGCTCATGTCGGAGTTCCTTCTGTCGCGCCGCCTGCTCGATCGGGCGGCGGCGACGGCTCGTCGATGCGAGAGCGCAAGTCCCGTGCCACGGCGGCATGCGCCCGGATGCTCGACTGTCAGCCGCGCACTCGTCGAATGTGCCCAGGCGCCGACGCCGGCATGTCGGCACGTGCCGAGATGTCGGCGGCTGCGCGAAGGCTCGCTCCCAGCTCGTCGCCGACCCGACATTCGGTCCGGAGGCGGGGGGTTGACGTCCCGCGGCCGCCTGCCAAGCTATGTGCATGATCCCGGACTGCAGACGGGGTCGCTCCATCGCCTTCGCGGTGCTCATGGCGGCGCCGGCGGGCGGATCGGCTCAGGAGGCGCAGGTGCCTCCGCGCACGCCGCCGCAGGGCACGGTGCAGGCGGCACAGCCGGTCGAGACGCGGCCTGCGGCACCGGTCCAGCCGTCGCCGGCCGCGGGACCGCCCTCCGCCCAGACCCAACCACCGCCGCAGCAGGGCGCCGCCCAACCCACCACCCAGACGCAACCGCCGCCGCAGCAGGACGCCACCGATGCACCGAAGCGTCTCGGCAGACCGTTCCCCGCAGGCGCCGTCGCACCACCCGCGCCGCCCGAGGAACCGGATGTTTCGGTCTCGGTCGTCTCGCCGCAGGAGCCGCGCGTGTTCGGGCGCCGGACGCGCAGCGGGAATCAGCGGCAGGGCCTCGGCGACCGTGGCCGCACCGGGAACGGCATGGGCGACGCCGGTGGCGGTCTCGATGGCCGCGCGACGGAGTCCGAGGTCGAGGCGCCGGCGGAGTAGCCTGCGGGCAGGCCATCACGTCCAGCGGACCGTGATGGGGAGTGACTTCGCACCGAAGACGTTGGGGTTCCATGGTCATCTCTCCTCCATCACGTTCTCGGTCGGTCACGAGCATCCGTCCGGGCGGTGGCTGTTGCCACCTCGTCGACGATCGTGCGCGTCATCACCTCGGTCGCCACCAGCATCGCTCCCCGATCGTGCATTGCGCGGATCAGGGCCTTGCCGGCGGCGTCGACGAACGTCACGCCGTCCAGGTCGATCCGGATCGAGTGCGCGTCCCGCGTGGCGATCAGGTCTCGCCAGCAGCTGGCCAGCTCGGCCACCCAGGGCCCGCAGAGTCGTCCCTCGAGCACGAGCGTCGTGTGGTCCGGGAGGGTCGTGACCGTGATGCGCAACATCGGCAGCGCGATCAGGGACGCAAGCCCCGTGCCCGTGCCGGGCGTCGAGTCTGGCCGCCCCATCAATCAACTGCCGACACGCTGCTGCCGATATTCCGCCACCTGCCGACATGTCGGCAACCGCTGGAGCGCGGGACATCGCGCGGCTGTGGCAACGACTGTCACCGCGCACCAGCAGGCCACTGCCATGTCGGCTCTCGTTGCCGGGTACAGGGAGTCCCGGGTCGCCGCCGCCGGCCTCGCCGCGGCCGCGTTCGTCGTCAGCGCGGCGTTCATGCGCTCCAAGAACGGGCTGGCCCACTCCTGAGGACGGAGTAAGAGGGAGGGTGAATGCGGCCCTGGCGGCCCTGGAGGCGCCGGCGGCGCCTGGCGGTGGTGCTGAGCGGCGGCGCCAACCTGGGAGCCTTCCAGGCCGGTGTGATCGACGTCCTGGCGCGGGCCGGGCTCGAGCCCGACCTCCTCGTCGGCACCAGCGTCGGCGCGTTCAACGCGGCGTTCTGGGCCTTCCACCCGGCTCCGGACATCGGCGACAGGCTCCGGGAGGTGTGGCTCGGAATGCGCGGATCCGTCCTTCTCGGCGGCCATCCCCTGCTCGCGCTGCCCAGGTTGCTGCGAGGCCACTACCTTTTTGCCGACGCCGGTCTGGTACGGCTGTTGCGCGCCACGCTGCCGCCCGCGGCGCGGCTCGAAGAGGCCGCCTATCCGCTCCACATCGCCGTCACGCGGGCCCTCGAGGGCACGCGCGAGGTGATCAGGAGCGGGCCCCTGGAGGCGGCTCTCCTCGCCTCGTCCGCGATTCCTGGCATGTTCCCGCCGGTGACCATCGGCGACAGCTCCTACGTCGACGGCGGACTCGTGGCGAATTGCGATCTGCGGGCGGTCGTGGAGGCGGGCATCGAGCAGGCCGTGGCGGTGGACGTGATGGGGGGCGGCTTCGACAGGCCCGCCACCGACGTGCTCGAGTCGGCCACCCGGGCGGTGACCTTCATGATCGCGCACCAGACCGACATCGAGATCCAGCTCTGGGGCCCGCGCCTGCGTCTCGCCATGGTCCGCGCCCGGCTGACGATCCCGGCGCGAGTCGACGACTTCGTGCACACCCAGGCACTCATCGATCTCGGCCGCAGCGCCGGCGAGCGGCTGCTCGCAGAGCACCTCGATGCGCGCCGGCGGGTGCGGCCCGGGATCCTCGAATGCACGCTCCCGGAAGGCGTCGCGACGGCGCTCGCAGTGGCCGCGCCGGGCCCGATCGAGATGTCGACCGACGAGGCCCTCGGGGCAGAGCCCTCTCGCCAGCGCTAGGTGGCCTTCACGGGTCGCGTACTGGCAAGCGTTGAGGTCAAGGCACTCGCTACCGGAGCGGCGAGGCCGGACGCGTCTGCGGGTGCCCCGGGGAGCAAGGGCAGAGCGCCGCGCCGGGTCGACGACGCGAACGGGTGACCCCGAGACGTCCACGCGGCGCGGCGCGACCCTCGATCCCCCGTCCCGCGGCTCGCCGGCGTGGATCAGGCCCCGAAGCTCGCCACCAGGTCCCGCAGCCGGGCGCCCGCGTCGCGCAGGATGGGCACGCCATCGCCGGGCAGCAGGACGTCGACGTCGACCTCGGCGAGCGTGCGGATGCTGGCACGGAGCTGCGAGGGATCATCCATGACCTTCTCGCGCAGCAGGGAGAGCTTGCCCGGCGGGTTTCCGATCACGGCATCGCCGACGATCAGCCGGCGCCGCTCTGGACAGTGGAACGCGACCTCGCCGGGCGACTTTCCCGGCACGCCGACCACGACGAACGGTCCGACGCGCTCGCCGACGTGCAGCTCGGCGTCGATCACCGCCCCCTGGCCGCGCGCGTGGGGGGCGTCCGCGGGATGGATCGCCACCGGGGCGCCCGTCCGCTCGCGCACCAGGTTGGCGCGACGGGTGTGATTGCGGTTGGTGAGCAGGATGTGCGCCACGCCCTCCCGCGCGAGCAGGTCGAGGAGTTCCGTCGGCGGCTCGACGGGATCGATGCACAGGTTGCCACTCGGATGGCGCACGAAGTAGCCGTTGAAGTCGTAGCCGTGCGGCTCGGAGAACCACGCCCACGTGACGATGCCATCGACGATTTCACGCATCTCCGGTGACCTCGGTGTGACACTAGGCTACGTCCGGTGCCGGCAGTCAACCCGCGACGGGTGTCCAATGGGTCTGGGGGCGGACCTGCGCTCAGCCCCTCGTGGGGCTGATGCCGAGCTTGCGCATGCGGGACTGGAGCGTCGTCCGTTTGAGCCCGAGGCGCGCGGCGGCGCCGCGCGGACCACCGAGCACGCCGTCGGTCTCGCGTAGCGTGCGGAGAATGGCTTCGCGCTCCGTCGCTTCGAGCGTCGTGCCGCTCGCTGGCGCGACGTCGTGCCGGCGGAAATCCGACAACGGCACCTGCAGCACGGGCCCGGTGGTGAGGATCACCGCGCGCTCGATGGCATTTTCGAGCTCGCGCACATTGCCCGGCCAGTCGTACCCGCAGAGCGCGCTCATCGTGTCCGCCGGAATGCTCTCGATGCGCTTGTTCAGGCGGCGCGCGAACCGCTGAACGCAAGCGCGGACGAGGTCCGTGATGTCTTCTGGCCGCTCGCGGAGCGGCGGCAGCGCGATCGGAAAGACGTTCAGGCGATAGTAGACATCGCTCCGGAACGTCCCCGCGGCGACCGCGTCCTCGAGGCTCCGGTTCGTCGCCGCGACCAGCCGCACGTCGACGTGCAGCGTCCGTGTCCCGCCGACGCGCTCGAACTCCTGCTCCTGCAGCACGCGCAGCAGCTTCGGCTGCAGGTCGAGCGGGAGATCGCCGACCTCGTCGAGGAAGAGGGTGCCGCCGTTCGCCAGCTCGAAGCGGCCGATCCGCTGCGCGATGGCGCCGGTGAAGGCCCCGCGCTCGTGTCCGAACAGCTCGCTCTCGAGGAGACCCGTCGGGATGGCCGCGCAGTTGACCTTGACGAAGGTGCGCGCGCGGCGCCTGCTCAGGTCGTGGATCGCCCGCGCGATCAACTCCTTGCCGGTCCCGGTCTCGCCGAGGATGAGCACCGTCGAGTCGGTCGGAGCGACCGTCTCCACCTGATGCAGCGCACGCTTCAGCGCCGGCGACCGGCCGACGATCTCCTCGAAGTTGTAGTTCGTGCGGATCTCCTCCTCCAAGTAGACCTTCTCGGCCGCGAGCTTGTCCTTGAGCGCGGCGATCTCCTGGAAGGCGAGCGCGTTCTCGACCGAGAAGGCCACCTGCTTCGCGACCGCGACGACCAGCTCCTCCTCGTCGTCGGTGAATGGCTCGCCGCCGAGCCGACCGAGGCTGAGCGTTCCCAGCCGGCGGTCGTGCACCGCCAGCGGCACACAGCACATCGACTGGACACCTTCCGCGAGCAGGAGGCCCGCCACCTCGGCCGAGAGACCCTCGAGGTCGGCGCGCTCGAGCCGCACCGGCGTGCCGGCCGCGAAGGCGGTGCCCGCGGGTGACCCCTCGAGCGGGACGGTCATGTGCTCCCTGATGAGCCCCTGGCCGGCGAACTCGATCGCCCACATGTCGAACGCGTTCTGCGTCGCGTCGTAGACGGCGAGGCTCGTGTAGTCGTGCGAGACGACACGCCGGAGGCACGTGGCGATCGAGCCGAACAGCGCGCGGGGTTCGAGATTCGAGACCAGCGCGTTGTTCACCTCGAGCAGGAGCTGGAGCCGATCGCGCTCCCGCGCCAGCTCGTGCTGCGCGTGCTCCGCGGCTTCGTGATGCAGGGCGTTGTCGACCGCGAGCGCAACCTGCCCGGTGAGCTCCCGCAAGAACTCGACCTCGGCCTCGACGAACGCATCCTCGTCGCGGCTGGCAAAGTTGAGCGCGCCCAGCCGGCGCAGCGGCGACGTGAGCGGCAGCACGCAGACCGACCGCATGCCCTCGCCGCGCCAGATCTCCATGACTTTGGGGAAACGCGTCTCGCGGTCGATGTCCGGCACGATGAACGGCTGCTGCGTCTGCCACGCGATGCCGGAGGGCGACTCCGAGACGGGCAACTCCATCGTCGCCGTTAGCGGCGAGTGGAAGGCCGCGGTCGTGTGCAGCCGCATGACCTCGGCACCTGGATCGTGCAACACGATCGCCAGGCGATCGAAGTAGGCGTCCGGGCTGAGCGCCTCGACCAGGCGGTGGAGCAAGCTTTGAAGGTCGCGGCACGAGGCGGTCGCACGCGCGACGGCGAGCAAGGCCTGCGCGAGCTCCGCGGGCACGGCCGTGCCTGGACGGCGCGCATCATCCGCGGGCCCCTCAGCCGGCCTGTACTGGGGCTCCGGCAAGTCCACCTGATTCCGTCTAGACCGACTTCCGAGCCGAGTCCACCGCCTGGAACATCGAGGCTAGCTACGCGTTCCCGAGCACCACCACGCACGACACCGCGCCCGGGCCGCCCACGTTGTGCGCCAGCCCCAGCGCGGGATCCCTCACCTGTCGCGCGCCGGCCTCGCCGCGGAGCTGCGTCACCACCTCGTAGATCATGCGCACGCCGCTGGCGCCGATCGGATGGCCGAACGACTTGAGGCCGCCACTCGGGTTCAGCGGGATGTCGCCGTCGAGCGCGGTGCGTCCCTCCTCGGCGAGCTTTCCGCCCTCCCCTTTCTTGCAGAACCCGAGGTCCTCGGTGTTCGAGATCTCCGTCCAGGTGAAGCAATCGTGCACCTCGGCGAAGTCGATGTCGCGTGCGGTGATGCCGGCCATGGCGTACGCCGCCTGCGCGGCCTTCTGCGTAGAGCGGAACCCGAGATAGTCGAAGGTGGGGTCAAAGTACGGCTTGCCCGTCTCCACCGCGAGCGCCGCGCCCTTCACCAGGATGGGCGGTCTCCTCCAGCGCTTCGCCAGGTCGGCGCGGCAGACGATGGCGGCGGCGGCGCCGTCGGTTGTGGGGCAGCAGTCGAAGAGCCCGAAGGGCCACGCGATGATGGGCGCACGGAGGACCTGCTCGACGGTGATCTCCGAGCGGAGGTGGGCCTTCTCGTTCTTGGCGCCGTTGGCGTGGTTCTTGACGGCGACCTTCGCCAGCGTCTCTCGCCCGAGGCCGAACGTGTGCATGTAGCGGTTGGCCGCGAGCGCGAAGAGCCCGGGCGCCGTGTTGCCGCGCGCCAGCAGCGGATGCCCGAGACGCGGGATGCCGCGGCCGCCGCGGTCCTTCAGCTTCTCCGCGCCCACCACGAGCACGACGTCGTGGACGCCCGCCGTCACGGCGAGGCACGCGTTGCGGAAGGCATCGGTGCCGGTGGCGCAGTAGTTCTCGACCCGCGTGATCGGGCGGCCGTAGAGCCGGAGCGCATCGGCGAACGACGTGGCCGATTTCCCGCCACCCGGCCCCGGCAGGTAGGTGCCCAGGTAGCCGGCCTGGATCTCCTCCGGGTCGATACCGGCGTCGTCGTACGCCGCGAATGCCGCGTCGCAGATGAGCTCCTCGTAGCCGCGATCGTAGCGCTCGCCGAACTTCGTGCACCCGACCCCGATGACCGCGACCCGATCCTTCATGCCGGTCTCACCTTCCAGAAGTAGTTGCGGTTCCCGCCCGCCTCGTGGAGCCGGCGGAAGGTGAGCCGCACGCGCGTCCCGATGGCGATGTCGCCCTCGGCGCAGTCGGTGCCCTGGAGATACACGCGCCCGCCGCCGTCGAGATCGACCACGACCATCGGCATCGGATGCTCGGGCACCTGGGCGAGGTTGTCGATGGTGAAGGTGAAGACGGTCCCCCTCTTGCCGAGCTTCGCGTCCGTCATGCGGTCACGCGCCTGGCAGCCGATGCAGACGAGCGCTTGCGGATATTGCACCAGGCCGCAGGCCTCACACCGACTGCCGTAGAGCCGGACGTCCTGCTTCAGCTCCTTCCACTCGATGTAGGTCGGCATGGCCTCGCCGCCGACGTCGGAGGGGAGCACGCCACGCGCGCGCAGCCAGCGCTCGTACGACGGCACAGCCAGCCCGCCGGCGAGTCGCCCGGCGAGCGGCACCGGACGGCGCGCAGGGAGCGCGTCGGTGGCGCGGAAGACCAGCGCGTCGGCGCCCTCGCCATAGCCCGCGACGACCAGGAAGTCGCCCGGCGCCGCCGTCTCGAGCGCGCGTGCGAGGAGTACGAGCGGGTCGGGTGTGCCGAGCGCGCCGGTCTCGAGCGCGGCTTCGAGCTGCGTCTTCGGGTCGCAGCCGATGCGCCTGGCTGCATCAGCAGCGGTGCGCGCGTCGGGCACGGCGAGGCAGAGCTTCGCGACCCGCGCCGGCGGCAGCTCGGCCTTGCGCAGCACCGCGCCGACGACCTCGGGGAGGTCGCGCGCGACGCCGTACTGGTTGCCGAAGCGCGCGTCGGCCACCTGCACGTAGCGCTGCTGGTCGGTACGCCAGGTGTACGTGAACTCCTCGCTGACGGCGGCCGCGCTGACGAACTCCGCGATCACCTCGTCACACCCGACGGCGGCGCACGCGGCGCCGTCGCCGAGCTGCGCCTCCAGCTCCGACCCGGGCTCGGCGAGCCGCACGTCGGCGGCAACCACGAGCGGCCGCGACAGGCTCCTCGCCCGCACCGCGTCGCACGCCGCGCGCAACGCGGCGAGCCCGGCGCGCGCGGAGCCGCCGAAGTCGGCGACGGCGGCGTGCCGCGGCAGATCGATCGCCGTGGCGATGACGCTGGCCACCTGCTTCTCGAGGTACGGTGCGCTGGTGCTGGCGAAGGAGAGGCCGTCGAACCCGGCCG
>JBKPDC010000020.1:0-8489 GCA_046727715.1 Thermodesulfobacteriota bacterium
AGCAGGCTGGTGGCGACCGGCCGCAGGATGAACGGCCGCGAGAGGTTCACGAGTGGCCCTGCTCGGCCGCGGCCCGTCCCGGCGTCTTGGGCGTCACCACCATGCCGTCGCGGAGCGCGTCCGCGCCGTCGGTCACCACGACGTCGCCGGGCGCGAGACCCTCGTCGATCGACGTGTCGTTGCCCTCGTTCACGCCGACGCGCACCGGCCGCACCTGCACCGTCTGCTTGGGTGTCACGACGTAGACGTATGCCCCCTGCGTGCCGCGCCGGACGGCGACGCCGGGGACGAGCGTCGCACCGCGGCGCACGTCGAGCACGAGGCGCGCGTTGACGAACTGATTCGGGAAGAGCGCATCGTCCTCGTTCGGGAACTGCGCCTTCAGCTTCACCGTCCCGGTGGTGGGATCGATCGTGTTGTCGATGGTGAGGAGCGTGCCGGTCGCGATCCGGCGCGTCCCCTCGCGATCGTACACCTCGACGGTCGGCGCGTCGCCGTTCTGCATGCGCGCACGCACGCTCGGCAGGTCGTCCTCGGGGATCGAGAAGACGACCGCGATCGGCTGAATCTGCGTGATCGTCACCAGCCCGCCCGCGTCGGTCGCGTGGACCATGTTCCCCGCATCCACCAGGCGCAACCCCAGCCGGCCGCTGACGGGCGCGACGATGCGGGAATACGTGAGCTGAAGCTTCGCCGCATCGACCTGGCCGCGGTCGGTCTGGATGGCGGCAGCGTCCTGCCGCACCAGTGCCTCCTGGGTGTCGAGCTGCTGCTTCGGGATGGAGTCCTGCGCCCACAGCTTGCGATAGCGCTGCAAGTCGACCTGGGCGTTCGCGAGCAGCGCCTGGTCCT
Organism: Thermodesulfobacteriota bacterium; assembly: GCA_046727715.1. Classification (GTDB taxonomy): domain Bacteria; phylum Desulfobacterota; class Binatia; order DP-6; family DP-6; genus CAVQLX01. The sequence continues at coordinate 853 of JBKPDC010000020.1, forward strand.
TCGCGAGCTGCCCCTCGGCCTGGGTCAGCTGCACCTGGAACGGGCGCGGGTCGATCTCGGCGAGCAGGTCACCGGCGCGCACCATCTGGCCTTCCTGGAAGTGGACGGCCATCAGCTGGCCGTCCACCCGGCTACGCACGGTGACCGAAGCCAGGGGCGTGACGGCGCCGAGGCCGTCCAGGTAGACCCGGATGTCACCGCTGCGCGCCGGCTCGGCGACGACCGGCACCGGGCGCCCCCCGGGGCCGGACGGGCCGTGCGCCCCCGCCGGGGCGCTCCCCGCCTGCGGCGCGTCGCCTGCGGCGGTGCCGCTGCCAGGCGACCAGAAGCGGTACACCCCGACGGCGAGCACGACCGCCGCGAACAGGATGACCGCCCAGCGACGCCGCGACGCCGGAGGTGGCGGCGAGCCCGCGGGCGCCTGGTCGGGTGGATGCTCGGTCATGCGTCGGTAGCCTTTCCGTTGCGCGCCAGCCCACGAATGGCGGCCAGTGAGAACTGGGTCACGTGGTCGGCGATGCGCTCCACCTCCCGGGATGGAACGAGGTCAGGGTAGAGTCGGGTGACCACCGCGGCGCTGTGGCGGTAGAAGACGCACTGGGAGATCACGCTCAGCGTGCACAGCCGGACGGTCTCCGGCGACGCCTGCGAACCGAGCAGGTCGCGGACGGCGCCCGCGATCTGGTCGTGGTTGGCCCGCATGCGGTTGCGCACGAGACGGTCGAGCACCGCGGTCGGCTCGATCAGCTCGTGCGCCAGGAGGCGCGCGATCCACGCTGGCCGCCGGGGATCGAGCAGACGGGTCAAGAACGACGTGACCTGGACGCGCAGGCGGTCCGCGGGCGTGGCAGACCCATCCGCGGGCGCGCCCGCTTCTTCCCTGCTCGCCCGGAGCTGCGCGTAGTCGAAGACCGCGGTGTAGAGCCCCTGCTTGTCCCCGAAGTGGTAGTGGACGGCGGCGATGTTGGCGCCGGCCCGCCGGCAGATCTCCGCGATGGTGGCACGGCGGTAGCCCCCGGCGGCGAACACCTCGGCAGCGGCGTCCAGGAGGCGCTGCCGGGTCGCGGCGGCTCGGGCGTGGGTCGACATTTCAAATGGACATTTGAAATGAGAGCTTGAGTTTGTCAAGCCCGCCCCCGCGCCTGCCTGAGCATGCCATCGGCCATAGCGCGCCACGGGCGATCGTGAGTCAACGTCGGCGCGGCGCCGCCTTCGCGCCCCGCGGCTGTGAGCCGCAATGAGAGTACGAGCACCTCGAGCGCGCCTGGCGCGCCGGCCACCGCCTAGCGCCGAGCGATCCTCACACCGCCGAGGACGACGTTGCGGGTCCCGGGTGCGCAAGCTCTCTGGTCGGTCTCCTAGCCGAGCGCGACGAGCACGTCGCCACCCTCGACCTTCGTCTCGTAGCGCGACACCTTCAGATCGTCGGTGATGCTCTCGCCGGTAGTGATGTCGTACTGCCACGCGTGCCACGGGCAGGTGACGATGCAGCCCTCGAGATCGCCCTCGCCCAGCGGGCCGCCGCGGTGCGGGCACTCGTTGTCGAGCGCATGGAACGTGCCGTCGACGTTGAAGAGCGCCACCTCCTTGCCGTCGACCGTCACCGTCTTGCCCGTTCCCGGCGCGATCTCCGACGCCGCGCAGGCCTTCACGAACGTGGCCATGGCGGCGCTTCTGACATGCACCCCACCAGCGGTCAAGCCGCCAGTGCCCTGCTCACCGCCGGCAGCGCCGCGATGCGCGTGATCCAGTGCGCCACGGCGGGCTCCGCCCCAAGCATCCCCTCCTCGGCGCAGCGCCGCAGACCTCGCAGCTGGACGAAGGCAGCCACGTCCGCCAGGGTGACACTGCGGCCGAGGAGAAAATCGCGCCCTCCGAGCAGCCCGTCGAGCGTGCGGAGATCGGCCCGCAGGCGATCCTCGAAGTACGCCAGCGACGCCGCCGTCCATCCCGCGGCGCGGTACCGCCGGCGCGCGCGTGCCGCGACCACCCAGGCGACCGGCGGCCCGCCGCCGAGCTCGCGCACCGTCGCCCGCACGGCCACGCCGCGGTTCGCCGGGTTGAGCCAGCGAAACGCCCCCACCACGAACGAGAGCGTCTCGTCGGCCCAGTCCTCCAGCAGGTCACAGTAGGCGCGCGCGGCGGGGTCGGCGGGCAGCAGGGGTGGGTCCGGGAAGCGTTCCTCCAGGTAGTGCGCGATCGCCGTCGAGTCCGCGATCACGCGGCCGTCGTGCTCGAGCACCGGGACGCGCCCGAGCGGGTTCAAGGTGCGGAGCCGTCGGAGTCCGCGCAGCGTGAGCGTCAGGCGCCGGAACGACACGCCCTTCACGGTCAAGCAGATGCGCGCCTTGGCGCAGAAGGGCGAGTCGGTCAGGTCGTGGAGCAGCGCCTCGGCGGCCATGGGAGGACGGACCACCCAGGATTCAGCTGCGCAGCGCGCTGCGCAGCTCGCGCGCCAGGACCTCGACCGTGCCGCGCGTGCCGCCGGCGAGCTTCTGCCGCCACTCGCCCTCGGTCTCGAAGCGCTGGTCGCCGATCAGCTCGCCCCACGGCGCGATGGCGCGGCCGATGGCGTGGGCGTCGAGAACGTCGTCGCCCGCTGACCGGACGGCGGCAAGCACGGCGGGCACCACGGCGAGGAACGCGCGCAGCGCCGTCGCCGTCTTGATGCTGTACTTGCGGCCGGCCCATGCGCGCGGGAACACGCGCGCGATCTGCTTGAAGTAGTTGAGGAAGAAGCGCGGCGCGGCCTCGCGGAAGCGCGCCGACTGCGCGCCACCGAGCGCCTCCAGGCTTGTGAAGATGCCCTTCAGCTCGTCGGCCAGCGGCGACTGTGCAACACGGCCGTGACCGACGCCAAACAGCTTGATCTCGCGGTGCAGCGGTGATTCCGCGTTTTCGTTGAGCGTGCGGATGATGTCGTGGCTGACGGCGAGCCCCTTGTCGGGATAGAGGCGCCGCCCCGCCAGGCTGATCAGGTGCGACGGGTTCAGCTTCGTGTGCTTGGCGTTGATGGTGACGAACAGCTCCACCACCTGGTCGGGGGCCAGCGCGTCGAACACCACCGCCGGCACCTGCACGTCGCTGGCGCGGTCGTCGGCCACCATCTGGTGCAGCGCGAGGAGCCGGTGCTGCCCGTCGAGGGCGCGCAGCACGCCGCCCTCGGACGGGATCTGGAGCACGCCGAGCACGCGATGGCTGCTGGTCGGCGTGAACTCGAGCCGGCGGTCCGACACCAAGAGCACCGCCCCGGGCACCGCGGGCAGGTTCCCGGTGTCGGCGCACTGCGCGTAGTACTCGACCAGCTCCGCGATCTTCTTTCTGATCACCGGCCGCTGGTAGGCTTCGGAGCTCTCGGCGATGCGCTTCTCGAGCAGCTCCCAGTTGACGCGCGACGTCTTCGCCTTGCCGCGCCTGCCCTTCGGACGCGGCGGCGGCCCGCCCCCGTCGTACGACAGCACCTCGAAGCGCACGAGCCGGTCGACGTCGCGGGCTCCGAGGATGGCCTGGTAGAGCGTGACGCCGAACTGCCTGAGTCGCATCGCCGGAACCGTGATCATGCCACTCCCCCGCTCGCCCATGCTTCCAGCTCCTCGAGCTTCCGGAGACGCGACATCCAGACCCAGCGCTCGCGAGCGGGCGCCGTCGTCGCGGCGACGCGTGCCGCCGCGACGGACGCAGCAATGATGCCGAGGCAGCGGGTGTGGCAGCGCCGGTTCTCCCGCTGCCGCCGCATCCGGACCACCTCCGCGAATCGGACGACTTCTCCCACAGCGCTGGCCGACACCTACCACGCGGGCCCGCGCCAGTGCCAGGTGTCCCGCCGCGTGGCGTTGCGGGCGGCCGAGGCGCCCGCTAAGAGCGCGGCGTGCGGTTCGTCTGCATCGGCGACATCCACATGGCGTTCCGGGCGATCACGCGCGTCGCGCCGGCGCTCCGCACCGCCGACGTCGCCATCTTGACCGGCGACCTCACCAACTTCGGCGAGCCCGAGGACGCCGGGCGCGTGGTCGACGCCGTGCGGGCACACTGCCCCAGCGTGTGGGCGGTCACGGGCAACCTGGACATGCCGTGGGTCATCGACGCGCTGCGGGCGCGGGGCATCTCCTTGCACGGCGAAGGCCGGCGCGTCGGTGACCTCGGCATCTTCGGCTGCGGCGGCTCCAACGTGACGCCCATGGATACGCCGACCGAGTTCGACGAGGACGAGCTGCGGGCCGTCCTCGAGCGCGGCCACGCCGCGGTCGCGGACGCCCCGCGCCGGTTGATGATCTGCCATGCGCCTCCCTTCGCCACGCGCCTCGACCGGCTGATGAACGGGACTCCCGTGGGCAGCCCGGCGGTCCGCGCCTTCATCGAGGCGCGGCGGCCGCATGTGTGCGTCGTGGGCCACATCCACGAGGGACGCGGGGTCGACCGCGTGGGCGACACCCTGGTCCTCAACGCGGGTGCGCTGCGCGACGGCGGCTACGTCGTGGTGGACGACGACGGCACGGCCCTCCACGCCGAGCTGCGGCATGTGCGCGACCTCGAGAGCTGAGCCGCCGTGGCGATCCGCGCCGTCACGTTCGACGCCGCCGGGACGCTGATCGCCGTCGCAGAGCCGGTCGGAGCGACGTACGCTCGCCTCGCCGCGCGGCACGGGGTCCACGTGCGCGCGGACGACGTCGAGCGCCGATTTCGCGCGGCGCTCGCGGCGGCGCCGCCGCTGGCGTTCCCAGGCGCGAGCCCGGTCCGGATCGGCACGCACGAGCGGGCCTGGTGGTACGCGGTCGTTCGGCGTGCGCTCGGGCAGACGGCCTCCGGCCCACCCCTCGACGCCGCGTTCGACGAACTCTTCGCGTACTATGCCGGCGCCGCCGCCTGGCGCGTCTTCGCCGAGGCGCCCGGCGTGCTCGCCGCCCTGCGGGCGCAGGGGCTCAGGCTGGCGGTGGTGTCCAATTTCGATGCCAGACTCGGCCCGCTGCTCGACGCGCTCGGCGTGGCACCACTGCTCGACGCCGTCGTGCACTCGAGTCGGGCAGGCACCGCCAAGCCGGATCCCGCGATCTTCCGTGCGGCGCTGGGCCAGCTCGGGGTGGTGCCAGGCGACGCGCTGCACGTCGGCGACGCGCCCATCGAGGACGTGCAGGGCGCTCGTGGCGCCGGCATGCGGGCCGTGCTGGTGGACCGCTCCGGCGGCGCGGCGCGCGTGCCGGGCGAGGGACCCGACGAGGTCCACGTGCTCGAGTCGCTGTCGGCGCTACCGCGCCTGCTCGAGGAGCCCTGACGCGGCTCAGCGAGCAGCCTCGGCCGAGCGTCCCGCCGGCCACAACCACGCGAGCCAGCCCGCCGCGTCCACCGGGGCGTCCGCTACCACCGGCACGCGACCGAGCTCGTCGGCGCCTCGACGCACGACCAGGTCGCCGAGCGGCTGCCGCGCGACGACGGGAGCCGCCACCGCACGCGGGACGCGCGGCTCGATCACGAGCTGCCGCTCGTCACTGCGCGGCACGACGACGCGCAGCTCGCGGGTGGGAAGGGCCTTGACGCTCCCCTCGACGCCGCCGGTGACCGGCACGGTCCCCACGGGCATGCCGGCGCGCGCCGCCACCAGCATGCGATAGCGGTCGAAGGCATCGCCCAGGAGCCGCGCTGCCGTGTCGAACGACGCCGACCGTGTGGGCAGTCCCAGGACCACCGCCAGCAGCGTGAGATCCCCGCGCGTGGCGCTCGCTGTGAGCGAGAATCCCGCGGCGGCGGTGTGCCCGGTCTTGAGGCCGGTGGCGCCGGCGAAGCGAGCCAGCAGGCGATTGGTGTTCTTCATGATGAACGCGCCGCCACGAAATGGCGCCTCCCTGGTGCCGCTCCACCCGAGCGCCTCGGGATACTGCATCAGCTCCCGCGCCACGCGCACGAGGTCGCGTGCGGTGGTGAGGTCGGGCTCATGGCCGGGCTCCGGCGGCAGGCCGTTCACCGTCCGATAGACCGTGCGGGTCATGCCGAGCGCCTGCGCGCGCGCGTTCATGCGCCGGACGAAGGCGTCGGTCGAGCCCGCGAGGTGCTCGGCCACGGCGACGGCGGCGTCGTTGGCCGACGGGATCATCATCGCCGCCAGCAGCTCATCCAGCGGGAAGGTCTCGCCAGCTTTCAGGAACACCTGCGACCCGCCCTGCGCCGCGGCTCGCGCCGACACGCCGACCGGCTCCGACAGCGTGTGCTTGCCGGCATGCACCTGCTCGAGCGCCAGCAGCACGGTCATCATCTTCGTCAGCGACGCGGGCGGCCACTGCCGGTCGGCGTCGAGCGCCGCGAGCTCGGTGTCGGTGGCGGTGGCGACCACGGCGTACGCCACCGGTTCGGCGGGCGGTACCTGCGCGGCGCGCACCCCCGCTGCGTGAGCCGGCCGACGGGGTGCCTGGGCCGACGGGACGGGCCGGGAGGTCGGGCGTCGCCGCTCCGCCGCCGTGGCGGTCATGGCGGTCGCGGCGACGACTGCGAGCGCGAGCCCCAACTCCCTCCACCTCGTCATCGTGTTCCTGACCTCCCGTGCACCGCGAGCGCGCCCGCGGGCGCCGGCGCGTCAGCGCGCCAGCGCGGACAGGGCGTCCTCGCGCTGGATCAGCTGATCCGGCTCCGCTCGTATCACGTCGCCTGTCCCCTCGAGCTCGCCGTCGAGCAGCAAGCCGCCAATCTCCTTGGCCTTGTGGAGAAACGAGCCCAGCGCCGCGCGCGGCAGCCGCTGCGCGACGTAGCCCCGCGCACCGGTGAGCGCGCTCCACGCCGGCCCGACGGCGCCGTCGCTGGTCCAGACGAAGAGCGTCCATCCCCAGTCCCAGCGTCCCCCGAGATACTCGGGCGAGCTGCGCCGCGAGGGCGGCCGCCAGAAGAGCACGAAGTCGCGCGCGGCGGCGAGCGCCTGCGCGGCGTCGGTGAAACGGCGCGCCTCGGGCAGCGGGAGGTGGTGGATCCGCGCACGGCGTCGTGCGGCGAAATCGACCGGGATCACCTTGCTCCGCGCCGGTTGCAACGTGGCCGGGACCGTACCAGCGGGGATGCGCGGCGTCAACGCACGCGCGGGCGTCAGTTGCCGCCGTAGCGATCGTCGGCCTCGAGGGCGAGGTGCTCGAGCAGACGCTGCTCGGCCTGCCGCGTGGCGATGGCACGCAACATCTCTTGCGTCTGCTGGGCGAGCGGGATGGATGCCACCACGCCGGCCAGCTCCGCCATCGGCAGTCGCTCGACGGCGGCCTTCATCTCGTCGAGCACCGGCCGCGGCAGCTCCGCCATCTCCACCGTGCCGGCCAGCTCGAGCGCGCGGTCGAAGCGCTTGGCGAAGTGCTCCCTCGCCTGGGCCCGTTCCTCCGGGGTGCACGAGATGGCGAGCTTCGCGGCGGCGGCGTCGAACAGCTCGTCGAAGGCGGCAAGGATGGCGTCGCGAGCGGACATGCGCCGTCACCTAAACACGATCGCCGCGCTTGCCAAGCCCCGTGGGCAGTTGACGCGCGGCGCGGGGCGGGGCACGACGGCCGCGATGCGAGCCTGGCGACGCCTTGGCGTGGTCGCGACGGCCGTCGCGCTGGCCGGCTGTACGGTCGCGACGGGCGACCCCGCCGCTTCGGCACGGCAGGCCGAGGCGGCGGCGCAGCGCGCGGAGG
>JBKPDC010000021.1:0-4653 GCA_046727715.1 Thermodesulfobacteriota bacterium
CGCCGCGTCGTCACGGAACCCCCACACGCTCGTGACCACCTGCGCCGCGCGCGTCGTGTCCACGAATGTCTCGACGCTGATCAGGCCGTCGACGCCGAGGAAGCGCCGGCCGCCCTCGCGCTGGAACCACTCCTGGAACGCCTGCACCCTGCCCGGCCGCACGTCGTAGCTCTGCGCGAAGAAGGCCCGCGCGGCGGTTCCCGGGGAGGTCGGACGGTCGGCGGGGTTCGCTGCCGCGCGGGGCGCGGCTGTCCCCGCCGCCATGCCCGGCATGCGGTGACCAGCGTCCGGGTCACCCGACGTGAGCGAGCCGAGGTACGCGACCAGGTCCTCGAGCTGGGTGACCGTCAGATCGGGATAGGCCGGCATCTTCGAGCGGCCCTGTGCGCTCGCGTAGCCGGGGCCGTCCACCAGCACCGCGTCGGGGTTCAGGATGGACTCGAGGAAGTAGCCCGGGGGGTGGTGGCTCCCCATGCCGGTCAGCTCGGGCCCCGGGCCACCCTGGCCCTGATTTGCGAACGGCTCGCCCGCCACCTTGTGGCAGGAGGGGCACCCGAGCTCCTCGAACGTGCGGCGGCCCGCCTGGACGTCACCGGGGAGCACGGTCAGCTGCCATCCGGCCGGGACCCCTCCGAGCTGGTGCAGGGCGTCCATGGTGATGCGTACGGAGCGCGGGGAGGTCCGGGCGCGCGTGGCGCTCGGGGCGGGCATCTTGTCGCCACAACCGGCCGCAAGGGTCTGAATGACGAGGACAAGCGCAAGACAGAGAGGCTCGAGATGACGCACGCGCGCCAACTCGCCACAAGCGCCCGGACCTGTAAAGCGGACGAGGAAGATACCGCTTGACATGCACAGTCACATCCGGCACATCCCAGCCCCGTGACGATGCAGCTCGCGATGCCGTGTTGTTGTACCGAGGCTCGGGTGGCCACCCGTGACTTCGGTCGCGTCGCGCTCGTCACGTCCTGATCGTCGACGACGGCGCGTGCACCAAAGGCCCGGGCGGCTCCAGCCACCCGGGCCTTTTTCGTTGCGCGGAGCCGCCAACCACGACGAACCCGACGAGAGGACGAGACGATGACCACCAAGCAGCTGCACAATCGATGGCTCCGGACGAAGCGCCACCTGCGTTCCGTCGGCACCAGCCGCCGCGCGCTGCGCGATGCCGACCGCGCCCTCGCGGAGGCCGCTCGCGCCGCCCAAGAAACAGCACAGGTGACACGGAGTGCCTTTGTCTCAGCTCACCCCTCGCCGCATAGTGCCCACCTCGTCTGGCGGCTGCGCCGCCTGAATCTGTCCGACATCACCTGGACCCCAGCCGCCGCGATGCCGGCGCCGGGGCCGACCGCGCGCTGATCATGCGTCCGCGCGCCCGAGGAGACGACTCCATGCGTCCGAGAACCACCCCGCTCGCACTCGCCGCGATCGCGTTCGCGGCATCCACCGCCGCCGCGGTCGAGCTGCTGAACGTGTCGTACGATCCGACGCGCGAGCTGTACAAGGCGATCAACGCCGCCTTCACCGCGAAGCACCCGGACGTCAGCATCCAGCAGTCCCACGGCGGCTCGGGGACCCAGGCGCGTGCCGTGATCGACGGCCTCGAGGCCGACGTGGTGACGCTGGCGATGTACCCCGACACCAACGCCATCGCGAAGGCGGGGCTGCTCGCCAAGGACTGGGCGACGCGGCTGCCGAACGACTCGCTGCCCTACACCTCGACGATCGTGTTCGTCGTGCGCAAGGGCAATCCGAAGGGGATCAAGGACTGGCCCGACATCGTGAAGCCCGGCGTGGAGATCGTGACGCCCAACCCGAAAACGTCGGGCAACGGCAAGCTGTCGTTCCTCGCCGCCTGGGGCTACGTCAAGAAGCACGGCGGGTCCGATGCGGACGCGCTCGAGTTCGTGAAGAAGCTCTACGCGCAGACCCCGGTGCTCGACCTCGGCGCGCGCGGGTCGACGGTCACCTTCGTGCAGAAGAAGATCGGCGACGTCCACCTGGCGTGGGAGAACGAGGCGAAGCTCGAGGTGGAGGAGGCGAACGGCCAGGTGGAGATCGTCTACCCGTCGATGAGCATCCTGGCGCAGCCCCACGTGGCGTGGGTGGACAAGAACGTCGAGCACAAGGGGACGGCACAGGCCGCGAAGGACTATCTCGAGTTTCTCTACACGCCCGAGGGCCAGGAGATCATCGCGAAGAACTTCTACCGGCCGTCTGATGCCGCCGTGCTCGCCAAGCACGCCTCGGACTTCCCGCCGATCGAGCTCTTCGACATCACCACGGTGGCCAAGAACTGGGACGATTCCTCCGCCAAGTACTTCGGCGACGGCGGCGTGTTCGACAGCTTCTACAAACCGAAGTGAGGGACGGCGCCCGGAGAAGGTCATGACGGTCGACGTCAATCGTCGCGTGCTGCCCGGGTTCTCGCTGAGCCTCGGCTACACGATCTTCTACCTGTCGCTCGTGGTGCTCGTCCCCATGAGCGCGGGGTTCCTGAAGGCATCCACCCTGTCCGCGGATGCCTTCTGGAACGCCGTGTCGTCGGAGCGCGCGATCGCCGCATACAGCCTCACGCTCGGCGCGTCGTTCGTGTCGGCCGCGATCAACATCGTGCTCGGCGTCCTCGTGGCCTGGGTGCTGGTGCGGTACGAGTTCCCGTTCAAGCGGCTGTTCGATTCGCTGGTGGACTTCCCGTTCGCGCTGCCCACCGCGGTGGCGGGGCTCGTGTACTCGAGCCTGTTCGTGAAGGGCGGGTGGTACGGCCGCTTCCTCGTGCCGCTCGGCATCGACGGCGCGTACTCCCGCCTCGGCATCGTCCTCGTCCTCGTCTTCATCGGCTTCCCCTTCGTCGTGCGCACGCTGCAGCCCGTCCTCGAGGGCCTCGAGCGCGACGTCGAGGAGGCCTCCGCCTGCCTCGGGGCGAACCGCTTCCAGACCGCCGTCAAGGTGATCCTGCCGTCGATCACGCCGGCGATCATCACCGGCTTCGCCCTCGCCTTCGCCCGCTCACTCGGCGAGTACGGCTCGGTGGTGTTCATCTCGGGCAACATGCCGTTCAGGACCGAGATCGCGCCGGTGCTCGTTGTCGCGCGCCTGGAGGAGTTCAACTACGCCGAGGCGACCGCCATCGCCGTCGTCCTGCTCCTCATCTCGTTCGTCACCCTCTTCGCCATCAACCTCCTCGAACGCTGGAGCTCGCGTCACCATGGCTGACCGCATACCCGTCGGCTATCTGCGCGCCCACGAGGATCCCCCGATCGTCCGGCGGCTCCTCATCGGGGCGGCGCTCGCCGTCATGACCTTCCTCGTCGTGGTCCCGCTCGTGGTGGTCTTCGTGGAGGCCTTCTCCGCGGGACTGCAGGTCTACTGGGACAACCTCTTCCACGACCCGGACACGCTGCACTCGATCAAGCTCACGCTGATGGTCGCGCCCGTCGCCGTGCTGCTGAACCTCGTCTTCGGGATCGCGGGGGCGTGGGCGATCGCGCGCTTCCGCTTCCCGGGCCGCGCCTTCCTGACGGCGCTCATCGACATGCCCTTCACGGTATCGCCGGTCGTGGTCGGCCTCTTCCTGCTACTGCTCTTCGGGCTGCAGGGCATCTTCGGGCCCTGGCTGCGCGCGCACGACGTGAAGATCGTGTTCGCCTATCCGGGCCTCGTGCTCGCGACCATCTTCGTCACCTTCCCGGTCATCGCCCGCGAGCTGATTCCGCTCATGGAAGCGCTCGGCGCCGAGGAGGAAGTCGCCGCCGTCAGCCTGGGCGCGCGCAGCTGGCAGCTCTTCCGGCTCGTGACGCTGCCGAACATCAAGTGGGGGCTGCTCTACGGCGTCATCCTGTGCAACGCGCGCGCCATGGGCGAGTTCGGCGCGGTGTACGTGGTCTCCGGCCACATCGCCGGCAAGACCGACACCATGCCGCTGCGCGTGGAGAAGCTGTTCCAGGAGTACAACATGCCGGGCGCGTTCGCCGTCGCATCGGTGCTGGCGCTGCTCGCGCTGGTGACGCTGCTGGTGAAGACCACGCTGGAGTGGAAGACGCGCCGCGAGCTCGAGGAGAACAAACGCATGCTGACGTCAGGAGGCGAAGCATGAGCATCACGGTGAAGAACGTCACGAAACGCTTCGGGACCTTCCTGGCACTCGACAACGTGAGCCTCGACGTTCCCAACGGCGAGCTGCTCGCGCTGCTGGGCCCCTCGGGCTCCGGCAAGACGACGCTGCTGCGCATCATCTCGGGCCTCGAGGTGCCGGACGTCGGCTCGGTCCTCTATCAGAACGAGGACGTGACCGACGCCGCCGTGCGCGAGCGCAACGTGGGCTTCGTCTTCCAGCACTATGCGCTTTTCCGTCACATGACGGTATTCGACAACGTCGCGTTCGGGCTGCGCGTCCGCAAGCGGCCGAAGGCGCAGATCCGCGACCGCGTGCGCGAGCTGCTGCGGCTCGTGCAGCTCGAGGGTCTCGAGAAGTCGCTGCCGTCACAGCTCTCCGGCGGCCAGCGCCAGCGCGTGGCGCTCGCCCGCGCGCTCGCGGCCGAGCCCAAGGTGCTGCTCCTCGACGAGCCCTTCGGCGCCCTCGACGCGAAGGTCCGTCAGGAGCTCCGGACGTGGCTGCGACGCTTGCACGACGAGATCCACGTCACCAGCGTCTTC
>JBKPDC010000022.1:0-17054 GCA_046727715.1 Thermodesulfobacteriota bacterium
ACGACCAGCGCGCCGAAGAGCACCAGCACGAGCACGATCGGCCCGAGCCACCACTTCTTCCGCACCCGCAGGAAATCCCAGAGCTCGCGCACGAAGGACGGCTGTGCGGGAGGGGCCATGGGCAAAGAGTCTCCCGCAGGCGGCCGAGTTGTCAACCCTCGAGACGCGTCCACCCTACTGGCCGTCGCGCAGGGCGCGTGCTTTCATCGCGCCATGGAGTTGTCCATGCCGCTCGAGGAGGCGATGCGGACCCAGCGCGCCATCCGCCGGCTGAAGCCCGACCGCGTGGAGGATGCCTTGGTCCTTCACCTCATCGAGCTGGCCCTGAAGGCGCCGACCGGGAGCAACGCGCAGAGCTGGGAGTTCGTGGTGGTCCGCGACGCCGCGGTGAAGGAGCGGCTCGGGACCCTCAACCGTCAGGCGTGGAAACTCTACGGCGGCCTCGGGCGACGTCTCTATCGCAGCGATCCGCAGCTGCTCCGCATCATGGACGCCGTGCAGTGGCAGGCCGACCACTTCGGGGAGATCCCCGTGTTGGTGGTTCCGTGCCTGCGCGGGATCATTCCTCTCCTGCCGCGGATCGCCGTGTCGAGCCTGTACGGATCGATCTACCCGTCGGTCCAGAATCTGCTCCTCGCCGCTCGCGCCGCAGGTCTGGGCGCGGCGCTCATCACGCTGCCGCTCTGGAGCACCTGGCTGGCCCGGCGCGCGCTGGGGCTGCCGTGGAACGTCACCCCGTGCGCCGTGATCCCGCTCGGCTGGCCGCGCGGCCGCTACGGCCCGACGACGCGACGGCCGGTCGGTGAGGTCGTCCACCTCGACCGCTACGGCAATCAGCCCTTCCGCGGCCGGCCGACCACCCCCGCCGCCTGACGCCGGGCGTCCGGGTGCGGAATGCGATCGTCGGCATACTTGGGGAGCGTGTCGTGCACGTGCAGCCAGCGGAGACGCTCCGAGAACCACTGATGGAAACGGGGCGGGCAGGCGTCGGGGTCGTCGAGGAGGCCGACGGCGATGGACAGGAACGGTCCGCTCGACGTCGTGAAGTCGAAGGCGATCTCGCTCCGGCACGATCCGCATCGGTGCTCGGTGCCCTTCGAGCCGCGGCGCGCGGCCACGAGCGACCCGGCGGTGAGCCGGAAATCCTCCGGCTTGACGACGGCCCCGACCGTGACCGGCGCCCCGGTCGAGCGCCGGCAGTACCTGCAGTGGCAGTAGCGACAGTCGAACACCGCAGCGATCGCGAACCGGACTGCCCCGCACGGGCAGCCCCCTGCGAGGGTTCCCACGTCGCCCGTCTCAGGGCGAACGGCGCTGGCCTCATCGCCGCTGTCGCCCATGCCGTCGTCCATCCACTCCCGTAGTGCGTCGAGGTCGACGGTCAGGCCCGGGCAGCCCGGCACCCGCACGCGCCCCCGGGTGGCCGTGAGGGCCACGGCGTACCTGCCATCGTTCCCACGCCCTCCAGCATCCCGTCGACCAGCTCGCCCTCCACCTCGTCGTCGAGCTCGGCCCGAATCGGATGTGTCGCCATGCGCGGAGCTTCAGCGCACGCGTGGCGTGAGTCAATCTGTTCCCCCAACCCACCGCCGGGTGCGTCGCGGCCGGCCCCGAGCCCCTACGCGCTGACCGGGACGCCCTCGACGGCACATCCGAGCGAAGGCTGGACGATGAGCGTCGAGTGGGTCGGCCGGTATCCCCAGACCATCTACCGTCGCTAGCAGGAACACGGGGGCGAGGCGTGGCCTCGCCCCCGTCGCATCAATCCCCGACCGCGATGCCGTCCGAGCGCGGGTCGCATCCCGCATCGAGGCCATCGGCTCGCAGGAGGATGGCGTGCGCGTGGCCGGCTACTTCCGGCACCGGCATTGGGCTCACCGTCATCCCTGGAGGCGCGTCCACCGCGAGGCCATCGTCGACGAGCAGCGTCGTGCGATCGAACGTCCAGCGCGGCGCGCCGACCGCCACGTCGGGCGCTTCGCCCGCCACCAGGATGCGTGCCAGCAGCTGGAGGTGGATATGGACCTGCCCCTCGCCGCCCATCGTCCCGAAGACGAGCCGCGGCTTTCCACCCGCGAGCGCCATCGCCGGCGACAGTGTGTGCACGGGGCGTGCGCCGCCGCGATAGGTCGCCGGCGTGAGGTAGGCGGCGCGGTTGTGCAGCAGCACGCCGGTGCCGGGCACGACGACGCCGCTGCCGAAGGCCATGAACAGGCTCTGGTTCAGGCTGACGGCCATGCCGCGTGCATCGACGGCGCAGAGATAGATCGTATCCCCGCCGAAGGTCGCGCCGTAGAGCGCGCGGATCAGGCGCGCGTGCAGCTCCGGGTCGTCGGGGGCGAGGCCGTCGATCGGCTCGAGTCGCCGGATCGCGTCGAGCACGAGGTGACCGCGGCTGGTGGGTGGCATCTCGCAGACTTCGGTGGCGGCGAACGGCTGTCGCAGCGGCGTGACCCATTCGGCCCGGTGGGCCGCGAAGTCGGCGGCCGTGAACGGCGGCGGGGCCGCCCGCGCCACCGGGCCGTGGTAGAAATTCTCGAGCCTGGCGAGCGTGACGGCGAGGTCGGGCTGGCGCAGCGGTCCGTCGGCGAGGAAGATGCGCGTCGCCTCCGCGTCGCCGCGCAGCAGGGCTTCCGACCACGCCGTCACGCGGGCGAGGCCCGGCGAGCGCTCGACCCCTTCGCGCGCGAGGCGGATCGCCGGCTCCGCGAGCGCGGCCAGCGGACGCGTGCCGAAGCGCTCGGCCAGCGCCATCCAGCCGGCCGGCGCGCCGGGAACCGTCGCCGATGCCGCCCCGTGCTGCGGGACGCCGTTCGCCGGGAGAGAGGCCGCGGCGGGAAGCCGCCCGCTCGAGTTGAGGCCGACGAGCTCGCCGTCCGCCCACACCATCGCCAGGAGATCGCCGCCGACGCCGCACATGTGGGGATAGGCGACCGCCAGCGCCAGGGCGGTGGCGATCGCCGCGTCCGCGGCGTTGCCGCCGTCGCGCAGGACCACCAGCCCGATCTCGGATGCGAGGGTCAGCGGCGAGCAGACGGCGTGACGGGAGAAGCGCGCCATCGGTCACTCCTGGGCAAAGATCAGCAGGTAGGCCGCCATGCCGGGTCCGATCACGCCAGGAGCAGCGCCACGACCACGCCGAACACGGGCCGCGCGCGGAAGAGCTCGCCACGATCCAATGTTGCGAGTCGGCGGGCGTGCTGCGCGGCGGCGATCAGGTTGACGCCGATGCCCACGAGCACGCGATCCGCCCTCACCTCGATGTCAGCGCAGCGGCCTGAAGGTTGCCCGGATGTCGTCGACCAGGGCTGCCGGCTCCTCCATGGCCGCGAAGTGCCCGCCGGTCGGGAACCGCGTCCAGTGCGTCACGTTGTAGAGGCGCTCCACCCACGAGCGCGGCGGCTTCAGGATCTCCTTGGGGAAGATCGCGCAGCCCGTCGGCACCGCGACCCGGAAGCCTTGCGGCGGGAACTTCCCGGCGTGCGTCATCTCGTAGTACAGCCGCGCCGACGATGTGGCCGTCTCGGGCAGCCAGTAGAGCATCACGTTGGTGAGCAGCTCGTCCTTCGTGAAGCGACGCTCGACGTCACCGTCGCAGTCGCTCCAGGTGCGGAACTTCTCGACGATCCAGGCGCACAGCCCGGCGGGCGAGTCGTTCAATGCGTAGCCGAGCGTCTGCGGCTTCGTCCCCTGGATGCGCTGATATCCCGTCTCTTCCTTCAGGAAGTCCTGCATCGGCATCAGGTCGATCACTTCCTCCTGCGTCAGGCCCGCGATCGGGTTCGCAGGGTCGGGCGGGAAGGCGACCACCATGTTGAGATGGATGCCGGCGACCACGTCCGCGTGGTTGGCGCCGAGATACGTGCTCACCATCGCGCCCCAGTCCCCCCCCTGGGCGCCGAAGCGCTCGTAGCCGAGCCCGCGCATCAGCTCCACCCAGAGCGCGGCGATGCGCTCGGCGTCCATGCCCGGCGCGCGCGCATGATCGGAGAATCCGTAACCCGGCATCGACGGCGCCACGACGTCGAAGGCATCGGCCGCGTCGCCGCCGTGGCGCGCCGGGTCGGTCAGCGGGCCGATGATCTTGGTGAACTCAGCCACCGACCCTGGCCAGCCGTGCGTGATGACGAGGGGGAACGGCTGCGGGCCGACGCCCCGGACGTGGATGAAGTGGATGCCGAGGTCGCCGACACGCGCCTTCCACTGCGGGAAGGCGTTCAGGGACGCCTCCGCCGCGCGCCAGTCGTAGCGTTCGTACCAATGGGCGACCAGGTCGCGCAGGTACGCGAGGTTCGTCCCGTAGGTCCATCCGGAGTCCGCGATCTCGTCGGGGAAGCGGGTGCGACCGATGCGCTCGCGCAGGTCGGCGAGCACCGCGTCGGGAACCGCTATGCGGAAGGGCTCGACGTGCATGCCGGCGCTTCTACGCTCCAGGCATCGCACCGAGCAAGCCGCGGGGTGGTGCCAGGCCTTCAAGACGTGCGTGCAGGCCTGCCCGCCCACGTCGCCCAGCGGCGCGTTCCTCGACTGACCCGGATCCTCACCGAGGTCGCGTGACCGGCGACGGGCTCCCGGGAATGACCCGGGGCCCGTCGTGCTTCCGGCAGCCGGTCTGCTAGTCTCACCCCATGCCGCCCACCCACGAGGTGCAGAACCAGCCGCCGCCGCTCGAGGGCTACGACCTCTTCGCGACCGACCGCGTCCTCGGCGACGCGCTCGAGCGCGAGGGCGCGGGCTGGGCGCGGGAACGGCTGCAGCGCCTCGGCGTGGAGGCGGGCGGGGAGGCGATGGTCTGGGGACGCCTCGCTAATGCGAACCCGCCGATCCTCCGCACTCACGACCGCTTCGGGCACCGCATCGACGAGGTCGAGTTCCACCCCGCGTGGCACGAGCTGCTGCGGCTCGCCGTCCACCACGAGCTGCACGGCCTGCCGTGGCGCGACGCCCGTCCGGGCGCGCACGCCGCGCGCGCCGCGCTGTTCTACGTCCTGGCGCAGGCCGAGGCCGGGCACGGCTGCCCCATCTCCATGACCTATTCGGCGGTCCCCACGCTGCGCGCGCAGCCCGAGCTGGCGGCGGAGTGGGAGCCACGCATCGTCTCGAACCGCTACGACGCGCGCGTGCGTCCCGCCGCCGACAAGACCGGCGTTCTGTTCGGCATGGCCATGACCGAGAAGCAGGGCGGTTCCGACGTGCGCGCCAACACCACACGGGCGCGCGCGCTCGGCCGGGGCGGGCCGGGCTGTGAGTACGAGGTCACGGGACACAAGTGGTTCTGCTCCGCGCCCATGTGCGATGCCTTCCTCGTGCTGGCGCAGGCCGAGCGCGGGCTCTCCTGCTTCCTCCTGCCGCGCTGGCGGCCCGACGGGACGCGCAATCGCTTCCACCTCCAGCGCCTGAAGGACAAGCTCGGCAACCGCTCGAACGCGTCGAGCGAGGTCGAGTTCGACGGCGCCTGGGCCCGCATGGTGGGCGAGGAGGGCCGCGGCGTGCCCACCATCATCGAGATGGTGACGCATACACGGCTCGACTGCGTGATCGGCTCGGCGTCCGGGATGCGGCAGGCGGTGGCGCAGGCGACGCATCACGCGACGCATCGCCGCGCGTTCGGCAAGCGGCTCGTCGAGCAGCCGCTGATGCAGAACGTGCTCGCCGACCTGGCGGTCGAGTCCGAGGCCGCCACCGTCACCATGATGCGGCTGGCGCGTGCCTACGACGACGGCGCGCACGACGAGCGCCAGCGGTCCTTCGCGCGGCTCGCCACGGCGGTGTCCAAGTACTGGGTGTGCAAGCGCCAGCCCCCGCTCGTCGCCGAGGCGCTCGAGTGCCTCGGCGGCAACGGCTACGTGGAGGAGTCGATCCTGCCGCGGCTCTACCGCGAGGCCCCGCTGAACGGGCTCTGGGAGGGTTCGGGCAACGTGATCTGCCTGGACGTGCTGCGAGCGATGGGACGCAACCCCGAGGCGGTGGACGCGTTCTTCGCCGAGGTCGGGCCGGTAGGCGGCGCCGACGCGCGGCTCGACGCCTTCGTCGAGGCGCTGCGGGGGGAGCTGAGCGACTTCTCGGCACCGGAGCTGCGCGCCCGACGGCTCGTCGAGCGGCTGGCGCTGGCGCTTCAGGGCTCGCTCCTCGTGCGTCACGGACATCCCGCCGTCGCCGAGGCGTTCTGCGCCTCCCGCCTGGCGGGTGATCACGGCGCAGCGTTCGGCACCCTGCCGCCCGGCGTGGACTGCGCGACCATCATCGAGCGCGCCCGGCCCGTCGTCGACTGAACGCGCGGCGAGACCCGGGGCTCACCGCGACTTGGGCTCGAAGCGCAGGCCGTCGGGCGAGCGCACCACGCGTTTCTCGATCGGCGGCGACTCCTGCGTGACCAGCCGGCCGGCAGGGTCCCGGAACCGATCCCGACGCGTGAAGCGCACCGTGGCGCGGTCGCCGTCGCTGCGAATCTCGATGACGTTCACCTCGACGTCGAGATCCTCGACCTTCGCGAAGTAGCGTTCGAGGTCGGCGGCCTGGCTGTCGCTGGTCACCTGCCCCAGGCGACGCAGCTCGCCGACGTCGTGGTTGCGCCAAGCCGCGGCGTACCGGTCGAGGAGGCGGCGGATCTCGTCGTCGCCACCCGGCGTCGGACCTTCCGTGCCACGACTCGCCAGGGCCGCTGGCGGGAGGGTCGTCGGAGGAAGCGTCGGTGGGGGTGGGGGTGGCGGAGGCAGGGTCGGTGGAGGCGGCGGGGGCAGCGTCGCCGTCGGAAGCTCTTCGCGCGGCACCTCGCGCGGCGGAGGTTCGGCCGCCGGCTGCACCTCGCGCTGCGGCGCGGCCTCGCGCAGGGCGGGCTCGTCCCGCGGGCGATCGACTGGCACGCGGTCGGGGGCCTGCTCGGTCGGCTGTTCGCGCGGTTCCGGCTCGGCCCGCGCCACGTCCGCAGGCGGTGGCCGGCCGCCAGCCGCCTCGCCTCGTGCGCGCTCCGGCCCACTCGGCGGGAGAGGGCCCATCAACTCGACACGCTGCGGCTCTGCCATGCGCGTCGGCGCCAGCGTCGTCGTGGTCGTGGCCGGAGCGCGGACCAGGATGGTCCACTCGTGCCCCACCGCCGCGCCCAGGCTGCCCAGCGCCAGAGCCCGGGCACGCACGTTCGCGGGCTCGGTCCCGCGCCACCGCAGCGTGTCGCCCTCCCCGGCCGGCTGCCCGTCCACCGTCCAGACGACCCGCACCGATTCGCCCGGCGCCGCCGGCCGCGCGTCGAAGCGCAGCACCACCTCGCGATCCACGTCGACCGACACCGTGCCGCCGGCGGGCGACGCCGTGGCGACGCGCGGCAGCCGGGGCGGCGTCACGCGCACGTTCCAGCGGCGGCTGGCCGATTCCCCGCCGGTCGTCACGCCGAGCAGCACAACGTGGCGCCCGACGTCTGCCGCCGAGGGCGCGAAGGTCCACGTCGGCCCCGTGGCGACCGTCGCGCCGTCGAGCTGCCAGCGCCCGCGGGCGCCTCCCGCCGGATCGACCGCGAACTCCAGCCGCTCGCCCACGCGCACCGACAGCTTGGGCTGCGCCGGGGTCGCGCGCGCCTCCGCCGGGCGGGGGGCGGCTCCGTTCTCCGGCCCGGCGAGCGCCCACGTCCCCCCACCGACGACGAACGCGGCCAGTGCGGCGAGACCCCGGAGCCGCGGCATGCCACCCGACATTTCCCCAAGCCGGCGCGGCCCGCAACGGCGTGGCGACCGCGCACTTGCGAAGCGCCGGGCTTGGTCCCGCGGCGCGTCGGCAAGTATAGTCGTCACGTGATTCGACTGGGCGCGGCGGCCCCCGTGCTGTTGCTGGCGCTCGCCTCGGCCGTGCCCGCCCGGGCGCAGTCGTGCACGCTCGACGTCGAGTGCGACGACGCGAAGGCGTGCACGACGGACTCGTGCGACCTCGTCCTGCGCACCTGCACGCACGCGGCGCTCGGCGATGGGGAGAGCTGCGGCGGCGCCTGCACCGAGGGCGCCACCTGCCAGGCCGCCGAATGCGTCGGCGGCACTCCGGTGCCGGGCTGCATCCCGTGCCAGCACAACGACGACTGCGAAGACGGCTCCGCCTGCACGATCGATACCTGCAACGAGCTCGGCCGCTGCGAGCGCGAGGGCGGCGAGGGCGCGGCCTGCGACGACGACGATCCCTGCACGCTGGACGACCGCTGCGCCACCGACGTCTGCGCCGGCACCCCGCTCGAGTGCGACGACGGCATCGCCTGCACGGCCGACTTCTGCGACGCCGGGACCTGCGTGAACCAGGCCGAAAGCTCCGGCTGCCCGGCGCCGACCGAGTGCGCGGTGAACGAGTGCAGCCCCGACGACCCGGCAGCCGACGCCCAGGGATGCGTGGCCCGGCCGAGCGAGCTCGAGCTGTCCGAGTGCACCGAGGACGACAACCCCTGCACCGTCGACCGGTGTCGCGCCGGCGTCTGCGCTCACGACGCGGTCGACGACCCGCAGGGCTGCGTGCCGCTCCTGCCGTCGTATCGCCGCGCCGTCACGCTGCGCGGGGGCGTCGAGCGCGTGCTCACCTACGTCCGCGACGAGGTGGTCGCGGGGGGCGACACCGGCGCCGCGATCGTCGAGCAGCTCGAGGGCATCGCGATGGACCTGGATGCCGCCGTGCGGGTCCTGGCGGGTCGCGACAGCGACAGCGAGCCGCCACCGAGCGCGCTACGCGGTCTGCGCCTCGCGGCGACGGCCACCACGGCGCAGGTGCGCGGGCGCGTCGCGCTGGCCTGGCTGCGCGGGACACCCGGGCGGGTCCAGACGTTCCTGGGCGTGGTGTCCCGGGGGCGCCGGCGCGGCGACCTCGAGCCCGACGCCGCCCGCGAGCTGCGCCGCGACGGCCGCATCTTGCTCACCGAGACGAAAGCGCTTAAACGCGACGTGAAAAACCTGCAGAGGACCTTCACGGTCTTCCAGCGTTAGCCGGGGCACGCCCCGGTGCGGGGAGGGGGTCTCGTGAGGAGCCATCGTCTGCGCAGCTTTTTGATCGTGGTGATCGCTCTAGGGTGCGCCGCGCCCGCGGCGGCCCGCTCGCTACGCGACACGCTCGCGGACGCCTCCGAGACGGTCGGCATCCAGAGCGGCAGCGCCTTCAATGCCGTGGCCAACGCCATCGCGAACACTGCGGCCAACAACCTCCCCATCATCTCGGCCTCCGCCGGCTTCACGTACCGCTACAATCCGGAGCTCGAGGTCTTCGAGCGGAGCGCCGAGACGCTGGGGCCGATCTTCCTCGAGCGGCCCGAGACCCTCGGCCAGGGGAAGTTCAACGTCAACGTCAGCTACCAGTTCGTCAAGTTCAACAGCTTCGACGGGACGGATCTGGAAGACCTCCAGGGCGAGGGGCAGATCGTGCTCCGGAACGTCGATGCGGCAGGGAACCTCCTGGGGTTCGAGGCCGATAACCTGCGGTACAGCATGCAGCTGCGCAACCATATCGCCGCGTTCAGCTTCACCTACGGCGTGCTCGATAACCTCGACGTCAACCTGCTGCTCCCGCTCATGAACACCGCTCTCGATTTGGGGGTGACGCGACAGCGGATCCAGACCGCCGGGCCCGACGGCGTCTTCGCCCCCAACAGCGGCCCGGTGGTCACCGGGATCTCGGACGACAGCAAGTTCGGACCCGGCGACCTTCTCCTGCGCCTCAAGTACCAGCTGCCGCGCGCCGACTGGCTCCGCTCGGCGTTCGGCCTCCTGTTCCGCTTCCCCACCGGCAACGAGGACAACTTCCAGGGCACGGGCGACTTCTGGGTCACGCCGGCCTTCTACGCCTCCACGCTGCTCTGGGATCGCGTCGAGCCCTTCGTCAACGCCGCACTCGATTTCGACATGAACAACTCGGCGCTGAGCCAGGCACGATACGGTGCCGGGTTCGACGTCGACGTGGTGTCGTGGGCGGGGCTCGTGGTCGCATTCCTCGGGCGCAGCCAGCTCGACAATCCGGTGGAGCCCGGGGAGACCGACTTCCTCTACCTGCTGCCCTCCGGCCAGACGGCCCGCCGGCCGCTTCTCGGCATCGACCTCGGCCGCAAGGACTTCTTCGACTTCTCGTTCGGGGGGCGCGTGGTCGTGTGGCGCAACGTCATGCTCTTCGCCAATGCCATCTACGCCCTCAACGACGAGGGCCTGCGCGACGACAACTTCATCCCGACGTTCGGGGTCGAGGGCACGTTCTAGGAAGCCGGTCGATCGATGTACCGGGCGTTCTTCGGCCTGGGCGAGGCGCCCTTCCGCATCACGCCCGATCCGCGCTTCCTGTATCTCGACCCGGTCGTCGAGGCGGCGCTCGGGACCGTCAGCGGCGCCATCATCGACCGTGCCGGCCTCGTGCTGCTGGTGGGCGAGGTGGGCACGGGCAAGACCACGCTCGTCCGTCGCCTGCTCGACACCCTGCCCGCGGACGTGCGGACCGTCCTGGTGCTCCACCCGACGGTCGGGTTCGAGGAGATCCTCGACCACATCCTGCTGGAGCTGGGTCTCCCGGTGTCCGGCGGTGGTCCGGAGGTGCTGCTCGAGCGGCTGGCCGAGTTCCTGCGCGAGCACGCGCGCGACGGCGGCACGGTCGCCGTCTTCTTCGACGAGGCGCAGGCGCTGCGCGAGGCCGCCCTCGCCGCGCTCCCGAGCCTCCTCGACCTGGTCACGCACGACGGCCGGCCAGCGATGCAGCTCGTCCTGGCCGGGCAGCCCGAGCTGGACGCCCGGCTCGCCGGCCCGGGTCTCGAGCCGGTTCGCGGGCGCGTGCGCGCCACGGCACGCCTCGCACCGCTCTCGCCGGACGGGGTGGCGGCCTACGTCCGGGCGCGCCTCGTGTACGCCCAGGCACGCGATCCGGAGCTCTTCACCGCCGACGCGCTCGAGCGTGTGGCGGTACGCAGCCAGGGTGTCCCGCGGGTGATCAACGTGCTCTGCGAGTCGGCCCTGGTGGCGGCATTTGCCGACGGCCAGCAACGCATCACCGGTGCGCTCATCGAGTCGGCGTGGGCGGACTACGCGCCGCTGCACGAGCCGCGCGGCACACCGATGCCCGAGCCACTGGCCGTCCCCGACGCCGCGGCGGAAGCGTCTGCGGGCGAGGTGCCGGCACGGGCCACCGGCCGACGGCTCGTGCTCGCCACGATCGCGGTGGCGGTGATCGCCCTCGTCCCCCTGCTGGCGACGCGCCCGTGGTACAGTCCGCCCCCGCCGACGGTGGAGCCAGCGACTCCGTCGCCTTCCGTGGTCGCGCCGCCGGCCGAGCCCGCGGCGGCCCCCCCGCCGACGCCCGAGCCTGCGGAGGAAGCCGTCGCCCCGGCGCGCCCAGCACCACCCTCCGCGCTCGACGCCATCGCGCTCGTCGATCGCTTCTGGCAGGCCTACGGCGCGCGTGACGCGGACGGGGTGCGGGCGCTGTTCGCGCCCGATGCGGCGCCGACCGGTCCCGTGCTCGACGTCGACCCGACCGGCGGCGGCGCGCTGGTCACGCCGGCGCCCGGGATCGAGGCGAAGCCGGTGGGCGATCGCGTCGCGGTGCGCGTGCCCTTTCTGCTGACCACGCACGACGATCGCGGGCGCCCGGTACGCCGCCAGGGCGTTGCCAGCCTCCAGGTGGCGACGCGCGACGGCGGCCCGCGCATCGTGGCTCTCTCCGCGGAGTCGGGCCCGGTGGCGCGGCGCTGAATCGCTCGGTGCCCTAGCGTGCCGCGGTCGGCGTCGCCGCGGGAGACAGCGTCAGCGGGACGAGCGCAATGCGCTTGGCCCGCTTCAGCTCCTCGAGCTGGGCGCGCGCCGCGTGCGCGGCCTCGGCGTCGCGGATCAGCCCCAAGCGACGCTCCAGCTCGGGGTCGGCGCCCTCGCGCACCAGCGCGACCTCGGCGACCAGCCGGCTCACGTGCTCCCGCACCGACTCGAGCGCCTGAATGTCGGCCTCGGGCGACAGGCCACTCAGCGTCTCGTGCAGCCGGAGCCGCGCCTTGGCATTCGCCAGCCGGGCGAGCATCCGTACGCGCTCCTCGCGCAGGCGGACGATCTCGTCCTGGAAGGCCACCAGGTTGCGCTTGGCGGCGTCCGCCTCGGCGGTGAGCTCGGTGAGATCGGCGCTGAGCCGCTCGACGTCGGCGCCGAGGACCTCGCGGCGCGAGATGAGGACCAGCGCGGCCGGGTCGTCGTCGCGTTCGACCGCGAGGTCGAGCTGCTGGCGCAGCCGCGCCAGGTCGCCGGAACGTTGCTGCAGCTCGCGCTCGAGCTTGCCGCGCAGGTAGATCACCCCGGCGGCCGCTTCGCGCAGCTTCGCATACTGCGCGACGCGTTCGCGAATCGCGCTCTCGTAGACGGCGCCGGGATTGCCGGTCTCCCGGTCGCCGAGCCAGCGCGAGGCGAGCCCGCGAACGAGGTTGCTGAGTCGTGCGAAGAGTCGCATGGTCGTGCCCCTCCGGTTCAACGGCCGCCGTCCTCGGCCGTGATGCCGAGCTCGCGCATCTTCTGCTGGAAGTTCTGGCGGTACATGCCGACCTCCTCCGCCGCCTTCGTGATGTTGCCGCCGTGGCGGCGCAGCGCCCGGAGGAGAAAGTCGCGCTCGAACGCTTCCACGACGCGCTCCTTGGCCTCGCGGAAGGGCACGCCGCTCGTGGCAGCCGTTGCCGGCGGCGGGGCGATGTCCACGTCGTCGGCGGTGGTGGCCGTGCCGAAGAGGTCGGCGGGCGTGATGTCTGGCCCCGGGGCCAAGAGGAGAGCCTGCTCGACCGACGACTTGAGCTGGCGCACGTTGCCCTTCCACTCGTGCGCCGCGCAGGCGCGGAGCGCGTCGGCGGTGAGCGGCTTCACATCGCGCCGGAAACGCGCCGCGGCGTCCTTCAGGAAATGGTCGATGAGCAGCGGGATGTCCTCCCGGCGCTCACTGAGCGGCGGGATCACGAGCTCGATCACCTTCAGGCGGTAGTAGAGGTCCTCACGGAATCGTCCCGCCCGCACCGCCGCTTCGAGGTCCTGGTTCGTGGCGGCGAGCACGCGCACGTCGACGCGGATCGGCTGGTTACCGCCGACGCGCTCGAACTCCTTCTCCTGGAGGGCGCGCAGCAGCTTCGCCTGCGTCTCGAGCGGCATGTCGCCGCATTCGTCGAGGAGCAACGTGCCGCCGTCCGCCGCCTCGAACTTGCCCTCGCGCCGGGTGATCGCGCCGGTGAACGACCCGCGTTCGTGCCCGAACAGCTCGCTCTCCACCAGCTCGCGACTGAGCGCCGCGCAGTTGGTCTTGACGAGGGGCTTCGCGCGCCGCGGGCCGCGGTAGTGCAGCGCGTTCGCCACCAGCTCCTTGCCGGTGCCGCTCTCGCCGCGGATCAGCACCGTGACGTCGGTGTCGGCGACGCGGTCGATCGTCGCGAACAGCCGCCGCATGGCCGGGCTCGTTCCCAGGATGCGCTCGAAGCCGAAGGCTTCGGACACCTGCGCCAGGAGGCGGCGGTGATCACGGCGCAGCAGCACGCCCTCCATCACCCGGCGCACCACCACACGCAGCTCGTCGTTGTCGAAAGGCTTCGGGATGTAGTCCGCGGCGCCCAGCTTCATCGCCTGCACCGCGGCCTTCTCGGAGCCGTGCGCGGTGATCATGATGACGGCCAGGTCGGGATCGAAGGCACGCGCCCGCTCGAGCACCTGCATGCCGCTCACGCCGTCCATGCTGAGATCGGTGATGACGAGGTGGAAGCTGCCGGTCTCGATTCGGCGCACCGCCTCCTCGCCGCTGGCGGCGGTGTCGACCTGATAGCCTTCCTTCGAGAGCAGACCGCGGAGCGCGATCAGGAGCGCCTTCTCGTCGTCGACTACGAGGATCCGTCCCGACATGACCGTCGACTTTCTTCGCTATCTGGGAAGCGGGAGCGACACGACGAACTCGGTCCCGCGCCCCACCTCGCTCGTGACGTCCATGGCGCCGGCATGGGCCTCGACGATCTTCTTCGAGATCGCCATCCCGAGCCCCGTCCCCTTCTCCTTCGTGGTGAAAAAGGGATTGAAGATGCGCCCGAGCTTGTCCGCGGGGATGCCGGAGCCGTTGTCGCGTACGCGGACCACCGCGTTGCTGCCGCCGTTCTCGATGAACACCTCGACGCGGCGGTTCTCGGGCACGCCGTCGAACGCGTCGATGGCGTTGTCGAGCACGTTGGCGAACACCTGCTTCAGCTTCTCCGCGTCGGCGACCACGGTCGGACCGGTGATGTAGTTGCGCACCGCCGCCACGCGGGCGGCGTCGAGCTTGCCGCGCAGCTGGGTGAGCGCCGCGTCCACCACGCTGGCGAGGTTGACCGGCGCCATCGCGTAGTCCTCCTCCTTGGCGAACTTGAGGAGATGGGCGATGCGGCGCTCGACCCGGTCGAGCTCGTCGAGCGCCACCCGGGCGTACTCGATGTTCTCCACCGACTGCGGGTCTTCCTCCATCTGCTGCACCAGGCTCTTCGCCGCGGCAATCGGGTTGCGGATCTCGTGCGCGATCGTGGAGGAGAGCTCGTCGAGCGAGGCCTGCTTCTCGGACGTCATCACGGCCTTCTCGCGACGTACCTCGCGGTCGACCACGGGGTCGAAGAGGCTCTCCTTCAGCATGCGCGAGCCGAACACGCCCATCCAGTGGAAGAAGATGCCGAGCCCCCACGCCAGCGCGGGAAAGAGGAACCACAGATTCAGGCTGCCGTCGCGGTGGTGGTGACCGGTGAGCATGTTGATCAGGTAGAGGAACGCGATGACCCCACCGTAGGTGATGAGATGGATGTGGAAGCCCGTCTCGGCCGCCGCCCGGCGGCGGGCGCGTCGCAGCACCTCGTCCTCGCTCGCGGGGCGGGCGTCGCGTCGATCGCGTCGCCCGGTCCGGCGCTCATGACGGCGCCGTTCGCGCTCGGCATGACGCTGCGCCCGGTCGGCCCACCGGCGGTGCCAGTCGGCGTGCTGGTCGCCCCAGCGCTGCGCCTGTTCAGCCCAGTGCCGGTTCCACTCCGTCCAGTGCCGGCGCCACTCGTCCTGGCGGTCGGCCCACCAGTCGGCCCGCCCCCAGGGACGATGGAGTCGAGCCCGGTTCTTGAAGTGGCAGAAGAACATCAGCGCGATGACGATGCCGAGAAGGGCCATTCGTCCGGGTTCACCATGAGCAACCCCCGTGCCGTGCGACGCCGGGCGGGATTTTGCGCGCGGTTGCGTCGCCTGCGCAGTCTCCGTACTGCAGGCGACCGGCGCTCTGCAACCCGGCCACTGCGGCGCGCGCCGCGGATGGACGGGCCGCTATCCCGCGCCGGCGCGCCGCGAGTCAAGGCGTGGCGAGCGCAGCGCGATGCCCCGGCCCTGGAAGTGGGCCGCCAGGGCGACGCCGAGGGCATGCGCGAGATCGGGGTCGGCGTTGGTCAGATAGACCTCGGGTCCGACGCGCCAGGTCTCACGCTCGAGCCGCAGCGCCTCCCAGCCCAGGCCGCGCCGGCGCGCGGTGGCGGCAAACAGGGGGACGAGCTTGTCGCGCATGCGCAGCGTGGTATCGCAGAGGAAGATCGCCAGGTCGGGGTGGAGTGTGTCGATGCGGTCGAGGAAGGCGCCCACCTGCTCCGCGGTGACCTGACGCGGCGGGGCCGACTTGGTCTCGACGTAGAGCAGCTCGCCCTCGGCGCAGGCGACCACGTCGTAGTCGCCCCCGTGAGGCGCGCGATGGATGCGGAGGCCGCAGGCGGCGGCGCAGCCGAACTCGCGCGCCAATACCTGAGCGACGTACCACTCGAGCGTGCGGCCGAAGGACACGATGCGGGCATCGCGGAGCCGCCAGCGACCAGGGCCCGCCGGGATCACCAGTCGAGCCCCCGCGAGCACGCGGAGGTAGCGGGTGGCAACGGCGGGGGAGACGTAGCGCGCGAGGCGCACGGGGCGCAGATCGTCGCGATGTTTGAGCACGTCGCGCAGGAAGAGGCGGTAGGAGTAGTGTGCGAGCAGCGCGAGATGGCGGGCGCGGCTGGCGGCGGCGCGCGGGACGAGGAGCGGCGTCGGGTCGCGCTCGCCGTTCCAACAGAGCCCCCGGCGGCGGAGCGCGTCGCGCACCGCGCGCTCCGCGACGGTGAGAGCGGGAGTCCCGCGCATGCCGAGAGAGATAGCGCCGGCGCCTGCACCTGTGCCAGGAGGGGACACGGTGCGCGCTGACGTGCTGGTCGGTTGCTGCGGGTTTCCAGAGGCCCAGGCGCGCTACGTCCAGGAGTTCCGCGCCGTCGAGATCCAGCAGACCTTCTACGATCCGCCGCGGCCGGCGACGGCCGCGCGCTGGCGCGCCGCCGCCGGCCCGGCCTTCCATTTCGCGATCAAGGCCTGGCAGGCGATCACCCACGACCCCTCGTCCCCGACCTATCGCCGCCTCCGCCGCCCCATCGACCCCGACGCTCGGGCGCGCTACGGCTCGTTCCGGCCGACGATCGAGGTCGCCAGCGCGTGGGGGCGGACGACGGAGGTGGCCCGGGCGCTGCGAGCCGACGTCGTGCTCCTCCAGTGCCCGGCGTCGTTCACCCCGACCTCCGAGCACGTGGGCAACCTGCGCGGCTTCCTCGAGCGCGTCGACCGCGGCGGCGCAACGATCGCGTGGGAGCCGCGGGGCGCGTGGCCCGACCCGCTCGTGGCCGCCCTCTGTCGCGATCTCGCGCTCGTCCACGCCGTCGATCCCTTCTCCGCCCGGCCGCTCACCGACGGACTAAAGTACTTCCGCCTGCATGGCATCGGGGGCCCTCGCCACCGCTACCACGACGACGAGCTGGCTCGACTGGCCGACCTCGTCGAGCGGGGTCCGGCGTGGGTGCTGTTCAACAACGTGCACATGCTGGAGGACGCACGGCGCTTCCAACGCCTTCTGCCACACGGGTTCTCGCTGTGAGGTCGCGGAGATAGCGCGATTCCACACGGACCGATCCGGACCGCTGACGGACCGGTCCAGACCCCTTGTTGCCAGGCTGATTGGCAACACGTTGGCAACTACCAAAGTAGCAGCGGCCCCGAGGGGACCCCTCGCTTCACGCGCCGCGCCCGCCAGCGCCCGCCGGTGTGCGAACG
>JBKPDC010000023.1:0-17880 GCA_046727715.1 Thermodesulfobacteriota bacterium
TGCCACGGCGTCCAGCCTCCACCAGCCATCCTCGGCGGCCTGGCATGGCCCTGGCATACGGCGTCATGACGACGGCGACGGCGACGGCGACGGTGGAACGAAACATCGGGCTTCGCGGAGGCAGCGCGGTCGAGCTGGAACCCGAGTCCGTCCTTCCCTCACAGTACTTCGCCCACGCCGCGATCGACGCATCGCTCCAGCCCGAGAAGCGGCTGATGCTGGCGGTGCTCGAGGACGCGGTTGGCACCTTCCAGAAGTACGTCAACGCGCGCGAGCGCTCGTCGCAGAAGCTGTTCACGGAGGTCGAGGACTGGTTCGCGTCCGACGACCAGGAGTGGCCGTACTCGTTCGTGAACATCAGCCAGGCGCTCGGGCTCGAGGTGCCGTACCTGCGCCGGGGTCTGTCGCGCTGGAAGGACCGGCAGCGCACGCGTGCGGGCTCGGCAAGCAACGTGGTCCGGTTCCCGTTCCGTCGCGTCAACGGTTCGCGACACATGATCACGGGCCGGGCGAGCGGCCTCAAGCGCAGCGCGTAGCCAGGCGCTTACTCCCCACGGCAGGCAGCCGGGGTTTACGGGTTCCTGGCGTCCTGCAATACTCCGCACGCTCCTGTCTCGGGAGCGCCATGCGCGCAGCGACGGGCCGCCGCCACCCGGAGCATCGGTGAAACCGGTGCCCCCGCTCACCGAGGAGGCTGCCGGCGTGGGCGCCGCGGGCAGCGGCCTCAGTGCCCTGTTACGCTGGATTCGCCCGACGTTCGACCACCCGGGCGCGCCCCGCCCCGCGCTCGACATCGGCTACTTCGCCAACGTGATCCCGGTGGCACCGAACCTGGGCATCGCGATCTCGACCGACGGCGTCGGCACCAAGCTTCTCGTCGCACAGGCGGCCGGGCGCTACGACACAGTCGGGATCGACTGCGTCGCCACGAACGTCAACGACGTGCTGTGCGTCGGAGCGCGTCCGGTCGCGCTGGTCGACTACATCGCCGTGGAGGAGGCAGACGCGGAGCTGCTCGGGCCCCTGGGACAGGGGATCGCGCGCGGCTGCGAGCTGGCCGGCGTCAGCTGTCCCGGTGGGGAGCTGGCACAGGTGCGGGAGATGATCCGCGGCGCCCGCCCCCATCGTGCCTTCGACCTGGTCGGCACCGCCATCGGGACCGTCGCGCTCGAGCGGATCCTCTCGGGCGACGCCGTGCGAGCCGGGGACGTGCTCCTCGGTGTCGCCAGCAGCGGCCTGCACTCGAACGGCTTCACCCTGGCGCGCCGTGCCCTCCTGGAACGCGGTGGTCTCCCGCTCGACGGGCACGTGGCCGAACTCGGCGGCACGCTGGCGGAGGAGCTGTTGCGCCCGACGCAGATCTACGTGAGGCCCGTGGTGGACGTCCTGGATGCGGGCCTGCCGGTGCACGCGCTGGCCCACATCACGGGCGACGGCATGTTCAACCTGGTCCGCACGGCGCGTGCCGTCGGGTTCGACGTCGAACAGTGGCCCGCGACGCCGCCGATCTTCGACCTGGTGCAGCGTCTCGGCGACGTCGCGGACGAGGAGATGTTCCGCGCCTTCAACATGGGCATAGGCTTCTGCCTCGTGGTCGCGCGCGATGGCGCCGACCGCGTGCGGCGACTGCTCGAAGAGCACGGGCTCGTCGTCCACGTTCTCGGCCGCGCCACCGACGACCCCGAGCGCACGATCACGATTCGATCGCGCGGATTGGTCGGTCGCGGCGGCCGGTTCGTGCGCGCCTAGGACCGACCCGAGACGGAGTCTCGGGTCAGGCTGCCTGCGCGCGCGCGGCCGGGAGGACGACCCGGGACCCGCCGCGCCGCCGCTCTCCGCCGCATGTCCCGGGTCGACCTCCCCGCCGCGCGCGGGGACCGGAACGCCGGAGGACGCGTCCCGGATTTCGCCGGCAAACCCGAGCACGCCGGCTTCCCCAGTCGCCGGCGTGCTCGGGCCTGCCCAACGTCACACGACCTCGATCCGCACGTTGGCGACGCCCCGGCCAAGCATCCCGATCACTCGCGCGGCGGCCACCGAGAGGTCGATGTGCCGGCCGCGAGTGAACGGCCCCCGATCGGTGATGGTAACCAGCACGGAGCGCCCGTTGTGCAGGTTCGTCACGCGAACCTTGGTGCCGAGCGGCAGAGAGCGATGCGCCGCCGTCAGCTGCTCGGGCCGGAAGACCGACCCGCTTGCCGTCCTGCGCCCGGCGAACCCGGGGCCGTAGTACGACGCTCGACCGACCGTTGCCGGCGAATCGTCGTCAACCGGACTGCGGCCAGCGCGTGCCGTCGCGACGCCTAGGACGACGCACGCGCTCACCAGCACGGCAAGGGCAAAAAGAAAGGGCCGGGGGATCGCTCCCCCGGCCCCAGTGGGCACGGATTGCATGGATCCCGCTCCTTGTACGCCTACGAAGTTAGCTGACGGGTTCGGGTCAAAGAGCTTGCCCGTTCCGGACGCTGCGAAAGCCGGCCGGGATTCACCCCATTGCTACTGGGTCCTCCGCTTCCCTCTCGGGAATTCGGCGCGAGAGATTTTTTGTCGCGGCGCGATTTATTGAACCATTGGGTGACTGTCAAGAGCGCATTGCGAAAAAGCCACGAAGCGGCCGGAAATCAACGAGGTTCACGGATCGTGCAAAGCGCACGACCACGCGCCCGGAGCCTGCGCGCCGGGGCCGCGTCTACCGAGCCAGCAAGCTGGCGCGTCGCGTTCCGGTTGCCCGAGCCGACCGCGGGTGCCAGCATGTGGCATGGCTGGCCCCAACCGTCTCGCTCGCGAGACGAGCCCGTACCTGCTCCAGCACGCGCACAATCCGGTCGATTGGTACCCCTGGGGCGACGAGGCCTTCGCACGCGCCCGGACCGAGAACAAGCCGGTGCTGCTGTCGATCGGCTACTCGGCCTGCCACTGGTGTCACGTGATGGAGCGCGAGTCCTTCGAGAATCCGGACATCGCGACGCTGATGAACCAGCGCTTCGTCAACGTGAAGGTCGACCGCGAGGAGCGTCCCGACGTCGACGACGTCTACATGCGTGCGGTGCAGCTGATGGTCGGGCGCGGCGGCTGGCCGCTCACGGTCTTCCTCACCCCCGAAGGCCGGCCGTTCCACGGTGGGACGTACTTTCCCCCCATCGATCGC
This sequence comes from Thermodesulfobacteriota bacterium, assembly GCA_046727715.1. Classification (GTDB taxonomy): domain Bacteria; phylum Desulfobacterota; class Binatia; order DP-6; family DP-6; genus CAVQLX01. The sequence goes on from JBKPDC010000023.1 coordinate 3,149, forward strand.
CACGGCATGCCCGGCTTCCCGCGCGTACTCGAGGCGGTGTCGCGCGCATTCCACGAACAGCCCCACGACGTCGCCAAGGCTGTCGGGCAGCTCGTTGCCGGGGTGCAGCGCTCCGAGGAATCCGCCGGCGGTGGTGTCACACTCGACCCCACCCTGCCCCGCCGCGCTGCCGAGGCCTTCGTGCACCACGTCGACACGCTGCACGGCGGTCTCGGTGGGGCGCCGAAGTTCCCGCACAGCCGCGCGTTCCAGCTGCTGCTGCGCCAGTGGCGCGCCACCGGGAGCCGCGAGCTGCTCGACGCCGTCACCCTCACCGCCCGGCGCATGGCCGAGGGCGGGATCTACGATCAGATCGGCGGCGGCTTCCATCGCTACTCGGTCGATGCACGCTGGCTCGTGCCACACTTCGAGAAGATGCTCTACGACAACGCGGAGATTCCCCGCCTGTACATCGAGCTCTTCCAGGTGACGGGCGAGGCGGCGTATCGCCGCGTGGTCGTGGACACGCTCGACTACCTGCTGCGGGAGATGCGCCACGAGGGCGGCGGGTTCTACTCGGCCACCGACGCGGACAGCGAAGGCGAGGAGGGAAAATTCTTCGTCTGGACGCCAGCAGAGGTGGCGGGCGTCGTGGACGCCGCGGACGTCGACCTGGTCTGCCGCTACTGGGACGTCACCGACGAGGGCAACTTCGAAGGCAAGAACATCGCGCACATCACGATCACCGTCGACCAGGTGGCGAAGCTCTTCGGGCGTTCGCCCGAGGAGGCCGCCGCCGCCATCGAGGCGGCACGCCGCAGGCTCTTTGCGGCGCGCGGCCGGCGTGTACCGCCGGCTTGCGACGACAAGATCCTCACCGGCTGGAACGCGCTCCTGATCGGCACGCTGGCAGAAGCCGGGCGCGTCCTCGACGAGCCCCGCTACGTCGCCGCGGCCGCCGCCACGGCCGACTTCCTATGGTCGCAGGTGCGTCGCGACGGGCGCCTTCTACACGGCTGGGCGAAAGGCACGGCGAAGCAGGACGCGTTCCTCGACGACCACGCCTTCCTGGCCGCCGCCCAGCTCGACCTGTACGAGGCGACGTCCGATCCGCGCCACCTGTCGCGCGCCCGGGAGCTGGCCTCTGCGCTCGAGGCGCGCTTTCACGACAATGCAGGGGGCGGCTACTTCTTCACGCCGCATGATGGCGAGGCGCTCATCGTGCGCACGAAATCAGGCGCCGACGGTTCCATCCCGTCGGGCAACGGGGTCGCCGCCGTCGCGCTGCTGCGCCTGCACGCACTCACGGGCGAAGAGCGCTTCCGCGCCCGCGCGGAAGAGATCCTGCGTCTCTACCAGTCGGCGGCCGCCGAGAACCCCTTCGGCTACACGACGTGGCTCGAGGCCCTCGAGCGCTGGTCGGAGGGCTCGACCGAGGTGATCGTCGTCGGCCCGCGCGACGGGACCGACGCGCGCGCCCTCTGGCGTGCCGCCGCGAGCCGCTGGATCCCTCACCGCACCCTGGTGCGTGTCGAGCCCGGTACGGACGACGTGCCTCCCGTTGCCCGCGACCGCCCCGCCGTCGCCGGTCGTGCCACCGCCTACGTCTGTCGCAACTTCACCTGCTCGCGCCCGGTGCACACGCCCGAGGAGCTGCGGTCGCTGCTGGAGTAGACTCGCGGCGACCAATCGAGCAACTTTCTCCAAGTCGCATCCGGCGGCGCGTTCCTAGAGTCCCGGCCCAGGAGATTCCCCATGGTCGATCAGGCTGCGCACATCCCGACCCTCCCCTTCGACCTTGCCGAGGCCACGACGTGGCTCGCCGCGCGCGACGAACGTCTCAAGCGTTTGATCGACGAGATGCCCGCCTTCCAGCTCAAGCTCAGGGGAGCGCGAGCGCCCTACGACGCACTGCTCGAAGCGATCGTCTATCAATCCATCTCGGGAAAAGCCGCGGCGACCATCTTCGGTCGTCTCAAGGCCCTCGGCGGCAACGGCCGCGCACCCGCGCCGGAGGAGATGCTGAAGCTCCGCACGCCGGCCCTCCGCAAAGCAGGGCTCTCCGGTGCGAAGGCTCTCGCGATGAAGGACCTCGCGCGCAAAACCCTCGCGGGCGTCGTCCCCACGCTCGCGCAGGCTCAGAAGATGTCGGACGACGAGCTCGTCGAGCGGCTCATCTCCGTCCGGGGCATCGGCGCCTGGACCGTCGAAATGTTTCTGATCTTCCGCCTCGGCCGCCCCGACGTGCTTCCCATCCACGACCTCGGCGTCCAGAAGGGCTGGGCGATCACCTACGGCAAGAAGCACATCCCGAAGCCGAAGGAGCTCTTGGCGTTCGGCGAACGCTGGCGTCCCTACCGCACCGTCGCCAGCTGGTACATGTGGCGCGCCTTCGAACGCGCGGGCTACGCCGTGACCAACACGATCCGGCCGGTCGGAGGCCGCCGCCAGCGCACGTAGCTGCGCGCGGGGTGAGGAACGGGGGCCACAAGCGCCCCCGAGTCCGGTCTACGCGGCGCGGTTGCGACGCAGGCGCTCCCTGCTCTCGGCCGACCAGACGTTCTCGATCTTGTAGATCGACTCGAACGCCGGCACGCCCTCTGGAAGTTCCAGCCACGGCAGCTTGGTCCTCGTGAAGATGTGCACGTCGGGCCTGACCGCCTTTGGATCGTCCAGCGTCCCGGCCCGGACGAACAAGCAGTCGCCGGGTACGATGTGATAGCGGCTCCACAGGTAGGTCCCGCACGTGTCGCAGAAGAACACGTCGTGGTGCTTCCCGCTGCCTCCGGCCAGCCGGAACGACTTCAGCGCGGTGTGGTTCGCTTCGACGAACTTCCTCTCGATCCAGATGTTGATCACGAACGCGCCGCCGGTGACACGTTGACAATCGCGGCAGTGACAGGCGTGCACGATCAGCGGACTGGCGGTCAGCGTGTATCGGATGCTTCTGCACGAGCATCCACCCTCCAGAGTCATGAATCCTCCCTTGGTGCGGCTGCGCCGCCGCACGACGCCACCGACCCGAGGCTTCTCGAGCGGGGTCTCGACCGATTCAGAGCGCCTCGAGCAAGGGATTGCCCGGGCGACCCTCCAGTGGAAAGATCGGGCACCGCTGCTGGTTTAGCCACCGCCCGTCTCGGAGACTTGGCAGAAGTTGCTCTCCGCGCAGACATCCAACCCTGATCCGCTGGGGATCGCGCTCATCCGCAAGGCGCAGACGGGTGGGCCGGGCGCTGCCGTCGGGAGGGCAGTCGCCGCGGGCGACGGGTGGCGCGTGGTCGACATCGTGTGCACGTCCGGGCCGCGGGATCGCCCCTTCGAGGAGCGACAGGGGTCGGCCTCCATCTCGCTCGTGCTGTCCGGAACCTTCGTCTATCGAAGCGATCACGGCTCGTCGTTGATGTCGCCCGGGGCGTTGGTTCTGGGCAACGCGGGGCAGACGTACGAATGTTCGCACGGGCACGGAGAGGGCGATCGGTGCCTGTCCTTTCAATTCGGTCCAGAGCTGTTCGAGCGTGTCGCGTACGACGCGGGGGCGTCGCGCGTTGCCTTCGATCACGATCGCCTTCCACCGCTTCGCGCCCTCGCCCCAGTGACCGCGCGCGCGAAGCTGGCGGTGGGAAGGGAGGACTCCTTCGAAGAGATCGCACTCGAATTGGCGGGGACCGTGGTGCGCATGGCAGGCCGTGCTCGGCGCACCGCGCCAGTGGCGGCGACGCCGGACCCCGCTCGAATCGCGCGCGTGCTCCGTCACGCCGAGTCGCGCCTCGTCGAGGCTCACACGCTGGTCGACCTGGCGCGCACCGCAGGTCTCAGCAAGTACCATTTCTTGCGCACGTTCAAGTGCGTGACCGGTATCACGCCGCATCAGTGGTTGCTCCGTGCGCGCCTCCGTGACGCCGCCCGGCGACTCGTCACGAGCCGAGCTCCGATCACGGAAATCGCCCTCGACGTGGGCTTCGAAGACTTGTCGAACTTCATTCGGAGCTTCCGTGCCGAGTTCGGCGTCTCGCCGAGGAGATATCGCGCCACCGCCTGACGATCCGTTCGCGATGCCTCGGGGACGCGACGGCGACCTCGGCCGGAGGGCGTCCGGCCCCGGCTACTCCCCCCGAAACCTCGGCGCCCGGCGCTCGCGCTGCGCCGCCAGCCCCTCCTGGAGGTCCGCGCTGGAGCGGACACGGCGGTGCATCTCCTCGAGGTCTTCCCGTGGCAACGAACGCTGCAGGCTCGTCGCACGCCGAACGAACGCCTTCATGGCGCGCACCGAGAGCGGCGCGTTCTGGACGATCTGGCGGGTCAGCGACGCGACGGCACTGTCGAGCTCCTCCGCCGGCACGACGCGGTTGACGAGTCCCAGGTTCGCGGCCGTCTCGGCCGCCACCGCCTCGCCGGTGAACAGGAGCTCGTTGGTCTTGGCCGCGCCGATCGAGTCGACGAGCTTCCAGGTGAGCGTCACCGGTACCGCCAGGCCGATGCGTGCGAGCGGCATGGAGAAGCGCGCCGTGTCGGCCGCGACGCGGATGTCGCAGTGCAGCGCCAGCTCGCAGCCGCCGGCTATTGCGTCGCCCTGAACGGCGGCGATGGTCGGCTGTGGACACGCCTCGAGATCTTCCAGCACCTTCTCGAGCCCGCCCAGATCGGCTTCGCCCGCCTCGCGCTGCGCGGCCATCTCGCGCAGGTCGAGCCCGGCGCAGAAGGCGGGGCCGTTGCCGCGCAGGATCATCACGCGGACCGACGGGTCGGCCGCGACGCGCTCGATCGTGTCGCGCAGCTGGGCGATCATCGCCGCGTTGAGCGCGTTGCGCTTCTGGGGGCGGTTCAGCGTGACGGTGCAGATGTGGTCGTGCGAGGCGATCAGGACGTCAACGGCCATGCGGAGAGCGTCTATCCGCTCCTCGAGCTGCCTTCAACGATCCCGCGCGCGGTTGTCCGCCTCAGAACCGGTCCTTGAGACCACGCACGGCCGCGAACAGCGCGACACGATCGCCGGCCGGCAGGCTGGGCACGCGCGCGCGCACCGACGCCGCCAGCTCCGCGCTGTCGGTGCGCAGGAAGGGGTTGGTCGCCTTCTCGTCCGCGATGGTACTCGGCACGGTCGGCTTGCCGGCGCGTCGCAGTGCCTGCACGGCCGCCATCTTCGCCTGCAGCGCGGCGTTGCCGGGCTCGAGTGTGAGCGCGAACCGGAGGTTCTTCTCGGTGTACTCGTGCCCGCAGTAGACACGCGTGTCGTCGGGCAGGGCCGCGAGCTTGCCGAGCGAGCTCATCATCTGCACCGCATCACCCTCGAAGAGCCGGCCGCAGCCGCCGGCGAAGAGCGTATCGCCGGTGAAGACCGCCCGCTCGTCCGGGAACCAGTAGGCGACGTGGCCGCTCGTGTGCGCCGGGATGAAGATGACCCGCCCACGCAGGCGGCCGACCTGCACCGGATCGGAGTCGTTGACGCGATCCGTGATCCCCGGGATCTTCGGGGCGTCGTCGGCGGAGCCGTAGACACGCAGGCCCGGTAGCTGCGCGAGCAGGTCGCGATTCCCGCCGACGTGATCGAAGTGGTGATGTGTGGCGAGCACGCCGCGGAGGGAAACGCCGCGTCGCGCGACCTCCTCGAGGACCGGCCGGGCCTCGGCGCAGTCGACGATGCCGGCCTCGCCGGATTCCGGATCGACCAGCAGGTAGGCGTAGTTGTCGCTCAGCTGCGGGACGGGAAAGACGTCCATGGTCACCGCCTGTCCGCACGGGTGTCGAGCTCGCCGATCCGGCGTTCCAGACGCTCGAGCCGTTCGAGCACGTCGTCCAGACGCGCCCGCACCGCTGCCACGCTCTCGATGGCGTTCAGTGCGAGCGCTCGCACCGGACCGACGATCTCCCGGCCGCCACGGGCGAGGAGCGCTTCCAGGCTGCGCACCCGCCCGTCCAGGCGCTCGAGCTGGCCGCTCGAGACGGAGGGGACGACGTCGGCGATGCGTCGTTGCACGTCTCCGGCGAGGGACTGAGCTTGCCCGATGATTGCCTGGCCGCCGCCGGCCAGGATGTCCCCGATCGCGCCGAGCGGGCCGCGCGAGGGCTCGCTCTTGACCCGTTCCATCGCGACCTCCTACCGCCCCCGCACCGTCGCGGGAGGCGGTCAGCCGGCTGGGCTTAGAGCAAGCGAGGCACGAAAAATCAACTCGTTGCAGCGACGAGGCCCGCCAGGCACACGCGCGTTTCGCCAGCCCCGTCGTCTATCTCCGCGCCGTGCGCAGCATTGGGCGCGGGGGCGATCGGAAGCCTTTGCAAAATGCGGTCGAGCCGCGCGGACCGCGTGGTAACGCTTCTGTCACAACGTCCAGGACTCCATCATGCTCGCAAACCCCACCCCCGCACGCATTCCGGGCCCTCCCACTTTATCAACACCATGTCCCGCGGGGATTTTGAGCCCGCAGAGGGTTGCCGACGGAAGGTTCCCAGAGCCGGAGGTGCGACGCGTGCGGCACGGATATCGATGCGCGAGCAACAACTTAGTCGGGGCGCGAACTATGGAGTGCTCAACTCGTAGGCGGCGGTGAGCCAGCCGCCCATTCTTCACAACTCCACACATTATCCACAAGACGGCCGATACCCGGTCGCGATGGCGTAGACCTCCGACGAGCCGTGGCGCGTCGCGTGCGGCTTCGTGGTCTTGACCTGGTCGAAGTCGGCTCGCAGCCGGCCGATCAGGAGTGGAAAGTCGGAGTTCATGAACAGCTTCATCACGAGCCGTCCGCCCGGCCGGAGCAGCCTGGCGGCGACGTCCAGGGTGGCGCCGCCCAGCTCAGCGGCCCTCGCTTCGTCGGTGTGGCGCACTCCGGTGAGCTTCGGCGCCAAGTCGGAGAGAACGACGGTCGCGCGACCACCGAGCCGAGCCGCGAGCGCTTCGATCGACGCCGGGTTGCGGACGTCGCCGACCAGGCAAGCCACGTGGGGCACCCCCAGTGGCGCGATCTCGACCAGGTCGATCCCTACGACCCGCCCACGCGGCCTGACGCGCTCGGCAGCCACCTGCAGCCAGGCGCCGGGCCAGGCACCCAGATCGACCACGCGGTCGCCCGGGAGCAGGACACGATGGCGGTCGTCCAGCTCGATCAGCTTGTAGGCGCTGCGGGCGCGATACCCCGCCGCCTTCGCGCGCCGATAGTGGACGTCCTTCCGCTCGTAGGCCACCTGTCGCCGACTACCAGGGGCCGCCGCGCGGTCATTCGGCCGGCGCGATCACCTGGGCGTTGGGTGGCACGACCGGCGACGCCCCGGACCGACCCGGCTGGTACCCTTGCCGCCAGGACACGCCCTGTCTGCTCGGCAGGTACGGCTCCGGCGTGTCGAACGCGTTGTACGACGGCTCGTAGTTGAAGACCCGCTGGAGCGTCGGCTGGGAGACGATGAAGTGAACGGGTCGGGTGAGGAGCCACTCGATGGCGAATCCGGCCGCGGCCACTGGGTAGCTTATGAGCTTCAGCGGATGCGACTCGGCGTCGGAGTAGGCGTCGTGCGCCTGCGCCCGCCCCCCCGAGAGCGTCATGGCCGTGACGAGCGCGAGTGCGGCGAACAGCTGTCTCACGAGACACCTCCGACGCCGCCGATGCGGCGCAGACGGAGCCTAGCAGTCGTTCCCCCAGGCCTCAAGGCCATCGTTCCAAGTTTGACAGTCCGCAATCCCGCCGCTAGAGGCGCGACATGCGCCGCGCGTTCACCCCACTCACGCCGCTGCGGGGCTGGCGGAAGCTCGCGGTACACACCTGGGGCAAGCCGCGCGACCCGAGCACGTACGCCTTCGTCGACGTGGCGATGCCGGCGGCGCTGGCCTACTGCGAACGGCTGCGACGGGAGAGCGGGGTGCACGTCACGGTGACGCATCTCGTCGTACGCGGGGTGGCCGTGGCGCTGGCGCAGTTCCCACAGATGAACGGCATCGTGTCGCGCGGTCGCATCATGCTGCGTGAGTCGACCGACATCTTCCTGCAAGTCGCCACGGGCGGCGGCGGCGAGCTCTCGGGTGTGAAGATCGCCAACGCCGACAAGAAGAGCGTGCTCGAGATCGCCCGCGAGGCCGAGGACCGCGTCGCCCGCATCCGGGAGCGACGCGACCTGCAGGTGGAGCGCACCAAGTCGCTGCTCGACCGCGTACCGACCCGTCTCCTCGGCCGCCTCATGCGGATGATCTCGTACCTGACCTACGACCTCGACCTCGACCTGTCTCGATTCGGCGTCGTGAAGGACGAGTTCGGCACCGCCATGGTGACGAACGTCGGCGTGTTCGGCATCGGCAAGGCGCTCGGGCCGATCGTCCCCTTCAGCCGCACGACCATGGTGGTGCTGATGGGGAAGATCGAGGACCGCGTCGTTGCCGAGAACGGTCGCGCGGTGGTGAAGCCGATGATGACGCTCGGCGTGACCCTCGACCATCGCTTCATGGACGGGTACCACGGCGGGGAGATGGCGCGGATCTGCTCCGAGTACCTGGAGAATCCGGAGCGGGAGGCGGTGGCGCGGGTGCGGGCGTTCGCGGTCGTCGCGGGGCGGGGAGCGGAGTAGTTCGCGCCCGCGCGGCGGGGCGCTCAGTCTGCGCACGCCCAGCCGACGAAGCTTAGCTGGCGCCCCGCGGCAGCTCCATCCCGACGATAGGACGCCAGGCTGGGTGTGCACGCGGTGCACGGGCCGACCACGGTGACGGACCGAACGCCCGCAGCTTCCAGGAGGAGGCGTCCGGCGAGACGGAGGTCGAGGAGGAGGCGGTCGCCGGCCGGGATCCAGGCGGGTGCGGTGGTGGTGCCGGTGCGGGCGGTGAAGGCGGCGTGGACCTCGGGGCCGACGCGATAGCAGCAGCGGCCGATCGCAGGGCCGAGGACGGCCTCGACGTCGCTGGGTTCGACGTCGAACTGCGCGCGCAGGTGGGCCAGGGCGGTTTCGAGCACGCCGGCGGCGGCGCCGCGCCAGCCGGCATGGACGGCCGCAGCGACGCCGCGCGCCCGCGCGAGCAAAAGCGCCGGCACGCAGTCGGCCGTGACCACGCCGACGGCGAGCCCGCGGGCATCGGTGACGACGCCGTCGGCATCGCGCGGGGCGCGCTCGGGCTCCGCGGTCACCACCTCCGTCCCGTGGACCTGGCGGACCGTGGCGACGGGGAACGGCATGCCGGCGGCGCGGAGCGCACGATCCCAGTCGTCCCTCCCGGCCGCCGCGCTCTCGACGCGATCGAGGAAGCCATGGTGCAGTCTCGGGAGACTGGCCCACCCCGGGTGCGTCAGCACGGAGGGACCTGCGCAAGGGTCACGTCGGCATACTGAAGCAGCTCGTCGAGCGTGTGCAGCTTGTACGGCTTCTCGTAGAAGATGCGCTTGATCCCCGTGTTGATGAGCACCTTGAAGCAGTGGATGCACGGCGTGTGCGTGAGGTAGATGTCGCCGTCGCGGATGCTTGCGCCGTTCTTCGCCGCCTGCGCGATGGCGTTGATCTCGGCGTGGATGCACCGGAAGCAGTTCTCTTCCACTTCACCGCTGGGCGTCGTGGAGCGGTAGATCAGGCAGCCCACGTCGAGGCAGTGCGGCAGCCCCGCCGGCGAGCCGTTGTAGCCGGTGGCGAGGATGTTCTTGTCGCGTACGATCACCGCTCCCACCTTGGCCCGCAGGCAGGTGGAGCGCTCCGCCACCTCGCGCGTGATGGTCATGAAGTACTGGTCCCAGGTCGGCCGGTCGCTCATGACGCCATCATTGCACGATCCGGATGGGCTCGGGGACGAAGGTCACGAGGAACAGCGCGAGGCTGAGCACCGCGCCGAGCTGGCGCCCCGCGCCGAGTGGCTGCGCGTCGTTCAGCGTCGGGGGGTGACCGAGGAACAACATGGCGGCCGCGACCGCGCTCCACACGATCCAGAAGGGGGACCCCGTGACCGCCAGCCAGACCAGCACCGCGATGAGGAGGAGCGGGAGCAGCACCGTCCGCCGCCCGCGCGCGGCGTAGAGCACGTGTCCGCCGTCGAGCTGACCCGCCGGCAGCAGGTTGAGCGATGTCACCAGCAGCCCCGCCCAGGCTGCGAAGGCGACGGGATGGAGGGTGACCGTATCGGGCTGGGCGTGCAGCACTACCCGTGCGAGGAAGCTCGTGAGCAACGAATCGCCCAGCATGACCACGGGGCCGGCCGGCAGCGCCGCGTCCACCGAGGAGAGGCGGAGCCCCACCACCATGGCAACCAGCGCGACGATGAACCCCGCCCACGGCCCGGCGGCGCCCATGTCGAAGAGCGCCCGGCGATCGGGGAAACGGGAGCGGACCCGGATGACGGCGCCGAAGGTCCCGAGCAGGAACATCGGCGGCGCCGGCAGCACGTACGGCAGCGACGCGGCGATGCCATGGCGGCGGCACATCAGGTAGTGCCCGGCCTCGTGCGTCACCAGGATGGCGAGGAGCGTCGTGGAGAACGGCAGGCCGGCGGCGAGCGACCGGAGCGACGTGGGCTCGATGCCGGCCATGCGCGCGCCGGCCATGGTGGTCGTGAGCGCGGTGGCTGCGAGGAGCAGGAGGTGCAGCAGCGGCCGGTCCGCGACCACCGGCGCTGGGCGCGTCGCGGTGGTCCAGGTGAAGGGCTTGGTCTCGTCTGCGTCGAAGCTCATGCCTCATCCAGCGTGAGCGGCGCGCCGGCGCCCACGCCCAAACGCTCCTGCGCGGAGCCGTCGCGCACGGCGATCTCGAGCAGGTTCCAGCTGTTCACGACGGCCACCAGGGTGCCGCGCGCGGTGGCGGCGTAGCTCGTGGCGATGCCGCGGATGCGCGCGTTGGCGATGCTAATCGAAACGCGTTCCGGAGCAAGCGCGTCGCCGGGGACGTTGGTCACGAGGTTTCCGAAGCGGTCCACGTAGATCACCTGCGCGCGCAGCATCGTCCCCTGTCGCTCCGGCTCCGGCAGCGTCAACCGCACGAGCTCCGCACGCGTCGGTCCGAGCGCGCCGGGGTCGGTGCCGGTGGCCAGCGCCGCAGCCACGGGCGCGAAGACGTCGCGGCCGTGGAACGTCCGGCTGCGCGGCGTCACGAAGAAGCGTTCGTCGGCGAGCTCGACGATGCGCCGCACCGCCGCGGGCGGTGCTGCCAGCGAGAGGAGCCCGTTGTCGGGTCCGACGAGCAGCGCGGCGTCGGTCTCGATACAAAGCGCGCGCCGTTCGCTGCCGACGCCCGGGTCGACCACGGCGACGTGGATCGTGCCCCGCGGAAACCACGGCACGGCGTGGCGCAGCACGAGCGCCCCGGCGAAGACATCCTGCGGCGGGATCCCGTGCGACACGTCCACCACCGGCGTCCCGGGCGCGCGCGTCGCGATCACGCCCTTCATGATCCCCACCCACGGGTCGGCGAGGCCGAAGTCGGTGGTGAGGGTGATCAGCGTAGCGCCTCCTCCACCGCGGCCCACAGCAGCGGGAACATGATCTCGTGATGCCCCGTGAGCGCGATGCCGCGGCCGCCCGTGGCCGTCGGGCGCGCCAGCACGTTCACCGCCGGGCGATAGTGGCGAGTGAAGTCCATGTCGATCGTCGTGATGCGGCGCACTCGGCGGCCCACGTTGCGGGCCAGGTTGAGCGCCTTCACGAACACCTCTGGCAGCACCACCGCGGAGCCCAGGTTCAGATAGACGCCGCCGTCGAGGCCGCCGACGACGCCGGCGAGGAGCCGGAAGTCGCGCAGGCTGCCCGCGCCGATCATTGCGCCGTCGGCGTCGGGATGCATGTGGATGATGTCGGTCCCGACGGCGACGTGCACCGTGGCCGGGATGCCGGCGCGCGCCGCCGCCGCCAGGATGCTGGTGCGGCGGTACGGCAGCCGCGCGGCCTCGATGGCGTCACCGATCGCGCGGCCCAGGCCCAGGCCGGCGGCCACGCCCTCGCCGGTGGCGCGGTTCAGGAACTCACCGGTCTCGCGCGCCATGCCGAAGAGGCCGCGGTCGAGGCCGGGACCGACATCCTCCGACGTGCGCCCGCCCCACGCCATCTCGAAATCGTGGATCAGGCAGGCGCCGTTCATCGCCACGGCGGTGAGGTGCCCGCGCTCTATGAGATCGACGATGAGGGGTCCGAGGCCCACCTTGATGGCGTGCGCGCCCATCCCGAGCAGCACCGGCTTTCGCGATCGCAGCGCGCGCGCGATGCGATCGGCCGCGTCGCGGAGCTCGCGCGCCGCCAGGATGTCGGGCAGGCCGGCGAGGAACGCGCGCACGCTCAGCCCGGCGCGCACCGGCCGGCCGAGCGCCGCGGCGGCCACCTTGCTCGCGCGCCGTCCCAGCGGCACCGTGTGGACGCGCGTCGGGTCGATCGGGACCGGCGGATGAGCGGCCGGCCGGCGCCCGCTCACACCCCCTCCCCGCAGAGCCGCCGCTCGACCAGCTCGCAGAGCACGTGGCCGACGAGGATGTGGGTTTCCTGGATGCGCGGCGACAGGGTGCTGGCCGACACGCGCAGGCTCACGTCGACCAGCCCCGCAAGCGCGCCGCCCGTGCCGCCGGTGAGCCCGACGACGCGCATGCCCAGCGCGCGGCAAGCCGACACCGCCTGGAGCACGCTCGCGGAGTTGCCGCTGGTCGAGAGCGCGAGCGCGGCGTCGCCGGCGCGGCCGAGCGCCTGTACCTGACGCGCGAACACCTCGTCGTAGCCGTAGTCGTTGGCGATGGCGGTGAGCGCCGAGGTGTCGGTGGTGAGCGCGATCGCGGGCAACGCGCGACGGTCGCGCGTCATGCGGCCGACGAACTCGGCGGCGATGTGCTGGGCGTCGGCGGCGCTGCCCCCGTTCCCGAACAGCAGCAGCTTGTGCCCGCCGCCCAGCGCGCCGGCGACGAGATCGACCGCGCGCTCGAGATCGGCTGCATGCTCGGCGAGGAAGACCCGCTGCGCGTGCAGGCTGTCATCGAACAGCGCACGGATCGCCTCGAGCGTGGTGGACACGGAGCGTGATGGTAGGCAGTGGGTGCCGGGCGGGTCAAGCGCTGATCGCCACACGCGATCTGAGGTTGCGCCGGTCACGGATGAAGGCCGAATCGCTGCGCGGCGAGGTCGGCGATCGTCTGTCCGATGCTGATCGACGCCGTCGCCCCGGGCGACGGTGCGTTCAGCACGTGCACCATGCCTTCGGCCTCGACGATGCGGAAGTCGTCGCACAGCACGCCGGTCGGCTCGACGGCCTGGGCGCGTACCCCGGCGCCAGCGCGCACGATGTCGTCCGCGCGCAGATCGGGCACCAGCTTCCGGAGCGCGTTCACGAAGGCGCGCTTCGAGACCGAGCGGTACAGCTCGCCCAGGCCGGTCGCCCAGTAGCGCCTCGCCATGCGCCAGAAGCCGCCGTAGCCGGCCATCTGCGCGAGGTCGCGCACGGACACGTCGCGATGACGATAGCCCTCGCGCTTCCACGCGAGCACAGCATTGGGTCCTGCCTCGACGCCGCCGTGGATCATGCGGGTGAAGTGTACGCCCAGGAACGGGAAGGCCGGATCGGGCACCGGGTACACCAGATTCCGCACCAGGCTCTGGCGCTCGGGCCGAAGCGCGTAGTACTCGCCGCGGAACGGGACGATCTGGAGTCCGGGTCGCACGCCGCAGAGGCGCGCCACGCGATCCGCCTGGAGCCCGGCGCAGTTGACGAGCGCGCGCGCCGTCACGGCACCGCGCCCCGTCTCGAGGACGAGCTCGCCGCCCATCCGGCGCACCTTGCCGACGCGGGCGCCGAGAAGGATCTCGCCGCCGTCGGCGCGCACCTCGTCGGCGAAGAGCTCGATGACGCGCCGATAGTCGACGATGCCGGTATGCGGCACGTGCAGGCCGGCGACGCCCGCCACGTGGGGTTCGAGCTCACGGATCTCCTCCGGCCCGAGGCGCCGCATCCCGGAGAGCCCGTTGGCGCGGCCGCGCCGCTCTAGCTCGTCCAGCGCCGGCAGCTCGCGTTCGCTGATCGCCGCCACCACCTTGCCGCAGCGCTCGTGGGGCACGCCATGCTCCTCGCAGAAGCGGTACATGAGGTCGCGTCCCTCGACGCAGTTGCGCGCCTTCAGCGAGCCCGGCTTGTAGTACAGGCCCGAGTGGATGACTCCGCTGTTGTGGCCGCTCTGGTGGTGCGCGAGCCCGGATTCGGCCTCGAGGACCGCCAGCGAGCCGCGGAGTCGTTCGGACAGCGCGCGTGCCGTGGCGATCCCGAGGATGCCCCCCCCGATGACGACGACGTCGTAGCGCGGCGACGCACTCACGCGCGGCGGGCTCTCTCGGCGGACCCGGATTGGGTCGCACGAACGGGGATCACCCGGCGTCGTCCGGGAGCGGACGCTCGTGCTCGACGAACCAGCGCAGGACGTCGAGCGGGGTGATGATGCCCACCAGCTTGCCGCCGCGTGCCACTGGCAGGTGATGGATGCGTCGCGAGCGCAGGGCGTCGATCACCTCGTCGGCGGGCGCGAACTCGTCGATCACGATGGGCTGCGACATGATCTCGCGCGCCGTTCCAGGGGCCGAGGCGGGGCGTATGAGCGCTGTCGCCAGATCGGTCTCGCTCACGAAGCCCACGACCGCGCCGCCGGGCTCCACCACGGGCACGCCGCCGATGCGCTCCGCCACCATCGTCGCCGCGATGGCGGTGAGCGGAGTGTCGGGTGCGACCGATACCACACGCTCCGTCATCATGTTGCGGGCGTGCCCCTTCACGGTCGTCACTCGTATCCGCCCCTCGGGGACGGCGTCAATCGGGGACGCATTGCCAGGATGTGTCACCTGAGCTAA
>JBKPDC010000024.1:0-3448 GCA_046727715.1 Thermodesulfobacteriota bacterium
GTGCCGGAAGGTCGCGGTCGAGGTGGTGAAGAAGGACCGCACCTCCAACGTTCGCGTGACGACCAAATCGCTCGTGCCTTACCTCGGGCCGGCCCGCTTCCGCTTCGGCAAGGCCGAGGTCGAGCACAAGGTGGGCGTTGCCACCGGGCTGGCGTGGACCGATCTCGGCGGTGAGCTCCTGGCCACGGAGGTGCAGGTGTTGCCCGGCAAGGGCAAGCTCACCATCACGGGCCGCCTCGGCGAGGTCATGCAGGAGTCGGCACAGGCGGCGCTGTCGTACGTGCGCTCGCGTGCCGATGAGCTGGGGCTCGAGCGCGACTTCTACCAGAAGATCGACATTCACATTCACGTACCCGAGGGCGCCATCCCGAAGGACGGCCCGTCGGCCGGCATCACGATGGCGACGGCGCTCGTGTCGGCGCTCACGCGCGTCCCGGTCCGTCACGATCTCGCCATGACCGGCGAGGTCACGCTGCGCGGCTACGTCCTGCCGATCGGTGGTCTCAAGGAAAAGGTCCTCGCGGCGCACCGCGGCGGCATCAAGCGCATCCTGATCCCCGTGGAGAACCAGAAGGACATCCAGGAGATTCCCGCGGTGATCCTCAAGTCGGTCAGCATCGAGCTGGTCGAGCACATGGATCACGTGTTGCGCAAAGCGCTCGTGCTGGAAGACCCCGAGGCGTATCTCCGCAAACCGCCGGTGGAGCCCATCGCCGAACCGGTCACGCCCACACCGGCGCCGTTCGCGGCACCGGTGCAGCCCGATACCGACGTCATCACGCATTGACAGGCCCACAGGCCGGTTGCTAAAGCGGCCGCGCTCGCGGGAGGGAAGAGGCGATGACCAAGGCCGACCTGATTGAATCCGTCGCCGCAAAACTCGACCTGCCGAAGGGGCAGGCGGAGCGCGCCGTCAACCTCGTGTTCGAGGACGTGGTCAAAGCGCTGCGCAACGGAGACAAGGTCAACATATCGGGCTTCGGGACATTCGCCGTGTCGGAGCGCAAGGCGCGCACCGGCCGCAATCCCAAGACGGGCGAGAGCATCGAGATCCCGGCGTCGAAGTCGGCCAAGTTCAAGGCCGGCAAGGCACTGAAGGACGAGCTCAAGTAGCGCAGCCTGCGGGCGGTTAGCTCAGCGGCAGAGCATCGCCCTTACAAGGCGTTCCCGGGGGAGACGCCGTCCAACCGACTGACACCGGCTGCACCGTTTCCCCCCGGGGTTCGCGACCATAGGCACGTCGCTGCTGGGGTGCCGACCCCGCGCGATTCCGCGCCGTCGCAGCCGGTTGCTGCACAGCGGCTGCACAGCACGTGGCGACGTTGAGCGGGCGCCAGACCGCGCGCGACGCTGGGGGTGCATCCGCTCACCCCGCGTCCGGGCTCGCCAAGCCGGTCGCCCCGACCCCACCACTGCCGACCTGGCCACCCGTGGGCGGCGGCCACGGCGACACCTCGGGCGGGCCCGGCTGGGACCGTACGAGCGGCCCGTCCAGCGCTGCCCGGCGCGTGCTACTCGATGCTCAGTTCATGAGCGTGCTCGCCCGACTCGTTGTTCTCCGGGCCGCTGAGGATCACCTGCTCGAGCGAGACGCTTTGCGACGGGATGAGATGGAAGTGTTGCTCCTCCTTGACGGCACTGGTCGAGATCACGGCCTGTGTGCGCCCGACAACAGTCCCCATGATGGCCGTATCGCTGACGTCGGTCACGTGAAAACGCCCCGAAAAGGTGTGGCGGTGCGGCGTCTCGTCCGGCGCCATGAATGGCTCGCGTGTCACCCCCACGATCGCGATTACCATGCCCGCTGCGATCGCTTCACGGTTCGCGAGCAGCTCCAGCAGCCCGCCGATGCCGACCGCTGAGACCACCGCGCCGCCCGCGCTCGATCTGAGGAGCGCCCGCCGACTGATCTGGAAGCGGGTCGCGCCGCGGCTGCAGTATTCCTCCCAAACTTCCGACAGGAGCTGTTTCGTGCGACTGTTACTGGGGTTCATGGTTTACCGTCCTTTCAGCGCGCACCCCGAACGGGGCGTAGATGGGATGAAGCTGCTGGCCTCTCGCTTGACGCGCCATATTGGCAGGCGCAAGGCAAATGTCGCAAGCGGCGACATTGCCCGAGAAGAACCTCGCCCTCGTGAGGCGAGGCGCGCCGCCAATCCCGTGTCCTGGCTACGCTTTTCGCCGTGCTGTGTAGCGGGCGGGTGTGTAGCAGCGAGCCCGGCCCCATCCACGTATCTTCGTGCCGTGGACACCGACAACGAGGACAACGCACGCCCATGGATGGCGATGCCGTCCGAAAGGGGCCCATCCCCGCGCCGTGGGGGCCGGCCGACGCTGCACCGCATGCGGCAACGGCGCGAGGCGGTGACTGTCCTAGCTAGCTGGGCACCCAGCGGCTGGACGGCCGTACTCAAGTCGCGAAGGCGGTTACAGCGGTTTCGGGCTGACCTCATCCGCGACTTGGCGGTAGCCCGGCGCGCAGCCAACCAGCCATCATCGAGACGGCATCCCGCACGGGACGACGCAGACAGTTTCGTTTCCCGTCGCGTTCAGCGAGAGCGCCGGGCGTCCGATTATTGTTCGAGAGGAGAACGACAGGATGAACTCATTCAGTGAGCGCGTGCACGCGCTACTCAGGCGCCATGGCGCATCCAGTGAGAACGTCACGGCGGTGCGAATGGCTGAGGAGCGCGTGCGCACCGAGATGGCGCGTGAGGACTTCACCGACCGCGAGGCTGCGTTGCGCGAAGTGGCGCGCGCCCTGGGCTTCGAGCCGGCGAAGTTGACGTACATTCAGCGGCAACAGGTCGTGGCCGAAGTGGCGCGCCGTGACCCCGGCGCGTTTGGTAGGCGGATGTCCTACGGCACCGAGCTGCGGTGATGCCGTCGACACCGCACTTCTTGAACCGCCGCGTCACGCCGCCAGCGGCGCCCCCGCCGAAGCCGAAGCGCGACGAAGAGGACGCGGGCTGGCCGGTGTTCTTCGTGGCTAAACCCTGCGACGCGGCGGCGTGACGCCGTTGGCGCGGTCGCAACTGCGAGAAATCGTCGCACGGCTGGCGAAGGTGCAGGCGGTGGTGGACGCCTTCGCCAAAGAGGACTTGGACGGCGCCCTCGCGCTGCAGCTCATCGACCGCAGCGACCGCGCGTTGTTCGTGGGTGTCTCGTCGCACGGCTGGAAGACCGCCCACGTGTTCGCGCATTACGACCTCGGCAGCGTGGACGCAGTCCGCGAACGCCTCACCGCCGCTCGCCAGAAGGTTGCCCGCATCACCCAGCTTGGCAGCCGGTTGCAGGGTGTGGTACCCCCCGCAGCCTCGACAGACTGCACAGCCACTGCACAACAGCAGGGATGACGGCGCGCAAACCCGCGTCGGGCGGTTAGCTCAGCGGCAGAGCATCGCCCTTACAAGGCGAGGGCCACTGGTTCGATCCCAGTACCGCCCAT
>JBKPDC010000025.1:0-9300 GCA_046727715.1 Thermodesulfobacteriota bacterium
TCGCGCGCGATGTCGTCGCGCCGTGCGATCACGTCCTCGACCGAGCGGCCGTATTTCTTCTGGAGCCGCGTCAACTCGGCCAGGCGATGCTCCACGGCTTCGAGCCGCACCGGGTCGGGCGCCAGCGTGCGGACGTAGCGACCCAGCTGGGCGCCCGCTTCCTCGAGCTCCGCCAGCGCCTGCTCCACCAGCGTCCGGAGGGGCGCCAGGCTGTCGTCTAGGCGTTCCGCCTCGCGCAGCGACCCGAGCGCGTGGCCGAGCGTGTCGACCGCCGACGCTTCCTCCGAGTACACGCCCGCCTCGGCACCGCCGGCCAGGGAGCGGAGACGCTCGGCGTGCACGAGCCGCGCGCGCTCGGCGATCAGCTCCCCGTCCTCGCCGGGCACGAGCCCGGCGTGCTCGAGCTCGGCGTGCTGGAAACGCAGCAGCTCGGTGCGCTCGCGGGCGGCGCGCTGCCCGGCACGGCGTTCCTCCAGCGTCTGGCGTGCTCGTGCGAGATCGGCCCAGCGAGTTCGCATCTCCTCGACGTCGGTGTCGAGGCCGGCGGCAGTGTCGAGCAGCTCGCGATGGCTCTCCACCCGGCGCAGCGCCTGGTGCTCGTCCTGCCCGTAGACCCGCAGGAGATGGGGCGCGAGGTCGCGCAGCAACGCCAGTGCGCCGAGCGCGCCGTTCACGTAGGCGCGCGTGCGCCCGCCGCGAGCGATCACGCGGCGGACCAGCAGCTGATCCCCCGCATCGCAGGCGGCCCCCGCGGCGGCGAGGATCTCCCGCGCGCCCGGCGACACGTTCTCGAACAACGCCTCCACCACGGCCTCGGCGGTTCCCGCCCGCACCAGGTCGACGTCCGGTCGCCCGCCGAGCGCCACGTCGAGCGCCTGGAGCAGGATCGACTTGCCGGCTCCCGTCTCCCCCGTCACGACGTTGAAGCCGGGCTCAAGGACGAGCTCGATCTCGTCGATGATCGCCAGGTCAGTGACGCGCAGCGCGCGCAACATGCCCGCCTCCCTGGTGCGTGCCCCAGCCGAGCTTCGAGCGCAGCACGTCGTAGTGCGTGCGATCCGGCGAGCGGACGAGCGACACCGGCGCGCGGCTGCGCCGCACGACGACGACGTCGCCGCCGGCGAGCGGCGTGCCTTCCTGGCCGTCCACCGTGAGGATCGCATCCTGCTGGCCGGGCTCGATCTCGATCCGCACCACCGCCTGCGGCCGGAGCACCACCGGCCGGTTCGAGAGCGTGTGCGGCGAGATCGGCGAGACCAGCAGCACCTCGATGGTCGGCTCGACGATGGGACCTCCGACCGACAGCGAGTAGGCGGTCGAGCCGGTCGGCGTGGCCACGATGAGGCCGTCGGCGCGATACGCCGTGAACGGCAGCCCGTCGACCGACACCGAGCAACGGACGATGCGCGCCAGCGCGCCGTTCGACACCACCACGTCGTTGAGCGCCCGGAAGCGCTGCCGAGCGCGCCCGCCGCGCTCGAGCGCCGCGCTGAGCGTCATGCGCCGGTCGACCTCGTAGTCGCCCGCGAGCACGCGTCGCAGCATGTGCATCGCTTCCGCCTCGGCCACCTCGGTGAGGAAGCCCAGCTCGCCCATGTTGACGCCGAGGATAGGTACGCGCGCATCCGCGCGGCGGGCGACCGAGAGGAGCGTGCCGTCGCCGCCGAGCACGACGATCAGGTCGGCCTCACGGACGAGGGCAGCCTTCGGCCGAGCGACCACCCCGGGCAACGGTGCGTCGGCATCGGCCAGCAGCGCGACCCCGCGGCGGCGCAGCGCCCGCACGATGCGCTGCGCGAGTCGCTTGGCGCGGGCCCGGTCGCGCTTCACCACCAGACCGACCGTGCGAATGCGCCCCATCACCACCTGCGCCGCCCGGCTTTCGTACCACGGGCCCCGTGGGTGTTCCAGCCCGCGCGGCGTGTGCTAGCGTCGCACGCCATGTCGCGGCAGCCGGAGCTGTTCCCGCGCGCACCCGCGGCCGCGCCGCCGTCAGCCCGCACACCGCTCGCCGAGCGCATGCGTCCGCGCACGGTCGAGGAGTTCGTCGGCCAGCGACATCTCCTCGGTCCCGGCCGCGTGCTGCGCGACCTGCTTGCCGGGGGCCGTCTCGAATCGCTCATCCTCTGGGGCCCGCCTGGGACCGGCAAGACCACGCTCGCGCGGCTGCTTGGCGAGACGAGTGGGGTGCGTACCGTCGGGTTCTCGGCGGTGCTGCACGGCGTGAAGGAGCTGCGACAGGTCGTCGAGGAGGCCGAGCACGAGATTCGCCGCACCGGCAAGCCCATCCTGCTCTTCGTGGACGAGATCCACCGCCTGAACAAGGCGCAGCAGGACGCGTTCCTGCCCCACGTCGAACGCGGCACCATCATCCTCGTGGGGGCCACCACCGAGAACCCCTCGTTCGAGGTCATTCCCGCCCTCCTGTCGCGGACGCGCGTGCTCGTCCTCGAACCGCTGACCGCAGAGGACATCGGCGCGCTGATCGAGCGCGCGCTGGCCGACCCGGAGCGTGGGCTCGGCCGCGCCCAGCTGTCGCTCGCCGCGGACGCCGGTGCGTTCCTCATCGAGCACGCGCAGGGCGACGCGCGCGTCGCGCTGAGCACGCTCGAGGTCGCGGCACACCTGGCCCGCGCGCGGCGGACCCGTGCGCTCGATCTGCCACTGCTGGAGGAAGCCGCGCAGCGGCGCGCGCTGCGCTACGACAAGGGCGGCGAGGAACACTACAACGTGATCTCCGCCTTCATCAAGAGCATGCGCGGCGGCGACCCGGACGCCGCCGTCTACTGGCTCATGCGCATGCTCGAGGCGGGCGAGGATCCGCTGTTCGTCGCCCGCCGCATGGTGATCTTCGCTGCCGAGGACGTCGGCAACGCCGAGCCGCAGGCGCTGGCCGTCGCCGTCGCCGCGAAGGACGCAGTGCACTTCGTCGGGTTGCCGGAGGGCCGACTGCCTCTCGCCCAGGCCGCGACCTATCTCGCCACCTGTCCCAAGTCGAACGCGGCGATGCGGGCCATGATCGCCGCCACGGCCGACGTCCGGGCGCACGGGCCGCTGCCCGTCCCGCTCCACCTGCGCAATGCGCCCACGCCGCTCATGAAGGGGCTCGGCTACGGTGCCGGCTACGAGTACCCGCACGACCATCCCGACGCGGTCACCGATCAGGAGTACCTCCCCGAGGAGCTCCGGGAGCATCGCTACTACGAACCAACGGACCGCGGCCACGAGCGTGAGATCGCGCAGCGGCTCCGCAGCTGGCGACGACGGAGGACTCCCGGCGCGAATGGCTGACGACGCGGTGCGTGATGCGCCGCGTGCGGGCCCCGCCAGCCCCGGTTCTCAAGGTGGCCGGTCGGCAGTATCCTTTGGACGTCCGCTCGGATCCGTCCTCGCCAGTCGATCGCCTCGGACTCCGCGCCCGAGGCGGAGCGCCTCTACCTCTGCGGCATGTCGCCGCATGCAGGCAGAGCGGACGTAAGGAGGAATGCGATGGCTACCATCCTCGACAGCCTGCGGAGCCCGGTGACGCCCGATCTGCTCGCTCAGGCCGCCACCGCGCTCGGAGAATCGCAGGGCAACGTCTCTCGCGGGCTCGAGGCCGCCTTTCCCGCCATCCTCGCGGGGCTGCTGTCGAAGTCGAACGACACCGGCGCGATGCGGCAGATCATGGAGCTCCTCGGCGACCCCAGCCTCGATTCGAACCTGGTCCGGAACCCGGCGAGTATGGTCAGCGGCGCCGGGCTCGCGAAGTCGCCCATCGTGGACCTGGGCCAGCGCTTCCTGTCCGCACTCTTCGGGCCGCAGATGGGTTCGATCGCCGGGGCGCTCGCGAGCCAGGCCGGCATCAAGTCGCAATCGGCGTCCGCGCTGCTCGGTCTCGCCGCGCCGCTCGTCATGTCGGTCCTCGGCGATCGCGTGCGCCGCGACGGGCTCAACGCCGCCGGGCTGACGAATCTCCTTGCGTCGCAGAAGGAGAGCATCTTGAGGGAGGCGCCGGCCGGTCTGGCAGGATTGCTGGGTCTCGGCGCGCCGTCGCGCATGCCCATCGGCGACACCTACACGGCGCCGGAGCGGAGCCGCTCGTGGTGGCCGGCCGCCGCGCTCGTCGGCCTCGTGGCACTCGCCGGCCTGTGGGGATGGTTGCGCCGACCCACGCCGCAGCAGACGGCGCAAGCACCTGCCAACCAGGTCGCCACGAGGTCCGTGACCGATCTCCCAGACGTCGGCGCCTTCACGAAGCGGCTGCCGACGAACTTCGAGCTGCGTGCCCCTGCGACCGGCATCGAGAAGCAGGTCGTGGTGTTCATCGAGGACCCGGCCAGAGGGGTCGACGTCCCCACCTGGTTCAACTTCGACCGGCTCCTGTTCGAGACCGGCTCGGCGCAGCTCAAGCCGGAATCGCGCGAGCAGCTGCGCAACGTGGCCGAGATCCTGAAGGCCTACCCGAAGGTGAAGGCGAAGGTCGGCGGCTACACCGACAACGTGGGCGACCCGGCCGCGAACATGAAGCTGTCCCAGGACCGCGCGACGAACGTCATGACCGAGCTCGTCGTGCTGGGCGTCGCCGCGGACCGTCTCAGCGCAGAGGGCTACGGCGAGCAGAACCCGGTGGCGGACAACAGCACCGAGGCGGGCCGCCAGCAGAACCGCCGCATCGCGTTGCGCGTCACCGAGAAATAGCGCTCAGTAGCGGACGGCGACCAGCGTGAGCCCGTGCGGGGGCGCCGTAGCCCCCGCACGGGTGCGATCGCGGCTCGCGAGCAGCTCCCGCATGACGTCCGGCGCCCGCGTGCCGCACGCCACGTCGACCAGCGTGCCGACGACGTTGCGCACCATGTGTTTCAAGAACGCCGTCGCCTCGATACGGTAGACCAGCAGCGGCGGTTCGCGCCGGACGCGGCTCTCGAGCACGCGCCGCACGGTCGTGCGCGGCGTCTCCTTGGCGTCGGTGCCACGGAAGGTGGCGAAGTCGTGCTCACCCTCGAGCAGGCGCGCGGCCGCGTCCATGGCGTCGGCGTCGAGGGGCATCATGACGTGCCACGCCCAGCGCCGCCAGAACGGTGACGGCGCAGGCGCGTTCAGGATGCGATACTCGTACACGCGACTGCGGGCGTGCCGGCGCGGGTCGAAGGTGTCGTCGACCAGCGCGATGTCGCGCACCGCCACGTCGTGGGGCAAGAGCGCGTTCAGGCTCCGCCGCAGGCGACCGGGGTCGACGGCGCGCGACAGCGGCGCGGTCGCTACCTGCCCCGCCGCGTGCACGCCGGCATCCGTGCGACCGGCGCCGCGCACACGCACGGGCTCGCGGAGCACGATCGTGAGCGCGCGCTCCAGCTCACCCTGCACGGTGGGACCGCCCGGCTGGAGCTGCCACCCGAGGTAGCGCGTCCCCTCGTACTCGACCGTCAGCCGTAGCTGCACGAGCTGCTAGAGGTAGTCGCGGACGAGCAGCTCCGCGATCTGGACGGCGTTCAAGGCGGCGCCCTTGCCGACGTTGTCGAGCGCGATCCACAGCCCCAGCCCGTTCTCGGTCGAGGGGTCGGTGCGGATGCGGCCCACGTGGGTCGCGTCCGAGCCGGTCACCTCGACGGGCGTCGGGTAGGAATCCTCGGGGGTGGCGTGGACCATGAGCCCGCGCGCGGGCCGCAGGATCAGGATGGCCTCGTCGGCCGAGAGTGGCCGCTCCGTCTCGACGTGGACGTTCAGGCCGAGCCCGAAGAACATCGGCACGCGCACCGCCGTCACGTGCATGGCGAGCGCGGCAGCGTCGAGGACGCGCCGGGTCTCGAGGATGGCGTGGTACTCGTGCGTCGTGGCGCCGCCTTCGAGAAGGTCGCCCAGCTGCGGCACGCAGTTGAACGCGATGCGACGCGGGAAGCGCGTGCGCCTCTGGCCCCGCCCGTTCAGCAGATCGATCGTCTCCTTCGACAGCCCCGCGACGGCCCGGCGGCCGGCACTCGCCACGCCGGAGTAGGTCGAGACGACGACGCGCCGCAGTCCGGCGGCCTCCGCGAGCGGCCCGAGCACCACGGTCAGTCCCACCGTCGTGGCGCTCGGGCTGGCGACGATGCCGCGTTCGCGCCACCCCGCCAGCGCGTCGGGGTTGACCTCCGGCACCACCAGGGGCACGGGCTCCTCGAGCCGGAACCGGCCGCTCAGGTCGATCGCCGCCGCACCCCCCTGCGCCGCCACCGGTGCCCACTCCGAGGCCACCGTGGGTCCGGCGGCGAAGAAGGCGAGGTCGATGCCGTCGAACGCGCCCGCCTGGAGCAGCCCGACCTGCGCCTGGAAGTTCCCTTCCTCGACGCGCGCGCCCGCCGTGCGTGGCGAGCCGAGCAGGCGCAACTCGGCCGGCGGCTCCTCGCGCTCCGCCAGCAGCCGCAGCACCTCGCGGCCAGCGAGACCCGACGCCCCCACGACGGCGATGCGAAGGTCGCGCACCTTCAGACCTCGAGCCGTTCGCGCACGAGCCGCCCCATCGCGCGGCACCCCACCGGCTCGTCGTCCGGGGCGGCGAGGTCGGCAGTGCGATGGCCCGCCGCGAGCACGTCGGCGACGGCGTGTTCGATCGCCGCGGCGGCGTCGGGCAGGCCGAGCGAGTAGCGGCACAGCATGGCCGCCGAGAGGATCGCGGCCAGCGGGTTCGCCTTGTCCGCACCCGCGATGTCGGGCGCCGAGCCGTGAATGGGCTCGTAGAGCCCCGGGCAGCGCTCGCCCGTCAGCGGCGCGCCCGCCAGGGAGGCGGACGGTAGCATGCCCATGGAGCCCGCCAGCATCGACGCCTCGTCGGTGAGGATGTCCCCGAAGAGGTTCTCCGTGGCGATCACGTCGAAATCGCGCGGCCGGCGGATCAGGTGCATGGCCATGGCGTCCACCAGCACGTCCTCGTAGGTCACGTCCGGGTACTGCGGCGCGATCTCGTGGGCGACCTCGCGCCACAGGCGCGACGACGACAGGATGTTCGCCTTGTCGACCGACGCGAGGCGGCGCCGGCGCTGCCTGGCGAGCGCGAAGGCGGCGTGGAGCAGGCGGGCGATCTCCGCCTCGCTGTAGACGAGCGTGTCGACGGCCTCCCGATCGGGTGCTCGTCCGCGCCGCTCGCTCGGCTGCCCGAAATAGATCCCGCCGGTGAGCTCGCGCACGACGACCAGGTCGACGCCCTCGAGCACCTCGGGCCGCAGCGTCGAGGAGCGCACCAGCGCTGGCACGATCCACACCGGGCGGAGGTTGGCATACACGCCGAGACCCTTGCGCAGGCCGAGGAGGGCCTGCTCGGGGCGCACGCTGGCCTTCGGGTCGTCCCATTTGGGGCCGCCGACGGCGCCGAGCAGGACCGCGTCGGCGGCGCGTGCCCGCGCCAGCTCGGCCGGCGGCAGCGGGTGCCCGGTGGCGTCGATGGCCGCGCCGCCGATCGTCCCCGTGCTGCAGGTGAGCGCGCCTCCGTGTCGAGGCACGACCAGATCGAGCACCGCCACCGCCTCCGCCGTCACCTCCGGGCCGATGCCGTCGCCGGGAAAGACAGCGATGGTGGCGGGACGACTCACGGCCCGACCTCCGCGCGCGACTGTGCGCGGTGCGCGCGCCGCGTCTCCAGCTTGTTGAGCGCGTTGAGGTACGCCAGCGCACTCGCCTGGATGATGTCGGTGTGGCTGCCCTGCCCCGTCACGGTCACGGCGTGCTCGGTCACCAGACACGACACCTCGCCCTGCGCGTCAGTGCCGCCGGTGATCGCCTTCACGGCGTACCGGTCGAGGCGAGGGTGCTGGCCCGTGAGATCGCTGATCACCTTGTAGCACGCGTCCACCATCCCGTCACCGGTGCCCGACCCGGTGACCACCTCCTCGCCGTCGATGCGCAGCTTCACGGTCGCGTAGGGCACGCCCATGCTCGACGACGTGACGTTCAGGTAGACCAGCTCGTAGCGGTCGCGGACGTGCGGACCACGCACGGACTCCTGCGCCACGAGCGCGATCAGGTCCTCGTCGTAGACCGTCTTCTTCGCGTCGGCGAGGGTCTTGAAGGCGTCGAAGAGGCGGTTCATGTCGACGTCGGTGGTATCGAGCCCGAGCTCGCGGATGCGCGCCACCAGCGCGTGACGCCCGGAGTGCTTGCCCAGCACCAGCCGGTTCGACGCCAGCCCGATGTGCTCGGGGTTCATGATCTCGTAGTTCTGCCGGTACTTGAGCACGCCGTCCTGATGGATGCCGGCCTCGTGCGCGAAGGCGTTCTCGCCGACGACGGCCTTGTTCACCTGGACGGCGAGCCCGGTGATCTGGGACACGAGGCGGCTGGTGGCGAAGATCTCCTCGGTGACCACCTGCGTGTCGACGCCGAAGCGCTCGGCACGCGTCTTGATGGCCATGACGATCTCCTCCATGGCCGTGTTGCCGGCGCGCTCACCGATGCCGTTGACCGTGCACTCCACCTGCCGCGCCCCGTGCTGCACCGCCGCCAGCGAGTTGGCCGTGGCCATCCCCAGGTCGTCGTGGCAGTGCGCACTCCAGATGACGCGGTCGGCGCCGGGGACTCGCGCGCGCAGCATGGTGAACAGCGCGCCGTACTCCTCGGGCAGGATGTAGCCCGTGGTGTCCGGGACGTTGATCACCCGTGCGCCCGCCTCGATCACGGCGGTGAAGATCTCGACCAGATAGTCCGGGTCGCTCCGCGACGCGTCCTCGGCGGAGAACTCGACGTAGTCGAGGTGCTTGCGGGCGCGGGTGACGGCCCACACCGCGGCGTCCACGACATCGCGCCGGGTCATCATGAGCTTGTGCTTCAGGTGGATGTCGGAGGTGGCGATGAAGATGTGGATGCCGGGGCGCTGCGCACGCTCGACCGCCCGCAGCGCCCGGTCGATGTCCTGCTCGCGCGTGCGCGCCAGCGACAGCACCACCGGCTTGGTCACCGCGCCGGCGATGCGCTCGACCGCCTCGAAGTCGCCGTCGGACGAGGCGGCGAAGCCCGCCTCGATGACGTCGACCCCGAGCCGCTCGAGCTGGCGGCCGATCACCAGCTTCTCCTCGATGTTCATGGTCGCGCCCGGCGACTGCTCGCCGTCGCGCAGCGTGGTGTCGAAGATCTGTACTCGGTCCATCGTGGCTCTCTTCCTTTCCGCCACGGCCGACTCGAAGCTGCTCGGACCCCAAAAACACGAAAGCCACGAGCGGCTCGTTCCGCCCGTGGCCCTGCGTTGGTGGCTGGTGCGTTGCCCCTACACCCTCGCGCGTGCCGCGGGCGGCCTCGTAAGCAGGAGGTCGCCGGCGAGCGCCTCGGGGCGTCGGGTGATTCCGGACATCGTGG
>JBKPDC010000026.1:0-12403 GCA_046727715.1 Thermodesulfobacteriota bacterium
CTCGCCATGAAGGGCGCCGATCTCGCGATCGAGCTCGACTGCTTCTCGTGCCACGGGCCCCTGGGCGCGGGCGGCACGTCGAACCCGGGGTCGTTCAAGGGCTACATCCCGGGATTCTGGGGTCCCGACTTCGACGAGCTGGTGCAGAACGACGACGAGCTGCGCGAGTGGATTACCGAGGGCCACCTCGATCGCATCAAGGACCATCCGATCGGCGGCATCTACGTCAAGCGGCAGCGGACGCAGATGCCGGCATACGGGGAATTCATCAAGACCGAGGACATCGAGGCGCTGGCGACGTACGTGAAGTGGATCCGAGGGGGGGCGTGGAAGCCGCTGCTGCAGTAGGGTGAGCGCGGCGGCCGCCGGCGCGGAACTCGCGGATGCCGGGACCTCGTGCTCGCCGTCTTCTGCGGCCTCGCATGAACCGCTCGCCGGGCCTTCCCAGCGGAGGTGCCACTGCGTTAGGAGGTTGCCGTGCCCCCACGGTCACCGAATCTCGCCATCCGCCTCCTCGACGGTGGCTTCTACGCCGCCGACCCCCATCCGCACTTCCGCTGGATGCGCGAGCACGCTCCGGTCTACCGGGACGAGACGAGCGGCGTGTGGGGCCTTGCCCTGTACGAGGACGTGTTGCATGCCTCGCGCCGGCCCGACCTGTTCTGCTCGGGCAAGAGCTCTCGCCCCGACGCGCCGGCGATCCCCTCCATGATCAACATGGACGACCCGGCGCACATGCGACGGCGGAGCCTGGTGAACCGCGGCTTCACGCCGCGCCGGGTGGCCGACCACGAGCCGAAGGTGCGCGAGATCTGCGCCACGCTGATCGACCGCGTGGCGCCGCACGGCCAATGTGACTTCGTGCGCGACATCGCGGCGCCGCTGCCGATGATCGTGATCGGCGACCTGCTTGGCGTGGCACCCGAGGACCGCGACGACCTGCTGCGCTGGTCGGACGACTTGATCGCTGCCACCAGCGCGACCGCGTCGCCGGACGTGGCGTGGCGCGCCGGTCAGGCCTTCGAGGAATACGCCGGCTACCACCGTGCCGTGGTCGCCGATCGACGTGCTCGCCCGAGCGACGACCTGATGAGCGTGCTCGTGCACGCCGAGATCGACGGCCGGCGGCTCGACGACGAGGCCCTCCTGCACGACTCCCTGCTCATACTCGTCGGCGGTGACGAGACCACCCGCCACGTCATCACCGGCGGGATGGAGCAGCTCATCCGGCACCCCGACCAGCGCCGGAAGCTCCTCGCAGAGCCGGGACGGATCCCGACGGCCGTCGAGGAGATGCTGCGCTGGGTGACGCCGATCCAGAACATGAACCGTACGGCCACCGCCGACGTGGAACGGGGCGGCGAGACCATCCGCAAGGGCGACAAGGTGCTGCTCCTCTACCCGTCGGCCAACCGCGACGAACGGCAGTTCCCCGAGCCCGACGTCTTCGACGTCGAGCGGCGGCCGAACGAGCACGTGGCGTTCGGTTTCGGCACGCACTTCTGTCTCGGCGCCAGCCTGGCGCGCCTCGAGCTGCGAGTCATGTTCGACGAGCTGCTGCGGCGGCTGCCCGACATGGAGCTCGCGACCGGCGACCCGCTGCCGCGGCGGCCGTCGAACTTCATCGTCGGCATCGAGCACATGCCGGTCGTGTTCACGGCGCGCGGGTAGGGGGCGATGGGGCTCGACGGCTTCGGGACGTTCGAGTTCACGCACGACGGTGCCACGCGCGCGGTCTTCACGCGCGGCGAGGGGGTCGCCGTGGTGGTGATGCACGAGGTCCCCGGCATCACGCCGGAGGTGATTCGCTTTGCCTGCCGGGTGGCCGACGCGGGGTTCCGCGTCTACCTTCCGCACCTGTTCGGGACGCCCGGCAAGCGGCTGTCGGTCCCGTACGTGCTTGGGCAGACGGCGCGTGCCTGCGTCAGCCGCGAGTTCGCCGTCCTGGCCAGGCGCGACTCGGGCCCCATCACCGACTGGCTGCGCGCACTCTGCCGCCGTGCGCATGCCGAGTGCGGCGGTCCCGGCGTGGGCGCGATCGGCATGTGCCTCACGGGCAACTTCGCGCTCGCGCTCATGGTGGACGAGACCATCATGGCACCCGTCTTGAGCCAGCCGTCGCTGCCGTTCGGGGTGACTGCCGCCCACCGTGCCGCGCTGCATCTGTCCGATGCCGATCTCGAGGTCGTGAAGCGCCGCACCCGAGCCGGGTGTCCGGTGCTCGGGCTGCGCTTCACCGCCGACCCGCTCTGCCCCGGTGCACGCTTCGCGACCCTGCGTCGCGAGCTGGGCGCGGCCTTCGAAGGCATCGAGATCGACTCGAATCCGGGGAACCCGCACGGCGTCAAGCGCACCGCCCACTCGGTGGTCACCACGGACCTGGTCGACGCCGCGGGGCACCCGACGCGGGCTGCGCTCGACCGGGTCCTCGGCTTCTTCCGCGAGCGTCTCACGCCCGCGCCAAGCTGACGTATCAGCGCGTCGATCGGCCTTTACACAGGATCGAACCAGCTCCCACCCGCATGCGCGAACGGCACGTCCAGGCGACCTCACGGCTGGGTCGTTCCGATTGCCGTTGGCGGCACACCAGAAAAAGCGCCTCGGATCGAAGCAGGGGTGCAGGCGCGCCGCCTACCCGTCGCTCAGTTGTTCGGAGCGCCGGACTGGATCCAGGCGAGGATGGCATAGATCTCAGGGTCGGCGGGGCAGCCGCTGGGCGGCGGGGCGCCGGGGCAGCCGAACGGCATGAGCGCGCCGTTGACGGACTTCAGCCCCCGGCCGAGAATCTTGCGTGCCATGAAGCTCTTCTTGATGCTCCCCGGTGTGACGAGCAGGAGGCTGCCGCCCTCGACGGATGGCCTGCCGACAACTGATGCAGGGGCGGCACCGGCGGAGAGATCGAGCTCCGAGTACCGGGTGATTGCATCGTGGCACCCAGCCACCGCGCACCGCTGCGAGAGGATCGGCTGGACGTTGCCTGCGAACGACGGCGCCGCCGGCTGGCACGTGAGCCGGAGCGTATCCGGGTCCTTCTTGCCGTCCGCCGCGACCATCACCTTCACACGTGCCACGCCCGGCCGGATCGGCCCGAGTGCGGCGCTGCGCTTCACGGGAACGGCGAAGCCCGGCGCAGTGCACTGACCCGGCGCGAGCCTCTGGATCGCGGCCTGCAGAGCGCCGCCGCCCGGCAGGCTCGCTGGCCGGACCCGTGCACTCGTCACCCCGGTGACACCGCAGGCGGGATCGGCACCGAGGCAGGCCTGGAGCGGGAACGTACACACGCCGTCGGCCGTGCCGTCCTGGTCGCAGGCGGCGCCGTCGACGCACGTGGTGGCAGCGACGCTGACGCCGCTCCACGTGACGATGCAATCAGTGGCCGCCGGGCCGCCGCCGCCGAAGCAATCGGGGCCGGGACAGGCGGCGGGCGCCAGGCGAACGAGGAGCAGCCAGGCGAGCGCGATCGAAGAAGCGAGACGCATGGAGAACCTCCGGCGTGTCGAAACATCCCGGAGGCGCCGCATGCTGTCAACGTGCGATGGTACGATCGGGCGCTTGGGGCCGCTCTCCCGCCCGGAGGACCGGCGGACGCACGCGCGTGGCATACCGCGCATCCGCAACGGCCGGAGACAACGGTGCGCGCTCTCGCGCGCGGAGCGGCGACCGGGGCGGCCCTGCCGGCAGGCGCGCCGGCCGTCCCTGCGACAGGTGCCGTCAGTCGAGCTTGGCCACGTTCGCTGCCTGGAGGCCCTTTGGCCCCTGTGTCACCTCGAACTGCACGCGCTGACCCTGCTCGAGCGTCCGAAACCCGGAGCCGCCGATCGCGCTGTAGTGGACGAAGACGTCCTCACCCTCGTCGGTGGTGATGAAGCCGTATCCCTTCTGGCCGTTGAACCACTTGACCTTGCCCTGTGCCACAAAACTTCTCCTTCCCTCTAATGCTGTCGAGCCGCGCCGGATACGCGAGGGAAAGACGCATGGTGCCTTCTCCCCAACAGACCAGCGAACGCGGCGGTCGATAGCACAGGGAATCCGCAGAAGGCAAACCCAACCGGATCGCAGGCCGCGCACAACGCATGCGACCTGCGTGCGGTTGCAACGCAATCGGGCCTTCCCTAAGACGGTCGCCATGCCCGTGGCTGCCGGGGAGGAATCCGCCGCGGTGCCGCTGCGCCCGCGCAGCGTGGGAACCCGGAAAGCACGCCGCCGCCGGGCCGGCTCGCCGCTGCGCATCCGCGCCGAGTACCTCGCGCTGCGCGCGGTCGTCGGATTCCTCGCGGCGCTGCCGCTGGGACTTGCGCTCCGCGTCGGGGAAGCGGTCATGTGGCTGGTCCACCTGGTGGCGGTGCCGCTCCGCCGTGTCGGGATGACGAATCTCGCGATCGCGTTTCCGGAGAAGCCGATCGCCGAGCGCCGGCGCATTCTGCGCGAGTCCATGCTGAACCTCGGTCGCATGGCGGCGGAGCTGGCGCATCTGCCGGCGCTCACCGACGAGCAGCTACGCGACATGGTGCGCTTCGAGGACGAGACGTGGTGGCGCGAGGCGATCGGCTGGGAGCGGCCGACCGGCGTGCTCCTCCTGAGCGGCCACTTCGGCAACTGGGAGCTCCTGGTCTACGCGCACGGCCGGCGCGGCCACCCGTTTACGATGGTGCACCGCTCGATCCGCAACCCGCTGATCGACCGTTGGCTCAACCGCCTGCGCGCGCGCGCCGGCACCCGCCTGGTGCGCAAGCACCACGCCGCCGCCGAGGTGCTGCGCGCGCTGCGCGAGAAGCAGCTCCTCGTGCTGCCGTTCGACCAGAACTCGACGCGTGGGCTCGGCGTGTTCGTCGATTTCTTCGGCCAGCCGGCGAGCACGAACGCCGGGATCGCGCGCATCGGGCTGCGTGCCGACGCGCCGGTCGTCCCCGGCTTCATCGTCCGCCAGGGGCGCAGCGCGCGCCACGTGGTCTACCTGCTGCCGATCATGGAGCTGGAGAACACCGGCGACCCGCGCGGCGACGTGGTCCGCAACACGCAGCGCCTGTCCATCGTGTTCGAGGACATGGTGCGCCGCTTCCCGGAACAGTGGCTCTGGGTGCACAAACGGTGGAAGACGCGGCCGCCCGGAACACCCAGGATCTACTGAGGACTCGAGATGGACGCGTGGCGGGGGTCGGGGTGGTCGCGCATGCTTGACGGCACGTGGTCGATCGCTCTAAGCAATCGGCCATCGTGAGCAAGACGGCGCTCGAGAAGGCGCGCGAAGCGCCCGGGTCCACCAAGGCGCGCATCCTGTCGGCCGCCGAGGAGGTGTTTGCGGGCCGTGGGTTCACGGGCGCGTCCACCCGCGAGATCGCCGCCCGCGCGGGCGTCAACATCTCGAGCCTGCACTACCACTGGGCATCCAAGGAGGCGCTCTATGTCGCCGTCTTTCGCAACATCTTCGACCAGCTGGTCGACCTGGTGCAGCACGCGCTCGAGCCGGTGCAGCACGAGGCGCTCGACCGCCGTAGGGTCATCGACCAGACCATGGACCGCCTGTTCGACTTCTTCGCCGACAACCCGAACGTCCCGAAGCTGCTCGTGCGCCGCATCGTCGAGAACGCCGAGATCGACGTCGGGGTGGAGCGCGACGTGCTGGTGCCGGCGTGGGGCGTGTTCTCGGCATGGATGAAGCGGCTGGGGCAGAAGATGCCCGATACCGACTCACGCCTCTTCATGCTGTCCGTGCACTCCGTCATGCTGCTTTACCTCTTGGACAGCCAGTCGTATCAGAGCGTGCTCGGCGGCAGCGTGCGGAACGGAACACTGCGCGAGCAGGTGCGCGCCCACGTGAAGCACGTCGTGCACGCCCTGCTCGCGGTCTGACAGGCCCGGGAGCCTTCATGCGAGCCCTCATCACTGCCTCCTTCGACCCCGCCGCCAAGGCGCGTCTCGCGCGCCGCATGGAGGTGGTGCACGAGGACTGGAAGGAACGCCAGTCGATCTACTTCGACGGCATGGAGTTCGCGAAGCGCATCACGGACGTGGGCGCCGACGTCCTGATCGTCGAGGCGGACCTGGTGCACGCCGAGCTGCTCGACGCCTGTCCACTCAGGATGATTGGCGTGTGCCGCGGCGACCCCGTGAACGTCGACCTCGAGCTGGCGACGGCGAAGGGCATCCCGGTGTTCCACACGCCGGGCCGCAACGCCGACGCCGTGGCCGACCTGACGGTGGCCTTCATGCTCATGCTGGCGCGTCACCTGCCGGCCGTGTGGGGCATGTATCGGAGCGGGGAGGCGACCCGGGTCGAGCAGGCAAGCGACTATCTCAAGCTGTACACCCGCTTCACCGGTATCGAGCTGGGCGGGTGCACCATCGGTCTCGTCGGGCTCGGGGCCGTGGGCCGCGAGGTGGCGGCGCGGCTGGCCGCCTTCAAGGCCCGCCTCCTGGCCTACGACCCCTACGTGACCGATGCCCCGGCCGGGGTCACCCTGTATGGTGATCTCGAGGCGCTGCTGCGTGAGTCGGACATCGTCACCCTGCATGCGCCCGTGACGCCCGAGACGCAGGGCCTGGTCTCCGCCGAGCACCTCGCGCTGCTCAAGCCGAGCGCGTTCGTCGTCAATACGGCGCGCGCGGCGCTGACCGACGAGGACGCGCTCTACGAGATGCTGCGCAGCGGCCGCCTCGCCGGGGCGGCGCTCGACGTCCTCGCCGAGGAACCCCTCCAGCCCGGCAATCGCTTCCTCGCCCTGCCCAACGTCATCGTCACGCCGCACCTCGGCGGCGCCACGGTGGACGTCACGCGGCACCAGAGCGACATCGTGGTCGACGCCATGGAGACGTGGCTGCGCGGCGGGCGACCGCGGTGGATCGCGAACCCGGCGGTGCTCGAGCGACGAGGCTGACCGTGGCGCGCGACCTCCTCGTCACCCTCGACGCCGGCACCGGCTCCGGCCGGTGCGTCGTGTTCGACACGGCGGGCCGGGTGGTGGGATCGGCGCAGGAGCCGTTGTCGTACCACTTCTTCGCCGATCCCGACCTGCCGCTGGTGCGCGGGTTCGACCTCGACGCGGTCGCTTTCTGGGACGTGCTCGGTCGCTGCGCGCGCACGGCGCTCAAGGGGCTGCCGGCCAGCGCCCGCATCCGCGGCGTCGTCGCCACCGCACAGCGCGAGGGCTGCGTCTTCCTGGACGCCGCCGGCGAGGTGCTCTACGCCGGCCCGAATCTGGACGCCCGCGCGGTGACGCAGGGCATGGAGGTGGAGAGCCGGATCGCTCCGGAACGCCTGCATGCCATCACGGGCCACGCGCCGCCGTACATCTTCGCCGTGTCGCGCCTCCTCTGGTTCCGCCAGCACCACGATGCGTCGCGCATCGCGACGCTCTTCATGCTGAACGACTGGATGACGCATCTCCTCGCCGGCACGCGTGTGGCCGAGCACTCGAACGCGAGCGAGTCGATGCTCTACGATGTCGCGCAGCGGACCTGGTCGGACGAGATCCTCGATACCCTCGACATCCCACGGAGCATCCTGCCGGGGCTCTGCGAGGCGGGAGCGCCCGCGGGGCGCGTGACCGCCCGCGCCGCGGCGGCGACGGGCCTTCCCGAGGGCACGCCGGTGTTCGCGGGCGGCGCCGACACCGAGAGCGCGCTCCTCGGCAGCGGCGTGTTCGACGTCGGGCAGACGGGCGCGGTGCTCGGCACGACCACACCCGTGCAGCAGGTGCTGGACGCGCCGCTCCTCGATCCCGACGCGAACCTGTGGACGAGCCCGCACGTGGTCCCCGACCGCTGGGTGCTGGAGAGCAACGGGGGCGACACGGGCAGCACCTATCGCTGGCTGCTCGACCTGATGTGCGGCGGCGTCGACGACGGCGCACACGCCGCGGCCGAGGCCGCCATGGCTGCCGTCGATCCCGCGCCGCGACAGATCTTCTGTCACCTGGGACCCGCCGTCTTCAACCTGCGCAACATGAACCCGTTCACGCCGGCGGGTCTGCTGTTCCGCTTCCCGTTGTTGCACATCGACCGCCCGAACCGCGGCGAGCTCCTGCGCGCCTTCTTCGAGAACGTGGCCTACGCCATCCGTGGCAACTGCGAGCAGATCGCCGCCGTCTCGGGGCGGCCGCTGGACCGGCTGTGGGTGAGCGGCGGCATGGCGCGCAGCCCGACGCTGCTCGGGCTGATCGCGACCACCCTCGGCGTGCCCCTCACCGTGGCCGAGGTGCCGGAGAGCGCGAGCCTCGGATGCGCCGTGCTGGCCGCGGTCGGCGCGGGTCTCCACCCGAGCGTGCCCGAGGCGGCGGCCGCGATGGTGCGCACGCGCCCCGTCGCGCCGGATCTGTCGCTCACCGACGCCTTCGTGGAACGCTACCGACGCTGGCGCGAGATGTACGCGTCCTTGCAGAGCTGGAGCATTTGAGCCACACCCTCGCCCGCGTCATGCGGGGCGGCGACGTGATACAAGGCGTGTGCTTCGATCTCGACGGTACGCTGGCCGACACCGAGCGGCTGCAGTGGCAGGCCTATCGCCGCGTGCTCGCCAAGCACGGCGTGGACATCGACCTCGACGAGTACCGGCGCCGGTTCATCGCCGCCCCGGGCGGCGCCGAGTGGGCCTGCGACCGGTGGCGGCTCCCGATCGACGCCGCCACGCTGCGGGCCCGGAAGGCGGCGGTGTACCGTGGTCTCATCACGCAGGGGGTGCCGCCGATGCCCGGGGCCCGCGCGTGTCTCGAGCGCCTGCGCGGGACCTTCGGGCTGGCCGTGGTGACCAACTCGACGCGTGCGGAAGCGGCCGTCGTGCTCGGGCCGCTCGGGATCGCGGGGCTTCTCGACGCGGTGATCGTGCGCGAGGACTACGCAGCCGCGAAGCCCGCGCCCGACGCGTACCGGACCGCGGCCGCGGCGCTCGGGCGCTCGCCCGCGGCGTGCGTCGCCGTCGAGGACACGCCGCGCGGGGTGCACGCCGCGCGTGCGGCGGGCATGCGCGTCGTCGCCGTGCCGAGCGCGCTCACCTCCGATCAGGACTTCACCGGCGCCGCGCGGCGGCTCGAGACGCTCGACGCGCTCACACCCGATCTGCTCCGCGGGCTGGAGGCCTCGGCGTGACGCCACGCGCGATGCTCGAGGTGCGCGGCGTCACCAAGCGCTTCGGCCCGGTCGATGCGGTGGCCGGGGTCACCTTCGCGGTGTGCGAGGGCGAGATCGTCGGGTTCCTCGGCCCGAATGGAGCGGGGAAGACCACCACCATGCGCATCCTGGCCGGCATCTTTCCGCCCACTTCGGGCGAGGTGCGCGTGGCGGGCTACGACCCCCAGCGCGAGCCCCTCGCCTGCCGCCGGGCCGTCGGCTACTTCCCCGAGCACGCGCCGCACTACCCCGAGCTGAGCACGCGTGGCTACCTCCGCTTCGTGGCGCGCGTGAAGCGGCTGCCACGCGCCACGCGCGCCGAGGCGGTTGCGCGCGTGCTCGCCGCGTGCGGACTCGAGGCGGTGGCGCATCGGCGCGTCGGCACGCTCTCGAAGGGCTACCGCCAGCGCGTCGGCCTGGCGCAGGCGCTCTGCGGCGATCCACCCATCCTGATCCTCGACGAGCCCACCATCGGCCTCGACCCCGCGCAGGTCGTGGAGATCCGCGACCTGGTGCGGGGCCTGCGCGGCAGCCGCACGGTGCTTTTCTCGACTCACA
This sequence comes from Thermodesulfobacteriota bacterium, assembly GCA_046727715.1. Taxonomy (GTDB): domain Bacteria; phylum Desulfobacterota; class Binatia; order DP-6; family DP-6; genus CAVQLX01. The sequence goes on from JBKPDC010000026.1 coordinate 9,661, forward strand.
TCCTCTCGGAGGTCGAGGCGCTGTGCGAGCGGGTGGTCGTGATCGCGCGCGGCCGCATCGTGGGCGAGGGCACGCCGGCCGAGCTGGGGGCGCGGCTCGGCCAGAGCCGGCTCGAGGACATCTTCCTCGAGCTGGTGCGGGCGCAAGACGTCGGGCGGGAGCGCGCGTCATGAGCGTGGTCGCCGTCACCGGCAAGGAGCTCGTGCTCTACTTCACGTCGCTCCTGTTCTACGCGCTCGCCAGCGTGTTCCTCGTGCTCGCCGGCTGGCTCTTCTACACCAACCTCGACTTCTACGTCCGCTTCGGCGGCATGAACCTGGTGCTCGGGCTCTGGCAGTACCAGTTCTACGACATGCGCCAGCTGCTGCTGGTCTTGGTGCCGCTGCTCACGATGCGGCTCTTCGCCGAGGAGCGGCGGCTGGGCACCCTGGAGCTGCTGTGGACGTATCCGCTGCGCGACGTCGAGATCGTCGCCGGCAAGTACCTGGCCTGTCTCGTCGTGCTGGGCGCGATCATCCTGCCCACGCTGGCCTACCCCGCGATCCTTGCCCGCTTCCAGCCCATCGCCTGGGGCCCGCTGCTCGCCGGCTATCTCGGCCTGCTGCTGCTCGCCGCGGCCTTCGCCGCGTGCGGACTCTTCCTGTCGTCGCTCACCGACAGCCAGCTGGTCGCGGGCGCGGCGACCTACGGCGTGCTCCTGTTCTTCTGGATCATCACCTGGAACGAGGCGGCGGTGAGCGAGGGGGCGCTGGGGATGCTGCGGCCGTTCTCGCTCTTCGACCGCTTCCAGGTCTTCATGCGCGGCGGGATCGACACGCGCGACGTCACCTACCTGCTGCTCTTCGCGGCCGCCTTCCTCACCTTCACGCTGCTCGCGCTCGACTCGCGCCGGTGGCGGGGACTTCGCTGATGTGGGCGCGACGTGCAGCGCGGGGCTGGATGCAGCTCGCGATCGAGGCCGTCTTGGTCCTCCTCGTGTGCGGCCTGCTCCAGGTGCTCGCCGAGCGCACCAACCGCCGGATCGACCTCACGCCGACGCGGGCGCTCTCGCTGTCACCCGTCACGCGCAACGTGCTGGGGGAGGTGACGGAGCCCCTGCGGGTGACGGTCTTCCATCGCCGCGGCGATCGCGGGCGGTTCGCCGGGCTGCTCGACCGGCTGCACACCGAGAACCCGCACGTCACCTACGAGCTGTTCGACCTCGATCGCTATCCCGAGCGCGCGCGCGCCGACGGCATCACGCAGTATGGCCGCGCCACCATCGAGTACCAGGGCCGACGGGTGATCGCGCCCGCCGAACCGGAGGAGCAGCTCGCCGGCGGCATCCTGCAGGCCGTGCGCGGGCGGCGCCGGCGCGCCGTCCTGACGACCGGACATGGCGAGCGCGTGCCGAGCGGCGATGCACAGGGAGTGGGGCGGCTCCTGGCCGAGCTCGACGCGCAGGGCTTCACCGTGGACGTCGTGAACCTCCTCGATGCGCCCCTGCCCGCCGAGACCGACCTCGTCCTCGTCGCGGGGCCGAAGCGCGACTTCCTGCCCGAGGAGCTGGCGCCGCTAGCGCGTCACCTGAAGGCCGGCGGCGGCGTGCTGATGCTGCTCGATCCGGGGCCACTCCCGGAGCTGCAGAGGTTCCTCGGCAGCTTGGGCCTGGCCCTGGGCGATGATCTCGTCGTCGATCGCGAACGGCGTGTGCTGGGTACCGACGGGCTCGCGGCGGTGGTGGAGCAGTTCCGGCGCGGCAACCCGGTGTCGGAGCCGGCCCAGAATCCCATCGAGAGCGGCGTCGTGCTCCCCTCGGCGCGTACCGTGGACGTGGCGCGGGAGGTGCCGGGTGTGGCGGCGGAGAGCATCGCGCGGACGGGCGACTCGGCGTGGGCGATGGCCGACCCCGACCGCGCCCGGCGCGGGGAGGAGCCGTCGAAGACGGCACGCGACGTCCCCGGGCCCGTGTCGGTGATGGTGCTGGCCGAAGTCGACGGCGGCAATGGGACGCGACGCGGCCGCCTCGCGGTCATCGGCGACTCCGATTTCGCAACCGACGCCTACTTCGACGTGCTCGGCAACCGTGACGTCGCGCTCAATGCGGTGGCCTGGACCGGGAGCGAGGAGACGCTCGCCGGTGAACGGCCGAAGGACATTCCGGAAGTGCAGCGCCCGCTCTCGCCGCTGGTGCTGACGGAAGCGCAGGCGCGACGGCTGCTCGCCACCGTCGCGGGCGTGCTGCCCGGCGTGGTGCTGCTCGCCGGCATCGCCGTCGTGACGGTCCGGCGCCACATGGGGTGACCCCCGTGCGCCGCACGCTCGTCCTGCTCCTGCTGGTCCTCGCTGCCGCCGCCCTCGTGCTGATGGTGGAGGCGCCGCCGCGGCGGTCGGGCCCCGAGTCGGTACGCGGACCGCGCGTGCTGCGCGTTCCTGCGAGCGCGGTGCGCGAGATCGCGCTGCGCGGCGCGACGCGGGAACTGGTCGCAGTCCGCACGCCGGACGGCTGGCGGCTCGACGGCCGACCGGCGACGGCAGGGCAAGGAGAAGCCCTCGAGGCCCTCGTCGAGACGCTGGTCGCCCTGCGGGCGATCGACGCGTTCCGGACGGCTGACCGGGCGGCACTCGGACTCGATCCCCCGGCCGCGACCGTCGCGCTGCGCACCGATCGCCGGACGCGGACGCTGCGCCTCGGCGCGCCCAACGCCGCGGGCAGCGCGCTCTATGCCGAGCGCGAGGGACATCCACGCGTGTTCCTGGTGGG
>JBKPDC010000027.1:0-3484 GCA_046727715.1 Thermodesulfobacteriota bacterium
GCTCGCCACGCTCCCGGGCCTGGCGCTGTGATCGACGACGACGTAGAGCCCGCCGGGCCGCAGGTGGTCGAAGACGGCGTGGTTCATGCGCGCACGATCCGTCCCCATCCAGAACAGGTCGTGGTGAACGCGAGGAGCTCGGCCGGCTTGCGCCCCCTGTCCAGCGCTCGATCGTCCGCGCTGCGATCGGGGCCGACACGACCGCGGAGTTCGACGGGGACGCCGCGGGGGCTACCGGCCGGTGCTGGCACACAACCTCGGCCGCCCCCGCGGCGTGGCACAGCGTGCCAGTCACCGCCGCGGCGCGCGCGAGACTGGCGGCGCCGCCCGGGCCAACGACCACTTGAGCAGGAGCGGCGCCAGGAGCGTCGTGACGATCACCATCAGGACCACGGCCGAGAAGAGGCCCTCGTCGACGACGCCGAGCCCCTTGCCGATGCTCGCGAAGATCAGGCCCACCTCGCCCCGCGGGACCATGCCCACGCCGACGGTCAGGTGATCCGCGTCGGGTCCGGCGGCCAACCCCGACACGACCTTGCCGGCCACCGCGGCGACGATGAGGGCCAGCGCGATGCCGACGGTCTCGAGCGACAGGAACGATGCCAGGTTCACCTGCATTCCCATCAACACGAAGAAGATGGGGGCGAAGATGGCCTCGAGCGGCCGCACGATCTCCTCCAGGCTCCCGGGCGCGCCGCCGTGCTCCGCGAACTGCTCGTCGTTGAGGATGAGGCCAGCGGCGAAGGCGCCCACGATGGTGGCCAGCTCGATCCGGTTCGCCAGCCACGACAGGGCGAAGCACAGGGCGAGCGGGAAGAGGAGGTTCACGTGGTGGCGATCGAGGGCCGCGGCGAAGGGAATCATGCGCTTCACCAGGCGCTCGCCCAGGACGATCACGACGCCCAGGAAGGCCGCCGCGAGCACGGTGATGCGAATCACCTCGCCGAGCTGGACGCCCCCGGTGACCACGATGCCGACGACGATGGCGAGGATCACGAGCCCGAGGACGTCGTCGATCACCGCCGCCCCCAGGATGACCTTCGCCTCGGAAGTCTGGAGCTTGCCCATGTCCTTGAAGACGCGGGCGGTGATGCCGACGCTCGTGGCGCACAGCGTGGCACCGACGAAGAGGTGCACGGAGACGGGCGCCTCGCGCATGAGAAGCGCGCTCGCGCCGTAGCCGAGCAGGAAGGGAGCCACGATTCCCACGACGGCCACGGCGAGCGCCCGCGGGCCGACCTTCAGCATGTCGGACACGGTCGTCTCGAGCCCGACCATGAAGAGGAGCAGGATGACGCCCAGGTTCGAGAACAGCCAGAGCGAGAAGGCCAGGACGACGAGGCCGGCCGCTCTGGGGCCGGTGAGCAGCTGTACCAGCCGCTCGCCGACGCCGCCCGGCGCGAGCTCGGCCGGCGAGAACACGCTCGTCGCCGCCTCGCGGATGGAGAGGCCTGTGCTCCATATCTCCGCGAACAGCGGTGCGGCGGCCCCGAGCTGCATCACCAGGACGAAGAGCGGCGCGCCCAGGGCGACGCCGACATTGCCGATCAGCACCCCGATCAGCAGCTCGCCCAGCACTGCGGGCTGGCCCGCAGCCACCGCCGCCCACCGCCCGATCGTGGCCGCGACGATCACGACGGCGAGCTGGATCAGGATCAGCGAGAACGGGTCGACGTGCCCGCCGCCGTGCGCGCCCTCCTCCGCAGCGCGCGCCAGGCCGGCGAGACAGCCGACGACGGCCACCGCCGCCGCCCATCCACGCGCCCGTGCAGCCGCCGCACGCGACCTCCGCTCTCCTCGCATCGCCGTCCTCCACGGCCCGCCACGGGTCCGCCGCGATTTCGGAGCCGGGTAGTGCTTTTCCCCGTGCCTCGCAAGGTGGCGTCCAGCGGATTCCCAGGGGCGCTCGGTGTCCGGCGTTGCAACGGACCGCGCCCCGGGGGCATCGAAGCCTCCATGAGTGAGCGGGTGATTCGCCGGGCGGTTTCCTCCGATCGGGACGCCGTCCTGACGCTGCTCCTGGCCCAGCTGCGCGAGCATCACAATCCAACGCCCGACGCGGTCGTCGCCCGCGCCCTCGATGGACTCCTCGCGCACCCCGAGCGCGGCGCGGTCCTGGTGGCGACGCTCGACGGCCGCATCGTCGGGATGGCGGCGCTCTCGACCATGTGGACGCTGGAGCACGGCGGTCCGTCCGTCTGGCTCGACGAACTCTACGTCGAGCCGTCGCGGCGCGGCCAGGGGATCGGACGGGCGCTCCTCGCGGCCGCCTACGACGCGGCCCGCGAGCACGGCGGCCGCTCCATCGATCTCGAGGTGGATGCCGACCACGATCGCGCGACCCACCTCTATGCCCGCGAGGGGTTTCTGCGCCTCCCGCGGACGCGCTGGGTGCGACACCTGGCGTAGACTTGCAGTTCGTGCCGGGCGCGCGCTACGCGGCCAGGCATGACCGAGCGCGCGCTCGAGACCACGGCCGTCTTCAAGGAGCTCATGGCAGAGCTGGCCGCTCTCGACGGCAAGTTTTCCGACGGCCCGGTCCCGCTGGCGGACGAGCAGTCGGTCCTCGAGGGCTACAAATGGATCTTCTCCATCCTGCGCGTCGCACTCGACGTCAACGTGTGGGCGGACCCCGCACGCCCGCGCTTCGTCGACATCGTGGGCCCATACAAGAAGTGGGGCGGCGACAACGCCGATGCCTTCTACCAGTTCGCGCCCATCGATCCGTCGCGCACCTATCGCGTGCGCGGCCGCAAGGGCGATGCGGTCTACCTGTCCCTGACCGTCTACGGCGGCCCGCGCGACGGCCGGTATTCGGAACGCATCGTCGGCACGATCAACGACCGCACGCTCGACATCGCCCCCGACGGCGCCTTCGAGCTGACGCTCAGCCCGCGCGAGCAGCCGGGTGCCTGGCTGCGGCTCGAGCCCGACGCCGTCGCCGCCATTACTCGAGACTACGTCGTCGAGCCCCGGACCGCCCGGCGCGTGGAGTGGTCGATCGAGTGCCTCGACCCGGCGCCGCCGTTCCGCGAGCGCGACGCCGAGCTGGCGCAGAAGCTGCGCGCCGCGCTCACCTGGGTGCGCGAGCAGGCCCGCATCGTGCCGCTGCCGCTCGGCGAGCCGAACACCGTCGAGGCGCCCTATCCCGTCCCGAGGGTGACCTACGGCTGGGCCGCGAGCGACGCGGCGTACGCCATGGGAACGTTCGACCTCGCCGCCGACGAAGCGCTGGTGATCACGGGGCGCTCACCGGAATGCGCCTTCTGGAACATGTGCCTGTGGAACCAGTTCCTACACACGTACAACTACGACTACGAGCGCGTCACCATCAATGGTCGTCAGGTCGTCTACGAGCCCGACGGCTCGTGGACCATCGTCGTGGCGCACCGCGATCCGGGCCACCCGAACTGGGTCACGCCCGCGGGCCATCCGCGCGGCCGCATCTGGTTTCGCTGGTTCCACCCGGCGGAGACGCCGGCAC
>JBKPDC010000028.1:0-11472 GCA_046727715.1 Thermodesulfobacteriota bacterium
CCGACCGGCCCGACGGGTCCGACGGGGCCCCCCGGCGTTACGGGGCCGACCGGCCCGAGGGGAGGCGATGAAAGCGCCCTGCTCCGCACGGAGACAGCTGGCACCGGCGTCGTGCTCAGCGGCCTGTCTCGGTGCCCCGCCCCGCCGCCCGCCGGCGACGCCGGCGAGCTCGGCGGGCTCCTTCCCGCGCGCTACCTGCTGACCGTCATCGCCATCGCCACCCTGGACGCGACCGACGGCGGCGCTCACCGCGTGCGCTGCGTGACCCTCGGCGACGACGATGCCGTGGCCGGGGCGAGCCCGGTGATCGCGGTGGGCGAGGATCCCGCCAGCGGGCCAGCGCAGCTGGTGTGGAGCGCGATCGAAACGGTCGGTGCGGGCTCCGTCCGCGTGCGCTGCCAGGTGCAGGACTGTGGCGGGACGAGCCGCGCCGCGGTGCGGGTTCTCGACCTCCGGATCGCGGCCACCCGTTCCGAGTGAGGGGCGCCCCGTCGGGGCGCGCTGGCATCGGCGCGGTGGCGCGTTCACTATCGGGAGGCATGCCCACCCCGCAGTTGCAGGTCGAACGCCCCGAGGCCACGTTCCCCACGTTGTCGGCGGACCAGATCGCCCGCATCGCGCGCTACGGCGCTCGGCGGCGCGTGCGCCGTGGCGAGCTGCTCTTCGACCAGGGCACGGAGAACCTGTCGTTCTTCGTGATCCTCTCGGGCGCGCTCGACATCGTCCGGCCCTACAAGGGCAAGGAAGACCTGATCGTCGTGCACCACCCGGGCCAGTTCACCGGCGAGATCAGCCTGCTCAACGGCCGTCGCAGCCTGGCACGCGGGCGGGTCGCCGAGGACGGCGAGGTCCTCGAGCTCGACGCCGACCGGCTGCGCGCGCTCGTGCAGACCGACTCCGAGCTGAGTGAGCTGCTGATGCGCGCGTTCATCCTCCGTCGTCTCAGCCTCATCAACGAGGGCCTTGGCGACGTCGCGATGATCGGCTCGCAGTTCTCGCCCAGCACGCTCCGCCTGCGCGAGTTCCTGACCCGCAACGGCCATCCGTACAAGTACTTCGACGTCGAGCGCGATCCCGACGCGCAGGCCTTCCTCGATAAGCTCGGCGTCCGCGTCGACGAGATGCCGGTGCTGATCTGCCGGGGCGAGCTGGTGCTGCGCAACCCGACGCTCGAGGAGGTGGCGGACTGCCTCGGCTTCAACGTCTCCATCGACGTCGGCGTCGTGCGCGATCTCCTGGTCGTCGGCGCCGGGCCGGCGGGGCTCGCGGCCGCGGTCTACGGCGCGTCCGAAGGGCTCGACGTCCTCGTCCTCGAGACCCACGCACCCGGCGGCCAGGCGGGCTCGAGCTCGAAGATCGAGAACTACCTCGGCTTCCCCACCGGGATCACGGGACAGGCGCTGGCGGGACGCGCGTTCGTGCAGGCGGAGAAGTTCGGCGCCAGCGTGGCGATCGCGCGCTCGGCGGCGAAGCTACTCTGCAAAAAGCGGCCGTTCGCCGTCCAGCTCTCCACCGGCGACGTGGTGCATGCGCGTTCGGTGATCGTCGCGTCGGGCGCGCAGTACCGCAAGCTGCCTCTCGACCGCCTGGCGGAGTTCGAGGGTGCCGGCGTGTACTACGCGGCGGCCAAGATGGAGGCCGGTCTCTGCAAGGACGAGGAGGTGATCGTCGTCGGCGGCGGCAACTCCGCGGGCCAGGCGGCGACCTATCTCGCGGGTTCCGAGGAGGACCCCCAGACCAAAAGGCTCGTTCCGCGCACCAAGCACGTGCACATGCTGGTGCGTTCGAACGGACTTGCCGCCAGCATGTCGCGATATCTGATTGATCGAATCGCGAATCACGAGCGCATCACGCTGCGTACCTGCACGGAGATCGAAGCGCTCGAGGGCGAGCATCATCTCGAACGGGTGCGCTGGCGGAACGCCACCACCGGCGAGGTCGAGACGCAGCCGATCCGCCACGTCTTCTCCATGACGGGTGCCGTGCCCAACACCGTGTGGGTCGGCGGGTGCCTGGCGCTCGACGAGAAGGGCTTCGTCAAGGCCGGCGGCGACATCAGCGGCGAGGAGCTGGCCGCCGCCAGCTGGCCGCTCCAGCGCCCGCCCTATCTGCTGGAGACGAGCACGCCGGGCGTCTTCGTGGTGGGCGACGTGCGCGCCGGCAGCGTCAAGCGGGTGGCATCGGCAGTCGGCGAAGGCTCCATCTGCGTGCAGTTGGTGCACAAGGCCCTGGCGGAGTGACACCCGCCAGCGCGAGCTACGAACGCCTCCCGAGCCCGGCGGCGCTGCGCAGATCGTCCACGCGGTCGGTGCGCTCCCAGGTGAAGTGCGGGCCGTCGGGCACGCGCCCGAAGTGGCCGTACGCCGCCGTGCGGCGGTAGATGGGGCGCTTCAGCCCGAGCGTGCGGATGAGCGCCGCGGGCTTGAAATCGAACAGCTCGCGCACCAGCGCGCCGATCCTCTCGTCGGGCACGACGCCGGTGCCGAACGTGTCCACCAGCACCGACACGGGGTCGGCGACCCCGATGGCGTATGCCACCTGCACCTCGCAGCGTGAGGCAAGCTCGGCAGCCACCACGTTCTTCGCGACGTAGCGCGCGAAGTACGCCGCGCTGCGATCGACCTTGCTCGGGTCCTTGCCGCTGAACGCGCCGCCACCGTGCCGGCCGTAGCCGCCGTAGGTGTCGACGATGATCTTGCGACCGGTGAGGCCGCAGTCACCCTGCGGCCCGCCGACGACGAACTTGCCGGTGGGGTTGATGTAGTAGACGGTCTCCTTGTCGAGGAACTCCGGCGGCACGACCTTCTTCACCACCTCCTCGATGATCGCCTCCTTCAGGGTGGCGTGCGAAACCTCGGCGCGGTGCTGCGACGACACGACGACGGTCTTGGCGCGTTGCGCCGTGCCGTCACGGTACTCGACCGACACCTGGCACTTGCCGTCGGGGAGCAGGAAAGGCAGCTGGCCCGACTTGCGCGCCTCGGCGAGCTGCTGGCCCACGCGGTGCGCGGCGTAGATGGCGAAGGGCATGTACTCCTTCGTCTCGTCGCAGGCATAGCCGAACATCATGCCCTGGTCGCCGGCGCCCTGTTCCTTGAACAGTCCCTCGCCCTCGGTGACGCCCTGGGAGATGTCGGGCGACTGCTTCTCCACCGCCACCACGACGGCGCAGCTGTCGCAGTTGAAGCCGGTCTCGGGACTGGTGTAGCCGATGTCGCGGATCACGCTCTTGGCGATCTCGCCGAACTCCGCCTTGCCGTTGCTCGTGATCTCGCCCGCCACCACCACGAGACCGGTCTTGATGAGCGCTTCGCACGCGATGCGGCTGTCGGGATCCTGCGCGAGCAACGCATCGACGACGGCGTCGGAGATCTGGTCGCACACCTTGTCGGGATGACCTTCGTTCACCGACTCGGAGGTGAACACGTAGTCCTTGAGCATGGCGGCGGACCTTAGCCGAACGGCGTCGGGGGGAGCAAGCCACGCATCCGCTCGGGGCGGTGCCTCACTCGTCCTCATGGAAGCGCGCGTCGACCAGCTCGCGGATCGCCTCGAGGGCCTGCTCCGCCTGCGGCCCGCTGGTGGTGACGTCGATGCTGCTGCCCTGCTCGGCCGCGAGCATCATGATGCCCATGATGCTGCGTCCGTTCACGCTCTGGCCGTCCTTCGACACGGTCACGTCGGCCTCGAAGCGACTCGCCGTCTGCACCAGCATCACCGCGGCGCGGGCGTGCAGGCCCAAGCGGTTTCTGATCTCGAGCGTCGCGTGGTGCTCGGGCGACGGGGTGGGCTCGTCGGACATCGCGCAGTCAGGGAGCCGTGACGCAGAAGATGTGCTCCTGCCCGTAGCGCCGGATGAACTGCGCGAGGGATCCCGGGTCCATCTCCCGCCGCACGCTGCTCAGCTTGATCAGCATCGGCATGTTTACCCCGGCGACGACCTGCGCGCCGGTCTCCCGGGCGACGGCGAGGCTCAGGTTCGTCTGCGTGTCGCCGAGCATGTCGGTGGCGATCAGCACGCCGTGCCCGCGGTCGACGCGCCGGACCGCCGTGGCGATGCGCTCGCGGATCTCCTGCGGGCCGTCGCTGGGCGCGGTCGTCACCGCTTCCACGGCGTCCAGCTTGCCAACCACGCTCTCGAGCGTGTGCACCATCGCCTCACTGAGCCGCCCGTGCCCGACGACGACCAGACCGACCATCGCCTGCGATCCTAACCTTCGGAAACGGACCGCAGCAAGCCTCGTTCAGCGCTCGAAGTCGCGATGCCGCACCAGCACCCGATGCCCGAGCGCGGCCAGGCGGGTGCGCAGCTCCTCGACCAGGACGACCGAGCGGTGACGCCCGCCCGTGCAGCCGATGGCGATGGTGAGATAGCTCTTGCCCTCACGCTGGTAGCGCGGCAGCGTGAAGCGCAGCAGCGCCAGCACGTGCTCGAGGAACTCCTGCGCGTCGGGACGCTCGAGGACGTAGGCCGCCACGTCCGGGTCGGTGCCGGCCTTGGGGCGGAGCTCCTCCACGAAGAACGGATTCGGCAGGAAGCGGCAGTCGAGCGCGAGATCGGCGTCGGTCGGCAAGCCGTGCTTGTAGCCGAAGGACACGAGCGAGATCGTCATGCGGCCCGAGTCGGGCGTCTCGAGCAACTCGCGAAGGGCCACGCGCAGCTCGTGCACGGTGAACGCGCTGGTGTCGATGATGCGGTCGGCCAGCTCGCGCACGCCGCGCAGGGCGTCGCGCTCGCGCCGGATCCCGTCGGCAACGGCGCCGCCCTCCGCGGCCGGATGCGGGCGACGAGTCTCGCTGAAGCGGCGCACCAGCACGTCGTCGCTCGCCTCCAGGTAGATCACCTCGAGCTGCACCCCTGCCCCGCGCAGCTCGTCGAACACGCCCGGGACGTCGCGCAGGAAGTGCCGCTCCCGGACGTCGATACCGAGCGCGACCCGGCCGATGTCCTCCTGCGAGCTCTGCCACAGCTCGAGAAAGCGCGGCAGGAGCGCCACCGGCAGGTTGTCGATGCAGTAGAAGCCCATATCCTCCAGCACCTTCAGCGCCGTGCTCTTGCCGGACCCGGACAGGCCGGTCACCACGACCGCGTGGAGACCCTGACTCATCGTGCCCGCGAGCGCTCGGCCGCCGCGGCGGCGCGGTCGATGCGGGCGGTGAACTCGGCCGCGCTGTGCCGTCCGCGCCAGCGCAGCAGCTGATTCCGGGCCGCTGTCTCGATCAGCAGCCCGAGGCTTCGCCCCACCGTGACCGGGATGCGCACGAGCGGCAACGAGACGTCGAGCAGCGTGTACGAGGCGTCGTCGATCCCGATGCGGTCGGCCTCGTCGCCCCACTCGCTGAGCTCCACGACCAGGTCGATCTGCCGGTCGTCGAGGGTGGCCAGCGTGCCGTAGAGCGCTTCGATGTCGATCACGCCGAGCCCACGGATCTCCATGTGGTGGGCGAGCAGCTCGGCGGTGCGGCCGCGCAGCACGGTGGGCGAGATGCGCCGCACGAGCACGGCGTCGTCGGCCACGAGCCGGTGCCCGCGCGATACCAGGTCGAGTGCCGCCTCGCTCTTGCCGATGCCGCTGCTGCCGACGATGAGGGTGCCGAGCCCGTGCACCTCGACCAGCCCGGCGTGCAGCGTGGTCTCCGGCGCAAGCCGCTCCTCGAGCCACGCGGTGGCCGCCCGGATGAAGTCGCCCGTGCGCAAGGCCGTGACCAGCACGGCGACGCCGGCGGCCTCGGCCGGCTGGACCAGGACGTCCGGCGCGGGGGTGCCGTTGGTGACGACGAAGCAGGCCACCCCGGCTCCCGCGACCGCGGCGACGGCGCGCCGCGCCGCCGCGTCCGGCAGGGTGGCGAGATAGCTGATCTCGCTGTTGCCGAGCACCTGCACGCGGTCGGGGTGCAGCTGGGGCAGGAACCCCGCCAGGGCGAGACCGGGTTGCTGGAGCCGAGGCAGCGCGACGGGTCGATCGAGGCCGCGGGCACCCGCCGCGAGCGCCAGGGAGAGCCCCTCGGCGCGCGTCTCGAGCAGCTCGCGGACCGTCACCATTCGGCCACCATCAGCGGACCATCAGTAACGCGCGTCTTCCTGGCGAATGGTGTCGTACAGCGCGGCGGCGTCTGGGGCCTGCATGAGGCGGGTGCGGAAGCTCTCGTCCTTCAGCAGCCGCGAGATCCTGGCCAAAGCCTTGAGGTGCGCACCTGCCGAGTCCTCGGGTGCCACCAGTAGGAAGAACAGGTGCGTGGGCTCGCCATCGAGCGAGTGGAAGTCGACGCCCGGCCGGCTGCGGGCGAACGCCGCGAAAACCCGCTTGATCCCCGAGAGCTTGCCGTGCGGGATGGCCACCCCGTCGCCGAGCGCGGTGCTGTTGAGCCGTTCCCGATCCTCGAGAGCCTGGACGAGCCGCTCGCGGTCGAGCTCCGGATGCTGGCGCGACACGGCGGTGGCGAGCTCCAGCAGCACGTCGGTCTTGCTGCGCGCCGCCAGGTCGGGGAGCACCAGCTCCTGCGCGAGAATGTCCTCGATCTTCATGAAAACTCCCTAGCGCGCGGCGGCCTGGATGAGACCGAAACGCCCGTCCTTGCGGCGGTAGAGCACCGCGAGCCGCTGGTCTGCCTCGTTCGTGAACACGAGGAACTCGTCGGTGGAGCGTTCGAGGTGGCCGATCGCATCCTCGACGGACATCGGCTTGACGGACACGCGGCGCATCTCGACGACGCGTGGCGCACGATGCGTGGGTTCGAGCCCGTCGTCGGACGGCGTCGCCGCGCGTGCGGTCCCCGCGCCTTTGCGCTCGCGCCGCCGGGCCTTCAGCTTCTGCGCCTGGTGCTCGATCTTCTCGACCGCGAGGTCGATGGCGGAATACAGATCGTGCGTGGTCTCCTTGGCGAACATCGACACGTGATCGCCCTGGAGCGTGATCTCGGCCACATGGCGCTCCTTCGCCACGCCGAGGATGACGTGCGCGTCGATCGGACGTCGCAGGTACTTGCGCGACACGCGCGTCACCTTGTCCTCGGCGTATGAGCGCAGCGCCGGAGTGGGATCGACGTGGCGGAACGTGACGGTGATCTGCATCAACCCCTCCGCGGGCGGACGCTCGAGCGAGCGCTCAGTTACGGACCTGGCCCTGCGAGTCCTAGTATACCTGTTTGCGCCTGGACGACGGGAGAATGCCCATCTGCTCCCGGTACTTCGCCACGGTGCGCCGCGCGATGTCGATCTGCTCCTTCGCGAGCAGCTCGGCGATGTACTGATCGCTCAGCGGCTTGCGTCCGTCTTCCTTGGCGATGATGGTTCGGATGCGCTCCTTCACGCTCTCTGCCGACACCTCCTCACCGTGCCCGCTGCGCAAGCTCGAGGTGAAGAAGTACTTCAGCTCGAACGTGCCCTGGGGGGTGTGCACGTACTTCCCTGCGGTCGCGCGGCTCACCGTGGACTCGTGCATGCCGATGTCGTTCGCCACGTCCTTCAGCACGAGGGGGCGCAGGTGCGACACCCCGTAGTCCAGGAAATCGCGCTGGAACTTCGCGATGCTCGACGTGACCATGTAGAGCGTGCGCTGTCGCTGGTGGATCGATTTGATCAGCCACGCGGCGGCCCGCATCTTCTCCTGGATGTAGCCGCGCGCCTCGGGCGAGCCGTTGTGACCCAGCATCTGGCGGTAGAAGGGCGAGACGCGGAGCCGCGGCATGCCGTCCTCGTTCAGCGTGACGACGTACTCGTCGCCGACTTTCTGGATGAAGACGTCGGGCGTGACATAGCGCGTCTCGCCCTCACCGTAGTCGCGGCCGGGCTTCGGCTCGAGGACCGAGATGACCTTCGTCGCCTCGGCCACCTGCTCGAGCGACACGCCGAGGTCCTTGGCCAGCCGATCGAAGCGGCGGCTCTCGAGCAGCACCAGGTGATCGCGCACGATGCGCACCGGCAGCGCGTCGTCCGCGAGGCCCAGCTGCCTCAGCTGGATGCAGAGGCACTCCGCCAAGTCGCGCGCCGCGACACCCGGCGGGTCGAACTCCTGGATGCGGCGGAGCACCTGCTCGACCGCTTCGGTGTGCGGCCAGACGTTGGCGAGGAAGGCGATCTCCTCGACCGAGAGCGTGAGATAGCCGTCGGCGTCGAGGCTGCCGATGACGAGGGCGCCGAGCTCCATGTCGGCGTCGGGCAGGTCCGACAGGCGGAGCTGCCAGACGAGGTGGTCGGGGAGGTGCGTGCGCCGGACCAGCGTGTTCTCGAGCGCGGGCCGGCGCTCGTCGTCGTCGTCAGGCGCTGCGCCGCCCCCCGAGCCGTGCATGTCGTTCGAGTAGGTTTCCGCGAACTCCTTCCAGTCGATCTGGTCGATCGTGGAGGCCTGCGGCACGTCCTCGCTCGGGGCCTCGGTCTGCCACTCCTCGGTACCCGCCTGCCCGTCGACGGTGGGCACCTCGGACTCGGGCTTCTCGTCGGCCTGCTGCTCCTCGAGCACGGGGTTCTGCGTGAGCTCGTCGTCGACGAGCGTCTCGAGCTCGGCGCGCGACACCTGGAGGATCTTGATGGCCTGCCGCAGCTGCGGGGTCATCACCAGCTGCTGGGTCAGTCGCAGCTGCTGCACGAGCCGGGTGTCGGCCATCATCGAGTCGGGTCAGGTCGGCGGTTACAGACGGAACTTCTCACCGAGGTATATCTCCCGTGCGCGCTGGCTCTCGGCGATGTGCGCCGGGGGTCCCTCTTCCAGCACCTCGCCCTCGTTGACGATGTACGCGCGGTCACAGATGCCAAGCGTTTCACGCACGTTGTGGTCGGTGATGAGGACGCCGATGCCTCGCGTCTTTAACTGAGTGACTATACCCTGAATGTCAACCACGGCGATCGGGTCGATGCCCGCAAAGGGCTCGTCCAGGAGCATGAACGATGGGGAGATGACCAGCGCGCGGGTGATCTCGAGGCGGCGCCGCTCGCCGCCGGACAGCGAGTAGGCCTTGCTCTTCGCCAACCGCGCGATGCCGAGCTCATCGAGCAGCACGCGCAGCCGCTCCCGCCGCTCCTCCGAGGCCAGGTCGAGCGTTTCGAGGATGGCGAGGATGTTCTCCTCCACCGTGAGCTTGCGGAAGATCGAGGCCTCCTGCGGCAGATAGCCGATGCCCCGGCGCGCGCGCTCGTACATCGGCAGCTCGGTGACGTTCTCGCCGTTCAGGAAGACCTCGCCGCTGTCGGGGTGCTGTAGGCCGACGATCATGTGAAAGCTGGTCGTCTTGCCGGCGCCGTTCGGTCCCAGCAGCCCCACGACCTCGCCCGCCCGCACCTCGATGCAGACGTCCTTCACCACGCAGCGGCCGCCGAACGACTTGGTGAGCCGCTCGGCGCGCAGCAGGGCTGCACCGACGCCGTTCATCCGTTCCGCCCGACGTGCCGGCCGGCCGCCCCGCCGCCGGGCTTCGCCGGTCCCTTCGGCCCGGGGTTCTTCTCCGGATAGAGCACCGCCTTGACGCGCTTCTGTCCGCCCTCCACCACGCTGCGATCCTCGTCCAGGAACACGACGACGCGGTCGCCCACGACCTCGCTGGGACCGTCGTGGAGGACGGGATTCTCCGTCAGCACGAGCGTCCGCTGCGTCTGGTCGAAGACCGCACGCCCGCCGACGGCCCACCGCGTGCCCTGATCGATGCGCACGTTGCCGAGGGCCACGATCTCCTGCACCCGCCCGGTATCGCTGGACGGCGCGCTCCGTGGCTCGGTCGTCGGGGTCTTCGGGTCCGGCTTCTGGCCGTCCTGCTTCTGGTTCAGCAGCGTGATGGTGAGGGTGTCGCTGACGAGCTTCACGTCGCCCTGGGTGGCCTGCACGCTGCCGCGATACACGACCACGTTCTTCTTGTAGTCGTATTCGAGGTTGTCGGAGATGACGGTGATGGGCTCCTTGCTCTTGCCGAGCGTCCCGAAGCCGAGCGGCCCGCCCGGTGCGGCGGACTGGGCCTGCGGCGCCGGCGCCGCGGGCTCGGCAGGCGCTTCCTCGCGCGCCACGCTCGCGAGCGCGGCCAGCGCGAGCGACAGGCTCGGAAGGCTACGAGCGCTCGGCATCGGATCGGAGGACGGTGTGCACGTCGTCGAGCAGGTGAATGCGTTGCGGCGTCACATCCACGTGCATGCCCTGCGCACGGACGTCCATGTCGCGGCCCGTGATCCTGACCGCGCCCGGGGCGGTGATGAGGTCGTTCGCCCGGTCGTAGGTGGCGCTGTCGGTGCGCAGCTCCATGTCTCCGAGCCAGAGGATGACCGAGCCGGTGAGCACGACGGACTTGAGCTCATCCTGGCCTGCGAGCACGAGGCGGCCCTGCTCACTCGCCACCCAGGCCTGCAGCACGCCGGTGTCGGTGTAGATGCTGAGCTCCGGCTCGCGGACGACGATGGCGCTCTCCTTCTCGAAGTAGCGCGCGTCGTCGGCCTTGATCTCCCACTCCATGCGCCCGTTCCTGACCTTCACGCGATGGAAGTTCCGGATGTGCTGCGCGACCTCCGGGAGGAGCTCCATGCCGAGTTCCTGGAGCGACCGCGGCGCGCGCTCCAGGACGTTGCGCCACACCCGGTAGCCGATGCCCGCGAGGGCAATGGCTACCACGACCAGCAAACCGGCGCGTAGCCGTGACCTCCGCATGGGCGCTCCTGCGCGCCGAGAGCTACCACGGGGGGTGGGGGGAGTAAAGGTTGGATGCCCCGGCCTCGGCGGACGGGGACGGCTGCCGCCGCCAGCGTTCGTGCCACCACACCCATTCGGCCGGCGTGCGCCGGATGGCGGCCTCGATCGCCGCCGTGAACCGCGCCGTCAGTTCCGCGATCTGGCCCCGCCCCGTCCCCGGCGCGATCGTCACGCGCTCGAACGTGATCACGTGCCCGCGCGGCCGCCGGCGATGGATGAAGACCGTGACCACGGGCGCGCGTGTGCGGAGCGCGAGCACGGCTGCACCCGGCGGGGTGTGCGCCGGCCGGCCGAAGAAGGGCACGAAGACGCCGGCGCCACGGCTGTCCTGGTCCATCAGGATGGCCACGATGCGGTTCTGGGAGAGCGCCTCGCGCACCTTCGCCACGAAATCAGGCGCGTCGCGCAGCAGGATTTCCATCCCGCGATCGCCGCGGAAGCGCCTGATCAGCGCATCGAAGCGCTCGTCGTGCACCCGCCGTGCGACCACCGAGAGGCGGTAGCCGCGGGCGGCGACCGTCGCCGCGAGGAGCTCCCAGTTGCCGACGTGACCCGTGATGGCGAGGGCGCCGCGCCCTTCCGCGAGCGCCTCGTCGAGCACCTCGAAGTTGCCGCGGACGTAGTCCGGGTCGCGGGCGATGCGGCGAAAGAGTCCGAGCTCGGCGAACGACTCTCCTGCGTGCTCGAACGTGGCGCGCACGAGCTGTCTGCGCGCCGCCGGATCGAGCTCGGGAAGCGCCTGCGCGACGTGCGTCCGCGCGAGCCGCCGCGGCGAACCGAGCAGCGCGTGCGCGCCGCGCCCCAGGCC
>JBKPDC010000029.1:0-17525 GCA_046727715.1 Thermodesulfobacteriota bacterium
TACGTACTACGCACTGGCGGCCCGCCCGCCCAAGGAGAATCGCTATGCCCATCTCCACGACCGAGCGCTATGCGCGGACCGCAGCCGGCGTGCAATGGAGCGTGCCGGGGAGCTTCGAGACCACCTTCCGGTGGGAGTACCGGGACGGGCGGGACTCCCTGCTCAAGCTCTACGCCAAGGGGAAGGCGAAACAGTGGGACGCCGACTCACGCATCGACTGGTCGCAGGACCTGGATCCGGAGAACCCGGAGCAGCTGCCCGACGAATCGATCCCGATCTCCGGCTCGCCGGTGTTCGAGCGCCTGACGGCGGCCGAGAAGGCGACGCTGCGGCGCCACTTCCAGTCGTGGCAGCTGTCGCAGTTCCTGCACGGCGAGCAGGGGGCGCTGATCTGTACGGCGAAGATCGTGCAGCAGGTGCCGAGCATCGACGCCAAGTTCTACGCCGCCACGCAGGTGGTCGACGAAGCCCGCCACGTGGAAGCGTATTCCCGGCTGCTGCACGACAAGTTCGAGCTCGCGTATCCGATCACACCGACGCTCCAGCGGCTCCTCGACGACGTGCTCCGCGACGCGCGCTGGGACATGACCTACCTCGGCATGCAGGTGCTCATCGAGGGCCTTGCCCTCGCCGCGTTCGCGCAGATCCGCGATCAGTCGCAGAACCCGCTGGCCGCCGCGGTGAATGCGTACGTCATGCAGGACGAGGCGCGGCACGTCGCCTTCGGCCGCTTCGCGCTGCGCGACTACTACCCGAAACTCTCGCAGGCCGAGCGCGACGAGCGCGAGGAGTTCGCGGTGGAGGCGTGCTACCTCATGCGCGACCGCTTCCAGGCCGAGGAGGTGTGGGAGACGCTCGGCCTGCCGGTCGCCGACTGTGCGTCCTACATGCTCGAGTCGGGCTTCATGCAGAACTACCGCTCGGCGCTCTTCAGCCGCATCGTCCCGGTGATCAAGGACATCGGGCTCTGGGGACCGAAGATCCGCAAGGGCTACGAGCAGATGGGCATCCTCGGCTACGCCGACGTCGATGCTGCGGCAATGAGCGCGAAGGACGAGGAGGTCGCGCTGGAGTTCGACGCCCGGCGCGCCGAGATCGAGCGGGTGGCAGACGTGGGATGAGTCGGGACCGCCTCAAGATGAAGGACCTGGAGCGGGCGACCGGCGTCGGCCGGGAGACCATCCGGTTCTACATCCGCGAGGGGTTGCTGCCCGAGCCCGAGCGGCCGGGACGGAACGTCGCCTGGTACGACGAGTCCTTCATCGACCGCATCGCGCTCATCAAGGAGCTGCAGCGCAAGCGCTACCTGCCGCTGCAGGCGATCAAGGCGCTCGTCGATTCCGACACCCCGCCGTCGCGCGCGGAGGTGGACGCCCTGCTCGCGATCGACGGCACCCTGTATCGCGGCCTTGCGCCTCCTGCGGCGGCCCGCGTCGGCGACGTCGCGAAGCGCACGGGCCTGTCGGTGCGCGAGATCCGCCGGCTGGCGGACACCGAGGCCATCGAGCTGGTCATGCGGCAGGGCACCCAGTGGCTTGAGGGCGACGCCATCCGCTTCGTGGAACGCTGGGCGGCGTTGCGGAACGCGGGTTATGCCGAGCGGCTCGGGTTCCGGCCCGAGAACCTGCGGGTCTACGTCGACTTCGTGCGCTGGCTCGCGCGCGAGGAGCTGCGCATGTTCGCGCACGGCGTCACCGGGCGCGTCGACGCCGAGACGGCGTCCGGGATGGCGGAGCAGGGCATCGAGATCGTGAACGAGCTGATCGCGCTGCTCCGCAAGGCCACACTGCTGCGCTACATCGCGGAGGGCAACCTGCCCGAGGCCGAGGCCCCGGTGCCGAACGCCTGGAGCTCCCAGAAGCGGCGATAGGCTCCGTTGCGCCGGGCGAGGAGCGCCGCGTGCGTCCCCCGCTCGACGATGCGCCCCTCCTCGAGGAACAGGATCTGATCCGCCTCGACGACGGTCGACAGCCGGTGCGTGACGACGAAGACCACGCGGTCGTGGCGCGCGGCGCGCAGTGCGCGCACGAGCGCGGCCTCGGTCTCGGGGTCGAGCGACGCGGTGGGCTCGTCGAGGATCAGGACGGACGCCGGCCGCACGAGCGCGCGCGCCACCTGCACGCGTTGTTTCTGGCCGACCGACAGCTTGGCGCCGGCGCGCCCGAGCCGGGTCGCGTACCCGTCCGGCAGCGCGCGGATGAACTCGTCGGCGAGGGCTTGCTGGGCGGCGCGGCGGATGTCCGCGTCGCTGGCCTCCGGGTGCCCGAAGCGGATGTTCTCCGCCACCGAGTCGCTGAACAGGACGCTCTCCTGAAAGGCGAACGCCACCTGCCGGCGTACCGACGCGAGTCGCACGCTGCCGAGATCGGTTCCGTCGGCGACGACGCGCCCCGCGGCGGGTTCGTGGAAGCGCGGGATCAGCGAGACGAGCGTCGTCTTGCCGGCGCCCGCCGGACCGACGAGGGCGGTGATCGTGCCGACGCGCGCCTCGAAGGAGACGTCGCGCAGCACGGGCGTGCCGTCGAACGCGAACGACACGCCCTCGAAGGCGATGCGCTCGCGGATCGGAGGCAGCGCCGGTCGGTCGGCGTCGTCCATCTCGCTGGGCAGCTGCTCGAGGACGTGGAACACGCGGTGCAGCCCGACCACGGAGCCCTGGATCCGCGCCCACAGCGTTCCGAGGTTGACGGCGGGCCCGACGATGCCGAAGAAGTAGCCGAAGATCAGGCTCAGGTCGCCGGGCGTGATGGCGTCGGTCGCGAGCAACCCGAGAATGTAGCGCACGGCCGTGACGCAGAAGGGCGCCGCCAGGAGGACGCCGCCCGCGATGACCGCCATCGCCGCGGCCACCACCCCGCGGAACTCCGTGAAGGCGCGCCATGAGGCCGCGTCGAACCGCGCCCGCTCCGTCGCCTCGACACCGAACGCCTGCGCCACCACGACATTGGACAGGCTTTCCTCGGCGGTCGCCGTCGCGAGCGCGCCGGCCTTGCGGCTGCGCGCCTCGCGCCGCCGCAGCACCCCGCCCAGCGCCAGCCCGACCACGAGCGACACGGGCAGCATCGCGAGGGCCGACAGGTAGATCGGCGGGTGGTTCCCGAAGGACAGGCGCAGCAGCAGCGCGCTCGCGAGGATCCCCACGGGCGCGCCGACGGGAGTGAGGAGGACGCGGTAGACGGTGTTCGTGATGGCCGGGGTGTCGTAGAGCACGCGGTAGATGGCGTCGCCGATCTTCGCGTCGTCGAATGCGGCATACGGCAGCGCCTCGATGCGCGCGAAGAGGCGCGTGCGGTAGTGGTGGTTCAGGTCCTGCGTCAAACGGATCGTGAAGAAGTAGTCGACGAGTCCGAGCAGCCCGCCGACGAGGGAGAAGCCGGCATTGGCTTCGTTCTCGGTCTGCGTGGCGGTGTCCTGGCCACCGCCGAGCCACGCCTGGGTCGGCTCGTTCTCCGCGCCGCCGGGGCCGACCGCACCCGCGAGGACGAGGAGCGCCACGAGCAGCGTCGCCGTCGCCCAGAAGATCGCCGCGGGCTCGGTGAGGCCGAGCCAGAGCAGCGGCTCGCGCACCAGCGGGTTCCGTTCCGCAGCGATCGGCTGCCCGAGGATCACGTGGTCGATCAGGAGCTTCGCGGGGATTGGCAGGACCAGAAGGACCGCGATCGAGGTCAGGACGAGCCCGGCCTTGACGGCGAAGCGGGCCGCGAACGGGCGGGCGTACTGCAGCGCGAGCGCGATGATGCGGAGCGCTCGCCCGGTGGAGAAGGTCTGGCTCTCCTCGAGCTCGAGCGGGGGCCGGGTCACGAAGCGTCGTCTCCCGGCAGGGCGTCGGTGAAGCCGGATGCCGCGACGGGGCCGTGCGCGAGGGGCGCGCGCTGGGCGTCGACGAAGGTTCGGTAGCGTCCCGCCGGCCGCGCCAGGAGCTCTTCGGGCGCGCCCTCCTCGACGATGCGACCCTGCTCGAGGACCACGACGCGGTCGGCGCGGCGGACAGCCGAGAGCCGATGCGTGACGAGGACGACGCAGCGGCCCGTGCTCCACGTGCGCAGGTTGTCGAGGACGCGCAGCTCGGTCTCCGCGTCGAGCGATGCGGTCGGTTCGTCGAGCAGGAGAATGGGAGCGCCCTTCAGCACGGCACGCGCGATGCCGATCCGCTGCCGCTGGCCGGTGGACAGCTTGGCGCCACGCTCGCCGAGCAACGTGTCGTAGCCCCGGGGGAGGGCGCGCACGAACTCGTCGACACACGCCACGGCCGCCGCCACGCGCAGGTCCGCGTCGCTCGCGCCGGGGCGTCCGTAGAGCAGGTTCTCGCGCACCGTCGCCGCGAAGAGGACGTGCTCCTGCAACGCGATGGCCGTCTGGTCGCGGACCGACCGGACCGTGGCGTGGCGTAGATCGTGCCCGTCGACGAGCACGGCGCCGGCGTCGGGATCGAAGAAGCGGGCGATGAGAGCCAGGAGGGTGCTCTTGCCGGCGCCGGTCGGCCCGACGACGGCGAGCACCTCGCCGGCACGTGCCACCAGGCTCACCTCGCACAGGGCGGGCGGCCCGGCATCGTAGGCGAAGGAGACGCCGCGCAGCTCGACGGTGCGCGAGAACGGGCGCAGTCGCGTCGCGCCGGGGGCGTCGCGGACCTCGGGCACCCGGTCGAGCGTCTCGAAGACCCGGTCGAGCCCGATCACCATGTCCTGCGCCCGTCCCCACAGAGTGGCGACGCCCTGGATCGCATCGAGGGCCATCCCGGACATCGTCCTGGTGGCATTGTAGGCGGCGAGGCCGAAGACGGTCATCCCGAAGAGCGGCCAGGCGAGCGGTGGGGCGGCCGTTGCCCGCCCGGTCGCCAGCAGCGCGACCGCGAGCAGCGCCGTCCCGAGCACGAGGAAGACCACCGTCCGGTAGACCGCGAAGAGGCCGCGTGCCGCCAGGGCGCGGCGGAATGCATGCCGGCTCGCCTCCTCGAACCGCTGCCGCGCGCGATCCTCGTTGCCGTACGCCTTGACGGCGCGGATGCCGACCGCCGCCTCCTGGATGGCGGACGTCAGGTCGCTCTGCGCCTCGCGCGCACGCCGAAAACGCGCGCGCATCGCTTTCGAGGCGAGGCGGCCAGTCAGGAGGACGAGCGGCAGCGCCACGAGCGGCGCGATCGCATACGGCGGGGCGAGCAATGCGAGCGCCGCGAAGCCGATCGTGAACGTCCCCAGTGCGACGAGCGGCTGGATGATCGCGGTGTCGAGGATCTGGGTCACTCCGGCCGAATCCTGCGAGAGGCGGTAGAGGAGATCGCCCACGCGCGCGTCGGCGTGGAAGCGGAGGGAGAGCGCCTGCGCGCGCTCGAAGAGCGCGAGGCGCAGCAGCTGGTTGACGCGCTGGAGGATCCAGATGCCGTAATAGCGCAGGCTGAGGGCCGCGGCGACGCCGACGATCGCGAGCAGCACGAGCCGTGGGGCGACGGCGGTCGCGATCGCGGTCCGCAGCGACGGGTCCCCGGGCGGCTGCGCGATGCCGAGCAGCGCGAGCTCCCACGGGGCCGGAGCCGTGCCCTGGCCGATCAGGTCCCACACCACGCGGAAGCCGAGCCACAAGCCGACGGCGACGAGGCAGGCGATCGTCAGCAGCGAGGCGACGACGAGCGCCACGAGGTGTGGAGCGAGCGGCCGCATGAGGCGCCACCCGCGCCGGATGATGCGTCCCACCCCGGCGCTCCAGAGCCGGGCCGCCTCGCGGTCTGCACCGAGGCGAGCGAGATCGAGCGCTTCCTTGAGCGAGGGCTCGCGGGCCGTCACGCGTGCCACCGATACACCGCCACGCCCCTGGGTGTCGACGTGTCGGCCGCGCGCGAGTTGACCGGGCTACGGATCCTCGGGTAGCGGGCCAGCCGCAAGCATGGTGCGCCTTCCCGACTTTCGCAGCCGCTCCTTCCTCGAGCGTCACGTCCGCGACACGCTGGCGTTCTACCACCCGCGCTGCGTCGATCCGAGCGGCGGCTTCTACCACTTCTTCCGTGACGACGGGACGGTTTACGACAGCTCGACACGCCACCTGGTGTCGAGCACACGATTCGTCGTCAACTTCGCCATGGCGTGGCGTCACGGCGGCGAGTCGCGCTGGCGCGACGCGCTGCTGCATGGAGCCGAGTTCCTGCGCCATGCCCACCGCGACCCCACGACGGGGGGCTACCGCTGGCTGCTCTGCTGGAAGGACGGCCGCGCGGCGGCGCTCGATGCCACCAACCACTGCTACGGCCTCGCCTTCGTGCTGCTCGCGGCCGCGCACGCCGCGCTCGCGGGTGTGCCCGAGGCACGCGCGCACCTGGAGGAGACGTTCGCGCTCATGGAACGCCGCTTCTGGGAGCCCGCGGCGGGCCTGTACGCCGACGAGGCGAGCGCGGACTGGTCGGCGCTGTCCCCGTACCGGGGGCAGAACGCCAACATGCATGCCTGCGAGGCGCTGCTGGCGGCGTGGGAGGCAACGCACGATCCGCGTTATCTCGATCGCGCGGAGACTCTGGCGCGGAACGTCACCGTGCGTCAGGCGGCGCTCGCGGGCGATCTGCCGTGGGAGCACTATCACGCCGACTGGTCGGTGGACTGGGACTACAACCGCCACGATCGCTCGAACATCTTCCGGCCCTGGGGGTATCAGCCCGGGCACCTCGCGGAGTGGGCGAAGCTGCTCGTCATCCTCGAGCGCCATCGTCCCGCGAGCTGGCTGGTGCCGCGCGCCGTCGTGCTCTTCGAGACCGCCCTCGCGCGGGCGTGGGACGCGGAGCATGGCGGCCTCGTCTACGGCTTCGCGCCGGACGGCTCGTGGTGCGACGACGACAAGTACCACTGGGTGCAGGCCGAGGCGCTCGCGGCGGCCGCGCTCCTCGGTGCGCGCACCGGCGAGGAACGCTACTGGGCGTGGTACCACCGGATCTGGGCGTATGCGTGGGTGCACCTCGTGGACCACGAGCACGGCGCCTGGTTTCGCATCGTGACGCGCGACAACCGGAAGTACTCCGCCGAGAAGAGCCCGGCGGGGAAGGTGGACTACCACCCCCTGGGCGCGTGCTGGGAGGCGCTGAAGGTGGTGTCGTGAGCGCGACCTCACGCGACAGGCCGTGGCCCCCCGCGCCCCGGCGTTGCGACCAGCTTTCTCGGATCGGCGCTTCGTACTACAAGCACGGCGGCCGCGGGTCCCAATGATCACCTGGACAACCAAGCTGCTCGACGAGATCGCCGTCGGCGACCGTGCGACGCTCGAGCACGTGGTCGCCGAGGGCGCGCTGGCGTACCTGGCGGCGGCCGAGAGCGCGGGGGTGGTGCCGGGCACCCGGGTGCCGATCGCGCGCACCAGCCGCGCCGACAACGCGCGCAGCCGGGAGGCGTCGACGGCGATCATGGCGCGCATCGCGCACGCGCGCCGGTCGGGAACAGAGGACCGCGCGTGACCGACGCGATCCTCGTGCTGAACGCGGGTTCGTCGAGCCTCAAGTTCGAGGTGTTCGTGCTCGACGGTGACGGGCTCGCCCGCGCCGTGGCAGGCGGGGTCGAGGAGCTGGACGACCGGCCGCGGTTCTCGGCGACCGACGTCGGCGGCGAGGTGCTGGGACGGCGGAGCTGGGACACCGGGATCGGCCACGGCGGCGCGCTCGATTTCCTGCTCGGCTGGCTGCGCGCGAACGCCGGCGGGCAGACGGTCGTCGCGGTCGGGCACCGCGTCGTGCACGGCGGCGCCGAGTTCGCCGCGCCGGTCCGGATCACGCCCGACGTGGTCGCCCGGCTCGAAGCGCTGGTGCCGCTCGCGCCGCTGCATCAACCCGCGAACCTGCTGCCGGTGAAGGCCCTGGCGGCGCAGCGCCCCGCACTGCCCCAGGTGGCGTGCTTCGACACCGCATTCCATCTGCGCCAGCCGCCGCGCGCGCAGGCGTTCGCCATCCCGCGCGCGCTCACGGAGGGCGGGATACGCCGCTACGGCTTCCACGGGCTGTCCTACGAGTACGTGGCGTCCGTGCTCCCGGCGCACGACGCGCGCGCTGCCGGCGGGAGAACCGTGGTGCTGCACCTCGGGAACGGTGCCAGCATGTGCGCGCTCGCGGCGGGGCGGAGCGTGGCGACCACGATGGGATTCACCGCGCTGGACGGGCTTCCGATGGGGACGCGCTGCGGCGCCCTCGATCCCGGCGTGCTGCTCTACCTGATGGACGAGCGCCGGATGAACGCGCGGGCGCTGGAGCGACTCCTCTACAAGGAGTCGGGGCTGCTCGGGGTGTCGGGCGTGTCGAGCGACATGCGGGAGCTGCTGGCCTCGCCCGACCCGCGCGCCCGCGAGGCCGTGGACCTGTTCTGCTATCGCATCGGACGCGAGCTGGGGTCGCTGGCGGCGGCGCTGGGCGGGCTCGACGCGGTCGTGTTCACCGCCGGTATCGGCGAGCACGCGGCCCCCGTGCGGGCAGCGGTGTGTCGCGACGCCGCCTGGCTCGGCGTCGAGCTGGACCCGGCGGCGAACGCGGCCGGCGGCCCTCGCATCAGCACGGCCGCGAGCCGGGTGGCGGTCTGGGTGATCCCGACCGACGAGGAGCTGATGATCGCGCGTCACACGCGTGCCCTGCTGCCCGACCCCGGGAGCCTGACCCGAGATCGCAGCGATCACCTGGGGGGAAGATGATGCCTCGTCACAAGCTGCCGGTCGCGAGCTCGTAGCCGTGCGCGACCTCGTGGATCGCCCCCCCTGGGCGCTGGCCGTTCACGGCGGCGCGGGCACGCTGCGGCGGCAGGACATGACGGCGGACGCCGAGCAGGCGTACCGCGCGCTGCTCGGACGGGCGCTCGATGCAGGGGAAACGGTCCTCGACGCCGGCGGAAGCGCGCTCGACGCGGTGGAGGCCGCGGTGGTCGTCTTCGAGGATTCGCCCCTC
The DNA here is from genome assembly GCA_046727715.1 of Thermodesulfobacteriota bacterium. Classification (GTDB taxonomy): domain Bacteria; phylum Desulfobacterota; class Binatia; order DP-6; family DP-6; genus CAVQLX01. The sequence continues at coordinate 8,897 of JBKPDC010000029.1, forward strand.
TTCAATTGCGGCCGCGGCGCCGTGTTCACGGGGGACGGCCGCCACGAGCTGGACGCGGCGATCATGGACGGGCAGACGTGCGCGGCGGGTGCGGTGGCGGGGGTCCGCCGGGTGCGCAACCCGATCCGGCTGGCGCGCGCCGTGATGGAGCGCTCGCCGCACGTCCTGCTCGTGGGGGAGGGTGCGGAGGCGTTCGCCCGGGCGCACGGGATCGAGCTCGTCGACCCCGGTTACTTCTCGACTGCTCGGCGCTGGGCGCAATTGGTGGAGACGAAGCGGGAGCTGGGCGAGGAGGTTCCGGCGCGCTCCGAGGACGCGTTCGTGGATCCCGGGCTGGCGGCGGCGGGTCTCGACGACCGGACCATCGGCACCGTCGGTGCCGTCGCGCTCGACGCCGGCGGCCACCTGGCCGCGGCGACGTCCACCGGCGGGCTCACCAACAAGAGGCCTGGCCGCGTCGGCGACTCGCCGATCATCGGTGCCGGCACGTATGCAGACGACCGGACCTGCGCGGTCTCGGCGACGGGCTCCGGCGAGCTGTTCATCCGTGCCGTCGCCGCGCATGACGTCGCCGCGCGCATGCGCTACGGCGGGCAGACGCTCGCCGAGGCCGCCCGCGCCGTCGTCATGGACACGCTGCCGCGGCTCGGTGGCGCCGGCAGCGGCGGGCTGATCGCGGTCGACGCGCACGGCGGGGTGGTGACGCCGTTCAACAGCGAAGGCATGTACCGCGGGTACGCGGTGGCGGGCGGGGTGCGCACGGTGGAGATCTTCTGACCCGCGCGGACCGCCTGACATCGCGAAGGATATGCGGTAGAGACCGCCCGTGATGGGGGATGACATGACCGACAGGCCGACGGTCGGCGCGGTGCGCATCGAGCACGATTCGCTCGGCGAGGTGGCGGTGCCCGCCGAGCATCTGTGGGGCGCGCAGACCCAGCGCTCCATCGTGAACTTCCCCATCGGCGTGGCCCGGTTCACGTGGGGGCGGACGGTGATCCGCGCGCTCGGCATCCTGAAGAAGGCCTGCGCGCTCGCGAACGGCGAGCTCGGCACGCTGCCGCCGGAGAAGGTCGACCTGATCGTGCGTGCCGCGCAAGAGGTGATCGACGGGCGGCTCGATGCCGAGTTCCCGCTGGTGGTCTTCCAGACCGGGTCGGGGACGCAGTCGAACATGAACGCCAACGAGGTGATCGCCAACCGCGCCATCCAGCTCGCCGGCGGCGTGGCGGGATCGATGAAGCCGATCCATCCCAACGACGACGTGAACCGCAGCCAGTCGTCCAACGACACCTTCCCCACCGCCATGCACATCGCCACCGTCGAGGAGGTCGACAATCACCTCGTGCCGGCGGTCCGCGCGCTGCGCGACACGCTCGCCGCGAAGGCCGAGGCATACGCCAGCGTGGTGATGGTGGGCCGCACCCATCTGCAGGACGCCACGCCGGTGACGCTGGGGCAGGTGATCGGCAGCTGGGTGGCGCAGCTCGACCAGGCGCTCGCGACGATCGCCCGCGTCATGCCCTTGGTGCACGAGCTGGCGATCGGCGGGACCGCGGTCGGGACGGGCCTGAACGCGCCGGCCCGCTTCGGCGACGTGGCCGCCCGCTTGATCGCGCAGGAGACCGGCAAGCCGTTCGTGTCGGCCCCCAACAAGTTCGCCGTCCTGTCGGCGCACGACGCGATGGTGAATGTCAGCGCCGTGCTGCGAACCCTCGCCGTCGCGCTCATGAAGATCGCGAACGACGTGCGCTGGTACGCCAGCGGCCCGCGCGCGGGCATCGGCGAGATCCGCATTCCCGAGAACGAGCCGGGCTCCTCCATCATGCCGGGCAAGATCAACCCGACGCAGAGCGAGGCGATGACGATGGTGGCCGTCCAGGTGTTCGGGAACGACGCGGCGGTCGCCTTCGCGGGCTCGCAGGGCAACTTCCAGCTGAACGTGTTCAAGCCGGTCATGGTGCACAACGTGCTCGAGTCGGCCGAGCTGCTGGCCGACGCCTGCCGGGCCTTCGACGAGCACTGCGCCCGCGGCATCGAGCCGAACGCGGCGCGCATCAAGGAGCACCTCGACGCCAACCTGATGCTGGTGACGGCGCTCACGCCGCACATCGGCTACGAGAAGTCGGCGAAGATCGCCCTCAAGGCGCACCGCGAGGGGCTCTCGCTGCGCGAGGCGGCGCTCGCGCTCGGCGACGTCACGGCGGAGCAGTTCGACGCCTGGGTCAAACCCGAGGAGATGACGCACCCGCTCCCCGACTGAACGGCCCTGTAGCGCGGCTGATGCAGCGGACAAGCGGACGTAATTTGACTGCCAGCGCTGGGGGTCTAGCCTCAACGTGATCCCGACATGACACTCTCGGCGACGGTGGGCGCATGACCGCGGCGCGAACGTTCCTGGGCTCGACGATCGGCAAGAAGGTCGTCATGGCCGCGACCGGCATCGTGCTCTTCGGCTTCGTGCTCGCGCACATGGCCGGGAACCTCCAGCTCTACCTGGGAGCCGAAACCATGGACGGCTACGCCGTCTTCCTGCGCGAGTTCCTGCACGGCGCCGGGTTGTGGACCGTGCGCGCAGTGCTCCTCGCGTGCGTCGTCCTGCACATCTGGGCGGCCACGTCGCTCACCCTGGCCGATCGCGCGGCGCGTCCGATCGGCTACCGGGAGTGGGAGGCGCGGGAGTCGACCTGGGCCTCGCGCACCATGCGCTGGAGCGGCGTCGTCCTCCTGGTCTTCGTCGTCTATCACCTGCTCGATCTGACATTCGGCGTCGTGAACCCCGGCTTCGAGGAGGGCCACGTCTACCACAACGTCGTCGCGAGCTTCCGGAGCGCGCCGGTGTCGCTCTTCTACATCGCTGCCATGCTGCTGCTGTGGTCGCACCTGCGGCACGGGGTGTGGAGCATGCTGCGGACGCTCGGCTTGAGCCACCCCCGCTACGAGCAGCTCGCCCACCGCCTGGCCGCCGTCTTCGCCACCGTCGTCGTGGCGGGCAACATCTCGTTCCCGCTCGCCGTGCTGTTGGGCGTCGTGGCGTAAGTCCGGGGGGCAGCGACGCATGGAGCTCCGATCGAACGTCCCGTCGGGTCCCCTCGGGCAGAAGTGGGAGAGGCGCCGCTTCGAGATGAAGCTGGTGAACCCCGCCAACAAGCGGAAGTATCACGTCATCGTCGTGGGGTCCGGCCTGGCGGGGGCGAGCGCGTCGGCGTCGCTCGCGGAACTCGGGTACCGCGTCTCCTGCTTCTGCTACCAGGACAGCCCCCGGCGCGCGCATTCGATCGCCGCCCAGGGCGGCATCAACGCGGCCAAGAACTACCGCAACGACGGCGACAGCGTCTTCCGGCTGTTCTACGACACCGTGAAGGGCGGCGACTTCCGCTCCCGCGAGGCCAACGTCTATCGGCTGGCCGAGCTGTCGGTGAACATCATCGACCAGTGCGTGGCGCAGGGCGTGCCGTTCGCGCGCGAGTACGGCGGGCTGCTCGACAACCGCTCCTTCGGCGGCGCGCAGGTGTCGCGCACGTTCTATGCCCGCGGGCAGACCGGCCAGCAGCTGCTGCTCGGTGCCTACCAGGCGCTCGAGCGCGAGATCGGCCTCGGCGGCGTGCGGATGCACTCGCGCCACGAGATGCTCGAGCTGGTCGTGATCGACGGGCGGGCGCGCGGGATCGTGGTCCGCGACATGGTGACGGGCGCGGTCGAGTCCCACGTGGCCGATGCGGTCGTGCTGGCGACGGGCGGCTATGGCAACGTCTTCTTCCTCGCCACGTACGCCAAGGGATGCAACGCGACGGCCATCTGGCGCGCCTACGTGAAAGGCGCGGGATTCGGGAACCCGTGCTTCACGCAGATTCACCCCACCTGCATCCCCCGCAGCGGCGACTACCAGGCGAAGCTCACCCTGATGAGCGAGTCGCTGCGCAATGACGGCCGCATCTGGGTGCCGAAGGCGAAGGGCGACACGCGCGCGCCGGCGGACATTCCCGAGGCCGAGCGCGACTACTACCTCGAGCGCCTGTATCCGAGCTTCGGCAACCTCGCGCCGCGCGACATCGCGTCGCGTGCGGCCAAACGCGTGTGCGACGAGGGACACGGCGTGGGACCGTTCGGCCAGGGCGTCTACCTCGACTTCTCGGAGGCCATCGCGCGCCTCGGCCGGGCGACCATCGAGGACCAGTATGGCAACCTCTTCGAGATGTACGAGCGCATCACCGGAGAGGATCCCTACCGCGTCCCGATGCGCATCTACCCCGCCACGCACTACACCATGGGCGGGCTCTGGGTGGACTACGACCTGATGAGCACGCTGCCGGGCCTCTTCGTGATCGGCGAGGCGAACTTCTCCGACCACGGGGCGAATCGCCTGGGCGCGAGCGCGCTCATGCAGGGACTCGCCGACGGCTACTTCATCCTGCCCTGCACGATCGGCAACTTCCTGGCAGGCGTAAGGCCGGACGGTGTCGAGCCCGATCACGCGGCGTTCAAGGCCACAGAGGTGGCCGTGGCGGAACGCGTCCGGAAGCTCCTCGCCGTGCGGGGACGGCGTACGGTGATGTCGTTTCACCGCGAGCTGGGCACCATCATGTGGGACCACTGCGGCATGTCGCGCACCGCAGACGGTCTCGCGACGGCGCTCCGGAAGATCCCCGCGCTGCGGGAGGAGTTCTGGCAGGACGTCACCGTGCCGGGGACGGGCGCCGAGCTGAACCAGTCGCTCGAGGCGGCGGGTCGGGTGGCCGACTTCCTCGACCTGGGCGAGCTGATGTGCCGCGACGCGCTGGCGCGCGAGGAGTCGTGCGGCGCGCACTTCCGCGAGGAGCACCAGACCGCGGAGGGGGAGGCGGCGCGCGACGACGAGCGCTTCTGTCACGTCGCGGTGTGGGAGTATGCCGGCCCCGACCAGGTGCCGACCCGTCACCAGGAGCCGCTCGTCTTCGAGAACGTCCACCTCGCCACGAGGAGCTACGAGTGAACCTCACCCTGCACGTGTGGCGGCAGCCGGACGCCACGTCGACGGGACGCTTCGTGACCTACCGCGCGACCGGGATCAGCGAGCACATGTCGTTCCTCGAGATGCTCGACGTGGTGAACGAGCAGCTGGTCGAGCGGGGCGAAGATCCGATCGCGTTCGATCACGACTGCCGCGAGGGTATCTGCGGCACGTGCGGCATCGTTATCAACGGCCGGCCGCACGGCCCGCGGCCGCGCACCACCACCTGCCAGCTGCACATGCGCTTCTTCGAGGACGAGGACACGATCGTCCTCGAGCCCTGGCGCGCGCAGGCGTTCCCGGTGGTGAAGGACCTGATCGTCGATCGCAGCGCCTTCGATCGCATCATCGCGTCCGGCGGCTTCATCACGGCTCCCACCGGCAGCGCCCCCGATGCCAACGCGATCGCGGTGCCGCGCGAGAACGCCGAGCTCGCAATGGACGCGGCGGCGTGCATCGGATGCGGCGCCTGCGTCGCTGCCTGTCCCAACGCGTCCGCGTCGCTCTTCGTGGCGGCGAAGGTGGCGCACCTCGCGCAGCTGCCGCAGGGACAGGCCGAGCGCTGGGACCGCGTGCTCGCGATGACCGCGCAGGCCGATGCCGAGGGCTTCGGGGGGTGCACGAACCACGGCGAGTGCGAGGCCGCCTGCCCGAAGGCCATCAGCGTCCAGTTCATCGGCCAGATGAACGCCGACTACCTTCGTGCGACCCTGCGGCGCGGCCGTCGGCGCACCGCCGCCGCGGGCTGACCCGGCGCCGCTTGCGCCTCGGACCGGCGGCGTCGTGGAGAACGCGGGTGGTGCCGATCGGCGGATCGTCGGCTGGGCGCGCACCGATCGCTGGTACGTGCAGGCCACTGAGGTGGCGGTGGGGCGCGACGGCGCGTTCGAGTACACCACCCGGTTCTCGCGGCCGGGCCATCGCGTCACCTTCCGGGTGCCGCGCGGAGTTGGCCTGACGCATCGGATCGCGTGGCACGCCCCGACGTTCCTCCCGCCGGGGCACTGCGAACGCGGGCCGACCGACCCGAGACTTCGTCTCGGGGTGGCCTTCCTACCGACGGCGCGTCGCGGACGGGCGGCTCTTCGCGCCGCGTGGCTTCTTCGCGGCACCCTGGCGAGCGGTCGCGCGCTGCGCCTTGGGCGGCGCGGTGTGCAGCGGCGTGCGACGCCCCGGGCGCACCGGTGGCAGACGAATGGCCCCGGAGTCGGGACCGGCGTCACCCGGCGGCAGGCCCTTCCAGTCGGTGTAGCGCTGCACGCCGGGCGCCGCCAGCCGCCATGCGATGTCGAGCACGAGCGCGTCATCCGCCGTTCCCGTGCGGGGGATGAAATCGGGAATGACGTCCATGGGTGCCAGGTAGTAGAGCAGCGCCGTCGCGAGCAGGCTGACGGTCTGATACGGGATCTGCGGGCACGCGCCGCGGCTGTGGTCGGTGAGCAGCCAGAGCGCCACGCGTGCCCGGTGCGCCAGCGCCGGGTGGACCGCCCGCTCGCCGGCGAGACGCTGGCGGATCGTGTCGCTGCGGCCGAGGAGAGCCGTCACATCCGAGGGCGCGAGCGTGGCGGCGTGGGTGACGAGGTGGCGCTCGAAATCGGCGGCCGTCAGCGCCGCACGTGCGCGCGACGCGCTGCGGGTCGGCTTGGCCGGCATGAGTCGCCACAAACACACCGGCCCCCGGCGAGTCAACCGGATCGGGTGGTCGGCTATTTCCCGTGGCGGGCGAGGGCGTCGACGTCGAAGATGCCCGGATCGAACTTGACCCGCCCGTAGAACCCGGCGGTGGGGCTCGATTTGATGCCGGCGACGGTCGCGCGGTTCATCTTGATGTTCTCCGCGACCTGGTACGCCATGTTGGAACCCTGGTTGTAGTCCACCTTGCCGCTGGGCCGGGTGGCCGGGACCGGGTTCCACGCCATCACCTGGAGCGTGTTCAGCAGCTCACCCTTCCACGAGAATTTGCGGTTCCAGGCGCCCTGATACGTGACCGCGTCGATGTAGAGCTGGAGCTTGCCGAAGAGATAGTACTTGTCGCGCGGCGTGCCCTCGATGACCCAGAAGGGTCGCTTGACCAGCACCGCGAGGCCCCTCGGCGCCCACCCGGCGCCACGCCACTCGGGATCCATGTAGCCGATGAAGGGCAGGTCGGGCCACTCGGGATTCCACCCCTTACCGTCCGCCCACTTGTCGCTCCCCTTCCCCTCCAGATTACGCGAGTCGGCGAGCCGGAGCTGATCGACCTTGCCGGTCAGCTTCCAGTCGAAATCCTCCGGCTTGCCGTCGAAGAACGGTCCGTCGTCCTGACTCATGTCGGAGCCGAGGAAGCCGTCGGAGCGGTTCGCCGGACTCACGGCCCGCACCCGGCGCAGCGCCGGGACGTAGGCCCACGAGGAGTCGCGCTTGCCTGGATCGCGGTAGCGATAGGTGAGCGCGCTGGTGCCGTTCAGGTCGGCAGGCGCCTGGGTGACGACGAGCTGCTGGCTCAGGAAGTTCTCCGGATTGGCCCGCGGCCGTTCGTCCTCGGGAACGCCGTCGTAGTACATGAAGCGGACGTCCTGGTCGCTGCGCCGCTCGAGGCTGCGCGCGCCCACCCAGTTGACCTGAGACTCGGCCATGAGATTGCCGAAGTACCAGGTGCGATAGAAGAAGTTCCACAGCGCCTTCACGGCCGCCTGCGGGTCGCTCGCCTCGACGGTCGGAAAAGGGTGGCCGATGATGAACGCGGGCTGCTTGCCCGTGGCCTTGTCGATGATGCCCCCCTCGGGGCCGATCGCGAACTTACCCTCGTTCGATTTCGTGCCCGCGAGCAGATCGGGCGGCCAGGTGTACTTGTCCACCGGCCACTCGGCGATGGGGTTCACGTACTCACCTTGGCGATAGTGCTTCAGTATCTCCTCCGGCAGGAGACCTTCGGCGGTCTGCGACGTGCTCTTGTCGAGGGTGTCGCCGGGCTTCGGCTCGGCGCAGGCGAGCGAGCCGAGCGCGAACGCGGCGACGGCAGCGATGACGAGCAAGGGGCGAGCGGATTTCCGCATGAGGGCAACCTCCCCGGGCGCAAAACGATGGGCGCCAAGACCCTAGACCATCACGGGGGTGAATTGGAAACGAAAACGCGGCACGCGGTGCCCTTGCCTTTGCGTAACCGATCAGTTACTTATTGGCACATGGCAGCGAATCGCAGCGCAGGCGCGGCGCTCGACGGCACCTTCGCCGCCCTCGCCGACCCGACCCGGCGCAAGCTGATCGAGCGCATCGGCCGCAAGCCGCACCGCGCCGGCGATCTCTGCCGGGGGCTCACGATGTCGCGCCCGGCGGTCTCGAAGCACCTGCGGGTGCTGCGCCATGCAGGACTCGTCTCCACGAACGCGCGCGGGCGCGAGATCGTGTACCGGCTCTCGCCGGCGGCGCCGGGGCTGGCAGAGGCCCGGGCCTACATGGCGCGCATGAGCCATCTCTGGGACCGCGCGCTCGAGGCATTCAAGGCATTCGCGGAACGGGAGGAGGTCGAATGACGATCAAGAAGTCGATCCACGTCGCCCGCCCGGTCGAGGCCGCGTTCCGCCTGTTCACGCGGGACATCGGCAAGTGGTGGCCACTGAAGGACGGCTACTCCTTCGGCGGCGATCGCGCGGACCAGAT
>JBKPDC010000030.1:0-4568 GCA_046727715.1 Thermodesulfobacteriota bacterium
TGGAGACGCTCGCCGAGCAGACCGAGCGCCACGACGGTGGCGACCGCTGGGTCGGCACGGGCGGGCGGTCACCGTACGGCCACGGCGGCGTCCATCCGACGGGCGTTCGCGTCGGCGGTCCGTCCCGCAGCCGCTCCGCCATGAAGGTGGCCGAGGAGCGTCGGTTCAAGGACTATCGCACCGACGTGACGCTCGACGTGCGGCAGCTGAAGGTGGCGCTGCGCCGGCTGCGCCAGCTGACGCGCAGCGGCCCGCAGACCGAGCTGGATCTCGACGAGACGGTGGACGAGACCTGCCGCAATGCGGGCGAGATCGAGCTGGTGTTCCGGGCGCCACGCCGGAACGACGTGCGCCTGCTGCTCCTGATGGACGTCGGCGGCACCATGGACCCCCACTTCGAGCCGGTGAGCCAGCTCCTCACGGCGCTGCACGAGGAGCGCGGCCTGCGCGACTTCCAGGCCTACTACTTCCACAACACGGTCTACGATCACCTCTACACGCGGGCGCGGATGCTGCGCGCGGACGCGATCGCGACCGGCGACGTGCTCCGCCGGCTCGACAGTCGCTGGAAGGCGGCGATCGTAGGCGATGCGGCCATGCACCCCGCCGAGCTGCTCGAGCCCAACGGCAACATCGACTCGCGGCGGACGTCGCTGACGCCGAGCATCCAGTGGCTGCACCGCATCGCGACCCACTTCGACCGCTCGGCGTGGATCAATCCCGAGCCGCCCGGCGAGTGGGACTACTCGCAGACCACACGCGTGGTCCGCCGGCTCTTTCCCATGTTCCACCTGAGCGTGGACGGCGTGACGCAGGCGGTGCAGGCGCTGGTCGGCGCGCGGGCCTGAGAGCGTCAGGCGGCGGACCGGGGCGCCCGGGTCCCCGCCCCCGAGAGGGCCCACCTGTGCTGGGGGGGCGCGTTGCTACGATCAGAATCTCCTTACGGGGTCACGAACTGCGCACCAGACCACGAGGTTGGAGACCTGCGAAAAGCCAGCTCGTGCTGCCGCGTTGGACGAGCGCGGCAGAGCGCCGGCGATCCGAGAGGCTCCGCCGCGCGAGACGCCTGGGGTCGGTCCGGCCGCGCCGCGTGCAACGGCCGGTTGGGGGGCGGGTGCTACGCGGACACGGGGATGCGGCGGGGCTTCGCCTTCTCGACCTTGGGCAGGGTCACCTCGAGCACGCCGTTCACGAGGCGCGCCGAGATCTGCTCGCTGTCGAAGTGCTGCGCGTTGGCCAGCGTGAAGCGGCGGAGGTAGTTGCCAACGTTGTACTCGGTGTAGGCCGGCGTGAGGCCCTCGTAGTCCCCGAGCGAGACCCGGCCCTCGATCCGCAGCACGTTGTCGTGCAGCTCCACCTCGACCTGGTCCGGGTTGACGCCCGGCATGTCCGCCCACAGCCAGAGGGCCTGCTCGTCCTCACGGATGTCGACGTCGGGCACGAAGGTGCGACCCGGTCGAGTCTGCTCCTTCTCCTGGAGCTCCTGCTTTTCCTTCGGGGTGAGTTCCTGGGTGGTCATCGTCGTGGTCTCCTTCATGCGGGCTGTACGGTGATCTGTCGCGGCTTCGCGGCCGCCGCCTGCGGGATCCGCAGCGTCATCACGCCCTGACTGAACTTCGCCTCGGCGTGCTCGACGTCGAGATCGGCGGGCAGCTGGACGGAGCGCGAGAACTTGCCGTAGGGACGCTCGCGCCGGTGGTACCCGTTCTGGGCCCTTTCCGGCTTGCGCTCGCCGCTGATCGTGAGCCGTTGCTGATCGACGGTGACGCTGATGTCCTCGGGCCTGAGGCCAGGCAGCTCGGCGCGGATCACCACGTTGCCCTCCCGGTCACGGAAGACGTTGATGAGCGGGAACACGCCCGCGGTCGAGGGCCCGAAGAAGAAGTCGCTCCCACGCGGGCTGCGCAGGAGAGAATCCAGATCCCCCTGCAGACGAAGGAGCTCGTTGACGGCGTTTGTGAACGTGGACATGCAGTACTCCTTTCTCGCGTCTCCGGGGACGCGACGTGTCGCTGTGATGCTGGGCGCGGGCCGGGGCCTTCGTTCCGATCCCCGGTCACGCCGGCTGAGCGGGAAGTAAGACCGATCGACGGGGAGTCAAGCAGGCGAGGGGCCCGGAGAGGTCCGCGCGCCGGCCTCCGGCGGTCAGGCCCGCGCGAAGGGGATGCTCTCGTACCCGTGCACGTTGCTCATGTGCACGTGCCGGCAGCGGGTCTCGTCCACGCTGTAGCGGGGGAAGCGCCGGGCGAACTCCTCGAGTGCCACGCGGGCCTCCAGACGCGCCAGCGACGCACCGATGCAGTAGTGGACGCCCTGGCCGAACCCGAGCTGCGTCGGGACCCCCCGCCCGATGTCGAAGCGGTCGGGCTCGGGATACTCGCGCTCGTCCCGGTTGGCCGCGCCGAGCAGCAGCAGGATGCGATCGCCGGCCGGGACGGTCCGGCCATACCATTCGACGTCTCGCGTGATGGTCCGCACGGCGTACTGCGCCGGGGACGCCCAGCGCAGTACCTCTTCGACGGCGTCCGGAATGACGTCCGGAGCGGCCAGGATCCGGGCGTACTGGTCCGGGTGGCGCGAGAACAGGATGGCGGCGAAGCCCAGGAGCCGCGTCGTCGTCTCGCTGCCGGCCGCGCCGAGCAGCGAGCAGAAGCCGATGATCTCGCCGTCGGTGAGGCGCGTCGCGCCGCCGTCGTCCGTCTCGATCTCGACGTCGAACAGCCCGCGGATGAGCCCGTCGTTGGGATGCCGGCGCAGCTCCTGAACCAGCTGGAACCAGTAGCGCAGCGACTCGAGCCCGGCCGCGATCGCACGCGGCGGGACGGCGTCGGTGCCTGGGTCGCGCGAGAGGGAGACGTCGGTCCACTCGCGCAGCTGTCGCCGGTCGGGCTCGGGGACGCCGAGGAGCGTGAAGATGACGTCCATCGGCAGCGGGGTCGAGAAGTCGTCGACGAAATCGCCGCCGCCGCGCTCGACCAGCGGGTCGAGGAGCTTCGCCGCCAGCGTTCGCACGAATCCTTCGAGCGCCGCGATCCGCCGGGGGGTGAAGGCCCGGCTGACCAGCTTGCGCAGCCGGTCGTGCCGCGGCGGGTCCATGAAGATCATCATGGGGGTCATCTCGAGATGCTCGGGATTGAGCTTTTCGAGGACGAGCCCGCCGACCGAGCTATAGGTCTGCCAGTCGACGAACGCACCCATGACGTCGCGGAAGCGCGACAGCGCCCAGAAGTTCATCGCCTCGTTGCGGTAGATCGGCGCGTGGTCGCGCAGCCAGCGATAGGTGGGATACGGATCCTCGTGGAACTCCCACGCGAACGGGTTCAGCTCCATGGCAACGGTTGTCACACTTGGCCCGGGCGCGGTGGAAGACCGACCCGAGCCGACGTCTCGGATCGGTCTCCTAGTATGCCCCGGTCAGCGACGGATGGGGCTGCAACGCGTTCCTCCGTCCCTCGGTGACGAAGCCCTGGTCGATCGCCCAGGCCACCGTACGGCGGACGGTGTCGCGCGCATTGCGCCACGTGAAGCCGAGCTCCCGCTCCGCCTTGCCCGAATCCATGAAGCCGAAGACGCCGGCGAACTCGTCCACCTGATTGCGGTCGATCGCCGGGCGCCATCCGGTGACCCAGCTGATCGCCTCCAGGCCGGTGGCGAGGGCACGCAAGGCGATGACCGGCATCTTCCACTGCGGCGGCGAGATGCCCGACAGCTCCGCGACGAGATCGAACAGCTGCTTCACGGTGACGTTCTCGCCCGACACGATGTAGCGCTCCTGGTCGGCGCCCTTGTCCATGGCGAGCAGGGCGCCCGTCGCCACGTCCTCGACGTCGACCACGCCGAAGCCGCCGTCGAAGTAGATCGGCAGGCCCGTGTTCAGGAAATCGACGACCTGCCGCGTCGATTCGCTGGGCTTCCAGAAGCGGGGGCCCAGGATGAAGCCCGGGTTGATGGCGGTGACTGGCACCTTCTCGCGCGCGCCGATGGCGAAGGCCTCCTTCTCGGCGGCGATCTTCCCGATGAAGTAGGGCGTGCGGGGGGCCTTGTTGAAGTCCGCTTCGCTGCGCCGCGTGTCCGGGGTCTGCGAGAAACCGATCGTGCCGCCGGTGCTGACATAGAGCACCTTCTCGATACCGGCCTTGGCCGCCGCTTTCATCACGTTGCGGGTGCCGTCGACGCTCGGGCGGATGATGGCGTGTTCGGGATCCTTCGCCCACATGAGAAATCCCGCCGCCGTGTGGTACACCCGGCCGCACCCCGCGACGGCACGGGCGACCGCCTCGGGGTCCAAGATGTCGCCGTGGACCATCTCGACGTCCAGACCCTGCAGCGGTGCCGGATCGGCGCTGGCCCGCAGCATTGCCCGCACGGGCTCGCCGCGCTGGACGAGTAAGCGGCAGATGTTGTTGCCAACGTGGCCGTTGGCGCCGGTCACCAGGGTCGGACGCATGAGCACCCCCGCGAGCCAGATTTGGCCCTCACATAGGCGAGACGGCGCTCGATGCGCAAGCGTTTTCTCGCACGCCCGTTCGAAGCAGGAGAGCGTCTCGACGTGCGGGGTGTGCGGGAAG
>JBKPDC010000031.1:0-11231 GCA_046727715.1 Thermodesulfobacteriota bacterium
GAACGTGACGGGCTCCGCGCCGCCACACTCGCGACCGCCGACCTCCGGGTGCGCATCCCGATGGCGGCGGGTGTGGATTCACTCAACCTGGTGACCGCGTGTGCGGTCGCGCTCGATCGCCTGGGGTGGGCCCGCCGCGGCGCGGTGGTTGCGGCGAGGTCGTGACGACGATTGGCCTGGGGGGTCGCGATGGCTACCATGCGTCAGTTCTATCCCGGACGGAGTACGGCGGAGACGGGCAGGCGCGCTGGCGGACGCGGTCAACCATCGCCTGGTGCGACGGCGCTACTGCGACCTGAAGCGGGCCGCGGCAGGGTCACGTCCCGCCCCTACAACCGTTCGATGATGGTCCCCGTTCCGAGCCCGCCGCCGCAGCACATCGCGATCAGCCCGTAGCGCCCGCCGGTGCGCTCCAGCTCGTGCAGCGCGGTCGTGATGAGGCGCGCCCCCGTGCAGCCCGTGGGATGACCGAGCGCGATGGCTCCGCCGTTCGGGTTGACCCGCTCCGGATTGGGGTCGAGCTCCTTCTCCCACGCCAGCACGACCGACGCGAAGGCCTCGTTCACCTCGGCGACGTCCATGTCTGGCATCGACAGGCCCGTCTGCCGGAACACCTTGCGGCTGCTCGGGATGGGTCCCTTCAGCATCGTCACCGGGTCGACGCCGACCAGCGTGGTCGCGACGAGGCGCGCGCGCGGCCGCAGCCCGAGGGCCCTCGCCTTCTGGGGCGACGCCAGCAGCACGGCCGCGGCGCCGTCCGACACCTGCGACGACGTGCCCGCCGTGTGCACGCCGTCGGCCTCGACCGCCTTCAGCTGGGCGAGCTTCTCGAGCGACGTCTCGCGCAGCCCCTCGTCGCGGCGGACGGTCCGCAGCTCGCCCGTCGGCTTGCCCTCCTCGTCGAGCACCGGCGCCTCGACGGGGACGATCTCGCGCTCGAAGCGGCCCTCCTTCCATGCCTGGATGGCGCGCTGCTGGCTGCGCAGTCCGAAGCGATCGGTGTCCTCGCGCGTGATGCCGTACTCCTTGGCGATCATCTCCGCGCCCTGAAACTGCGACGCGAAGGCGTAGTGCGCGCGATAGCTTCTCGGTAGCGGCGACGCACCCACCACGTTCGAGCCGAGCGGCACGCGTGTCATCATCTCGACGCCGCAGGCGAGGACCAGATCCTCGATGCCGGCCCCGACCATGCCGGCCGCCAGCGTCGTCGCCTGCTGGCTCGAGCCGCACTGGCTGTCGACGGTGGTGGCCGCCACCTCGAGGGGGAGGCCCTGCGCCAGCCACGCCGTGCGGGCGATGTTGAACGACTGCTCGCCCACCTGCGACACGCAGCCGCCGACGATCTGCCCGACGTCCTTCGGGTCGATGCCCGCGCGCTCGACGGCGGCTCGTTGCACGGTGCCCAGGAGATCGGCGGGGTGGAGCCCGGCGAGCCCGCCCTTGCGCCGGCCGATCGCGGTGCGGACGGCCGACAGAATGACGACTTCCTGCATGGGGCGGGGGTTTCACACCGAACCGGACGCCGAGTCAAACCGCGGCCGGTTCCCCCGTTGCCAGCCGCGCCGTAGCACGTATGCGCTCGCCTGGCGCTCAAAGGTGCTGTAGAAGGCGCAGTCGCAGCATGCACGGCTGGACGATCCGGGACAGCGCCGAGCTCTACGGTGTGCGCAACTGGGGAGCGGGGTTCTTCACCGTCAACGACCACGGGCGGGTCGAGGTGCGCCCCACCGCCGACGGCGGGCCGGCCATCGATCTGCTCGACCTGGTTGGCGACCTCGAGCGCCGCGGGCTCCGCACGCCGCTGCTGGTCCGCTTCTCCGACATCCTCGCGGCGCGGATACGGGGATTGGCGGAGTCCTTCGGACGCGTCATGTCGGAGTACGGCTACCGCGGGCAGTATCGTGGCGTGTACCCCATCAAGGTGAACCAGCAGCGTCACGTGGTCGAAGAGGTGGTCGAGTTCGGGGCGCCCTTCGGGGTGGGACTCGAGGCCGGGAGCAAGCCCGAGCTGCTGGTCGCCCTGGCGCTTCTCGACACACCGGGCGCGCTGATCATCTGCAACGGCTACAAGGACCGCGCCTACATCGAGACGGCGCTCCTCGCCCAGCGGCTCGGGCGCGCGCCGATCATCGTCGTCGACCGCTTCACGGAGATCGACCTGATCGTCAAGACGTCGCGCGACCTGGGCATCCGGCCCCGCATCGGGATGCGCGTTCGCCTCACGACCAAGGGAGCCGGCAAGTGGGTGGAGTCGACGGGCGACCGGTCGAAGTTCGGGCTGTCGGCCGTGGAGATCGTCGATGCGATCGAGCGGCTGCGCGCCGAGGACATGCTCGACTGCCTGGAGCTCCTGCACTTCCACATCGGCTCCCAGATCACGGCCATCCGCGCCCACAAGGACGCACTCCGTGAGGCGAGCCGCATCTTCGTCGAGCTCCACGCGCTCGGCGCCACGCCGCGTCTGATCGACGTCGGCGGGGGTCTCGGCGTGGACTACGACGGCAGCCAGACCAACTTCCACTCCTCGATGAACTACACGGTCCAGGAGTATGCCAACGACGTCGTGGCCCACATCCAGGAGGCCTGCGACGAGCGCGGCCTGCCGCACCCCGACATCATCACTGAGGCCGGCCGGGCCATGGTGGCCCACCACTCGGTCCTCATCTTCGACGTGCTCGGCGCCAACGAGATGCTCACCGGAAAGCCGCCCGAGCCCGTGGGAGCCGGCGCGCCGAAGGTGCTTCAGGACCTGTCCGAGGTGTGGTCCAACATCTCGCGCAAGAACGTCCAGGAGTCGTACCACGATGCGCTCCAGCTGAAGGAGGAGGCGAGTACGCTCTTTTCCGTCGGGCACCTCGACCTGCGCGCCCGTGCGCGTGTGGAACGCTTGTTCTGGGATTGCTGCGACAAGATCCTCCGCATCGTCCGCGACCTGCCTTACGTGCCGGAGGACCTGGAAGACCTCGAGAAGGACCTCTGCGACACCTACTACGGCAACTTCTCGGTCTTCCAGTCGGCGCCCGACCACTGGGCGGTGAAGCAGCTCTTCCCGGTGATGCCGATCCATCGCCTCGACGAGCGCCCCACGCGCCGCGGCATCTTCGCCGACCTCACCTGCGACAGCGACGGCAAGATCGACCAGTTCATCGACCAGCGCGACGTCAAGGACACGCTCGAGCTGCACCCGGCCAACGGCAATCGCTACTACATCGGGGTGTTCCTGGTGGGCGCCTATCAGGAGATCCTGGGCGACCTGCACAACCTCTTCGGCGACACCGACGCCGTGCACGTCCGGCTCGACGCCGATGGAGGCTACGCCGTTCACCACGTGGTCGAGGGCGACTCGGTGGACGAGGTGCTCTCCTACGTGCAGTACGACCGCGGCCAGCTGGTCGAGAAGGTGCGCCGCACCATCGAGGCGGCGCTGCGCGCCGGCGACATCTCCCTCGAGGAGAGCGCGCGGCTGCGCAAGCGGTACGAGCAGGGGCTCCAGGAATACACGTACCTCGCGCGCGGCGAGTAGGCGCCGCGCGCACGACGACCCGCGTCGGGGGTCAGCGGAACGCCGGGAGCACCCGTTCGGCGAACAGTCGCGCCGGCTCCCGGGTGTCGCGGCCGAAGAACTCCATGACGAAGAGCGTGCAGCCGAGTGCGCGGTGGCGCTCGATGCGCTCGATCACCTGCGCGGGTGTCCCCCAGATGCCATGCTCCTCGAGGCCGCCGCCCATGTGCCCGCCGTAGATGCGACTGGCCTTGGCGAGTGCCTCGCGGGCGGCCGCGTCGTCGGCTGCGATCACCACCAGGCACTGCTGCGAGATCTCGAGCGCTTCCGGGTCGCGCCCCTCCTCCTCGCAGCGCCGCTGCAGGACCGCGACCTTGGCCCCGAGCTGTGCCTGGTTGACGGCGAGGTTGTTCCAGATGTCGGCGTGTCTGGCGGCGATGCGGAGCAGCTTCCGCTCGCCGCCGCCGCCGATCAGGATCGGCGGGCGGCGCACCGGCTTGGGCTCGCACCATGCCTGCTCCACGCGCGCCGTGGCGCCGACGAACGTCGCCTGCTCCTCCGTCCACAGGCGCTTCATGATCTCGCACGTCTCCTCGAGCGCGCGCAGGCGCTCGGAGACCGCCGGGAACGGCGCGCCGTAGGCCTCGTATTCCGACGCGAACCAGCCGCTGCCGAGCCCGACGATCACGCGGCCGTTGGCGATCTGGTCGATCGTGGCGACTTGCTTCGCGAGCACGGCGGGATTGCGGAAGAAGGGCGGCGTGACGAGCGACCCCAGCTCGACCCGCTCGGTCACGGCCGCCACGGCCGCCAGCTCGCTCCACGCCTCCAGGATCGGGAGGTTCGGCATCGGAACCCCGTAGAGGTGGTCGCACACCCACAGGGAGTCGAAGCCCAGACGCTCGAACTCGACCGCCGCGTCGCGGGCCTCGGCCCACGTGCGCTTGATCTGCGGGAGGGTCACGCCGAAGCGGAGAGGGCGAGTCATGGAGCGGGTCGTACCTCACCCGGGGCCGCTTGTCTCGGCCGCTCGCCGAGCGTGCCCGTGGCTCCGCCTTGCGCGCGCGCGCAGGCCTCGCACTGCGAGTCGCCGAGACACTTCGCGCCATGTTCGAGGAGCTCGTCGATCCCCTCCTTCCAGCGCAGCCGGCAGGCTTCGCGCAGCGGCGGCCCCAGGTGCAGGTCGCGGCGCACCTCGTTGACCCTGCCCGGCGCCTTGCCGAGCGCCGCCTGGAGACCTGGCAGGTTGCGATCGAGGGTCGCGCTCAGTACGGGGTGGGTGCGCCCCACCTCGGCCATCACCAGCTCCTGCTGGTACTTCGCCGAGGCGCGCTTCCGCTCCATCGCGACGACTGCGGGATCGGGCGGTGCCGGTTCGGTCGCCTCGGGTTTCGGCTGGACGCGTGGCCCGCACCCCAGCCCCGCCACGGTCACGGCGAGTGCGGCACCGGCCAGTATCAGCTTGGACATCGCACCATTGATCCTCCCTCGCACGGTGGTGCGCCGCGCACGTAGCACGCGCACGCCGCCGCGGCGAGTGCGCCTGCTAGGTCCATGGGCGAGTCAAGAAGGGAGCTTCCATGCGGCGCCCGATTGGGGCGGGGGACGTTGATTTCGCCATCCTCAATCGCGTCGACCCCTCCTGCTGAAGAAGATCAGCGACAGGTGCCGGCGCCTGTACGGATCCGATGCGGAGTTCCGGCGCTTCGCTGATCATGGCGGACCTGAAGGCGCGGGCACCGTTCGCCCGGAAGCCACGTGCAACAGGAGCGGCGGGAAGGCAGATCGTCGCGCAGGTCGTGCCTTCGGTGCTCACAGCCAAGCCGTTGTCGTCTGCGCGACGACTGAGTCGTACCCTCCACCGCGTCCGACGCGTTCGACGGCGCAGGCCTCGCCCTCGGCTTGGAGCTCGCGCTATGGTCGGCGCATGCCGCTTCCTGCCACCGGCCGGCCCGCCGACGAGATCCTCGACCAGCTCGCTGCGCTACAGGCGCGCGACGTCGACTGGCACGGCGGCCGGGCGTTCAGCCTGGCCTACCATGCCGGCGACGACGTGCTCGACCTGGCCAAAGCGGCGTACGCCAAGTACCTCTCGAGCAACGCGCTGAACGTCGTCGCCTTCCCGAGCCTGCGCAGGCTGCAGAGCGACGTGGTCGCGATGGTGGGCGACCTGCTGCACGGCGGGCCGGAGGCGGCCGGCTTCATGACCACCGGCGGCACGGAGAGCATCCTCATGGCGGTCAAGGCGGCGCGTGGACGCGGCCGCGAGCGCGGCGTGACCGCGGCCGAGATGGTGCTGCCGACCACGGCGCACGCCGCTTTCGAGAAGGGCGCCGAGTACTTCGACGTGCGCACGGTGCGGGTGCCCGTGCGGGACGACTTCCGCGCCGATCCCGAGGCCATGGCGGCCGCGATCACGTCCGATACCGTGCTGCTGGTGGCCTCCGCCCCCAGCTATCCGCAGGGCGTGATCGACCCGGTCGCGGAGATCGCGACGCTCGCGGCCGAGCGCGGCGTGAACTGCCACGTCGACGCCTGCATGGGCGGCATCACGCTGCCGATGCTCGAACGGCTCGGCTACCCGATCCCGCCGTGTGACTTCCGCGTCCCGGGCGTCACGTCGATGTCGGTCGACCTGCAAAAGTACGGCTACACGCCGAAGGGCGCGTCCGTGATCCTGCATCGCACCAAGGCGCTGCGGAGGCACCAGACCTTCGTCACCGAGAACTGGCTGGGCGGCCGCTACGCCAGCTCCGGCGTGCTGGGGACGAAGGGCGGTGGCTCCATCGCCGCCGCCTGGGCCGTGATGCACTACCTCGGCGAGGCGGGGTATCTGCGCCTCACGAAGGCGGCACGCGAGGCCACCGAGGCGCTCGTCGCCGGTCTGCGCGTGACGCCGGGCGTGCGCGTGCTCGGCGAGCCGGAGGCGACGCTCGTCGCGTTCACCATCGACGACGCCGACACCTTCGCCGTGGGCGACGCGCTCTGGCAGCGTGGCTGGTACCTCGATCAGCAGAAGCCGCCGCCGAGCCTGCACTGTACGGTGAGTGCCGTACACGGCCCCGTGATCTCCGAGTTCCTGCGGGCATTCCGGGAGTCGCTCGACGAGGCACGCGCGGCACGCGCTCGGGCCGACCAGAAGGCATACGGCGCACTCGAGTGACGCCCGCCGGGCTTGCTCTGCGCCACCGGGCTGTGGAAACCACAGCACCATGGCGCAGGCGAGCCTCGGTCACTTCATCCTCGGTATCGAGGGGCTCGCGCTCCTGCGCGCCTGGCTCACGGATCCCACGGCAGCCGATGCACGAGCCCGGGACCTGTCACGGCTCCTGGCCGACCCGGACGCTCCGCCGCTCTCGCTCCGTCTCGAGGTACCCGCCGAGGACGTGCGCTCCGGCTACGCACGTTGGGCCGGTTCATACGACGCGACGCGGAACCCCCTGATCCACGTCGAGGAACCTGCGGTGCGCGCACTGATCGATCCGCTGCCGCCCGGCACTGCGCTCGACGCGGCCTGCGGGACCGGACGCCACGCACGCTGGCTGTGCGCGCGCGGCCACCGCGTGATCGGCGTGGACGCGAGCGCCGAGATGCTGGACATGGCCCGGACCGCACTCCCGGAAGCGGACCTTCGCCTCGGGGACCTGGTCGCGCTCCCGGTCGAGACCGCCAGCGTCGACCTGGTCGTCTGCGCGCTGGCGCTCACGCACTGCGAGGACCTGCGCCGACCGGTGGCCGAGCTGGCGCGCGTGCTGCGTCCTGGCGGGCGGCTCGTGGTCTCAGACTTTCATCCGTTCCAGCTCATGACCGGCGGGAATGCCTTCTTCTTCGACGCCAACGGTCGCGCCGGCTACGTCCGGAGCCACGCCCACGCGCACGAGGCATACTTCGCGGCCTTCACCGATGCAGGGCTCCGAGTGACGCGCTGCCTCGAGCCCCGCCTGGACGAGACCGCGCTCAGGATGGCCGCCGGCGGCCTGATGGGGGCCGCCCCAGACGCCTTCCGCGGGGCGCTGCTCGGACTCCCGGAAGCGATCGTCTGGGAGGCGGTTCGCGCTCCCGCCTGAACACGTCTGCTTCATTGCGGCCACCGGGACGACCGACCTTGGTCGCGCGACGTTGGGGCTCCGACTTTCATCGGACCTGCGTGAACGGGCGCACGGGGGATGGTCAACGTCCCGCGCCTCTGTTAGGGCGACCGCATGGCCGCACGCTCCCCGGAGGAATGTGACGCGCTCTTCGAACGACATCTCAATGCCAGCGATCTCGACGCACTGGTGGCGCTCTACGAGCCCGGCGCGATGCTCGTGCCGAGCCCGGGCGAGAAGGCAGTGGGGCACGCAGCGATCCGCGAGGCACTCGGCGGCCTCATCGCCGGCAAGGCGCAGATCCGCATGAACGTCGTCCAGCTGCTCCATGCGGGGGACGACCTCGCCCTGCTCTACAACGACTGGAGGGGGCACTTCGTGGATCCCGAGGGCGGGCGCGTGGAGATTGCCGGCCAGGCCGTCGAGGTCGTGCGCCGCCAGGCTGATGGGACCTGGCGTTTCGCTCTCGACGACCCGTACGCCCGCGGTTAGGAGACCGTCCCGAGACGGAGTCTCCGGGCGCCGCCTAGAACCGCGACGCGGCGGCCTGCACGTCGGCGTGCGCCCAGGCCTTGCGGAAGCGCGCCGACGCGGCCGCGGCACCGGCAGGATCCCGCTCTCGCAAGCTGCGCGACAGTCCGACCAGCGCCCAGCCGTTGTCGGGGTTGCGGCGCAGGTCCTCGCGGTAGACCAACTCGGCCTCGGCCGGCCTGCTGGCTTCGAGCAGTACGGCACCGAGGACGTGGCGCGTCGGGCGCCACCACGCCGGCGGCTCGGTGTACGGCAGCTGGTCCTCCAGGCGGACGGCCTCCTCCAGACGGCGCACGGCCTCGTCGGTCCGGCCGCGCCGGGCTGCGATGTCGCCGGCTAGCTCGGCGGCCGCCAGCTCCAGGTGGCGCTTGGCGGGCTGGTTGTCTCCGATGATGCGGGCCTCCGGCACCGCGGCGGCCAGCCGGGCCACCGCCTCCTGCTCGTGATCGGCCTCGTCGAGCTTCCCGGTGGCCGCCAGCGCGAGCCCACGCGTGTAGTGCCACATCCCCGACACCACCTGGAACTCCTCGCCGGGCGCCGGCGCGTCCAGCACCTCGTCCCACTTCCCGAACCGCGCCAGCGCAAGGAACGGCGTGGGCGCGAAGAGCTCCAGCATCGGCATCTCGCGCAATGCCGCGGGCGAGAGCTGCGCGGTCAGTTTGCGAGCGGCCGCGATCGCCTCGGCGCTGCGCCCCTCCATGCTCGCCGCCGACCACAGAAAGTGGATGTTGTGAGGGTAGTACATGAGCGGGTAGACGCCCTGCGGCTTCTCGGCCGCGATGTAGCGCTCGTCGGCGGCGATGGCGCGCTGGTTGGCCTCGACCGCGTCCGCGTAGCGCCCCACGCGCATGTAGACGTGCGCTGGCATGTGGACGAGGTGGCCGGCGCTGGGCGCGAGCCCGCCGAGACGGCGAGCGCTCGGGAGCGCCCTCTCCGGATTCGGCGACGCCTCGACGGCGTGAATGTAGTAGTGGTTGGCGCCCACGTGGTTCGGGTCCTTCGCGAGGACGCCTTCGAGCGTCGCCGTGATCTCTGCGGTGCCCGGCTGCGGCGTGCCGTCGAGGGTCCACAGATCCCACGGCCGCAGGACCATCAGCGACTCGGCGAACAGCGTGGCCGCGTCGAGGTCGTGGGGGTACTTGCCGCTCACCGCGCGCATGGCGTCGGCGTAGTCGCGATCGAGTTGCTTGCGATCGGCCCCCGACGGGCGCGTATAGCGCTTCGCCAGGGCGTCTATGTAGTCCCGATCCGCGGCGCTCGCTTTCGGGGCCAGCGCGACCGCCTTCGCCATCGCCTCGCGCGCCATGCGGTCGCGTTCCTCGTCGATGGGCAGGTTGTAGTTGGGGCCGGCGGCGAAGGCGATGCCCCACCAGGCCATCGCGCAGCCCGGATCGAGCCGCGCCGCCTCACGGAAGGCGCGGATGGCCTCGTCGTGGTTGAAGCCGTAGACGAGACGCAGGCCTTGGTCGAAGTAGCGCTGCGCCTCGGGACGTGTCGTGGTGACCGGATGGCTATGGTTGCCGAGCCCGCCGAGCATCGGCGGGCTCGCCGCGGGGGTCGCATGACCGCCGTGCTCGCTCGCGCCGCGGGCGATCGCGGGCACGGCGACCAGGAGCAGGACGACGAACGCTGGGAGTCGCATCCGGCTGCTACGCCGCGATCTCGCCGTTCCCGTGATGCACGAAAGCGTCCCGGAGCTCGGCGTAGGTGTGGGTCACGGGAAACTGCGGGAAGTCGTCGACCACGTTCTTCGGCGGGCGAAACAGGATGCCGGCGTCGGCGGCGGCGAGCATGGTGGTATCGTTGTAGGAATCACCCGCCGCGACGACGCGAAACGCGAGTGCGCGCAGTGCCTCGACGGCACGCCGCTTGCCGTCCGGGATGCGCAGCCGGTAGCCGCTGATGCGCCCTCCGCCGTCCACCGTGAGCGAGTTGCAGAAGAGCGTCGGCCAGCCGAGCTTCCGCATGATGGGGGCGGCGAATTCGCCGAACGTGTCGGAGAGGATGATCACCTGGGTGTGGCTGCGCAGCCAGTCGAGGAAGTCGAGCGCGCCGTCGAGCGGCTCCATGGCCCCGATCACGGCCTGGATGTTGGGCAGCCGGAGGTGGTGCTGGTCGAGGATGGCGAGCCGGGCGCGCATGAGCTTGTCGTAGTCGGGCTCGTCGCGCGTGGTGCGGCGCAGCGCCGCGATTCCCGTGCGCTCCGCGACGTTGATCCAGATCTCCGGGACGAGGACGCCTTCCAGGTCGAGACAGGCGATCATCGGGCGGGACCCTAGCGAAGCCCACCGGTGTCAACAACCTCGACTGGCAGGGCGGCCCAGGGCGAGATCGGCGGTGGCGCGAGGACGGCGAGCTGCATCCCCGCCTCGGCGATGAGACCGGGACGACACCAGCGAGGCGCCATCCAGGCTGGCGTCCAGCGGACGTCCGTGGCACCACTGTCGCGCGGAGGACCGATCATGGCCGACACGATCCACACCGAGCCCGTCACCTACGCCGCGGGCGACACCACGCTGCGCGGCTGTCTCGCCACCGACCGGTCGAAGCAGGGTGCGCGTCCCGGCGTGCTCGTCGTGCACGAGTGGTGGGGCCTGAACGACTACATCCGGCGCCGCGCGCGCATGCTGGCCGAGCTCGGCTACAGCGCCCTCGCAGTGGACATGTACGGCGACGGGAAGGTGGCCGACAATCCCACCGACGCCGGTGCGCTCATGAACGCCGTGCTCGCGGACCGCGAGGCGGCCGAGGATCGCTTTCGCGCCGCTTACGAGCTGCTCCGGTCGCAGCCGTCGGTCGACCCGACCCGTATCGCCGCCATCGGGTACTGCTTCGGCGGCGCGGTGGTCCTGCACGCGGCGCGCACCGGGATGCCGCTGCGCGGCGTGGTGAGTTTCCACGGGGCGCTGAGCTCCTTCCACAAGCCTGCCCCGGGAGGCGTGAAGGCGAAGCTCCTCGTCTGCCACGGCGCCGCCGACAGGCTCGTCCCCGAGGCCGACGTCGCAGCCTTCAAGCAGGAGATGGATCAGGCGAAGGCCGACTACCGCTTCATCGCCTACCCGAACGCGCAGCACGGCTTCACCAACCCGGAGACGGATGCGGCGGCGAAG
>JBKPDC010000032.1:0-5314 GCA_046727715.1 Thermodesulfobacteriota bacterium
TGCAAACAATCGCACGGGTCACCGGCAGAGGGTCGCGGGGAGGGCTGCGGCGTCGCCACGCGGCGCGAGGGTAGGGGGCGGAAGTAGGGCGGTCTGGGTGTGCGCGGCTGTCCGCAACGGTGCGTCCGTCTCAGCGAAAAGCGCTGGATTCACGCACACTGGCGCACACCCGTGTACGGTCGCAACGGGGTGAGACGGGGATGGCATCGAGGCGAAACTCCGCAGCACCAGGAAGAGCTATCTCCACAAACAACCGAGGATCACGACTGACCACACTTTCGCCTCGTTCGTGCTGGTTCGGGTTGGAGTGGTAGCAACGCGGTAGCGGAAACGTAGCTTCGGCGGTGCTACCGCTGAATCAGTCGGTACTCCCATGCCGAGCGGACCGGACGTGGCCAGTTCACGTCGCCGAGGCGCGGCCTGCCGAGCTCATCTGCGCCTGGTGATCGGTCGCCGACGAGCGTGACGGAAGTACACGACGTGGACGGCGTGCTGCGAGTCGAGTACCTGGTAGTAGAGGTGATACCCGCTCCGCCGGAGCAGCAGCCGGCGGACGTCACGGAAGAGCGCGCTCGTTGCGCGACGCCCAGCCTGGGGTACGTGCTCGATCAGCTCCAGCGCGCGATCGACCTCGTTCGCAAGGAGGCCACGCGACGCCGGCCGGTTTCGGCTCCACCACAGAAGTGCGGCCTCGATCTGCGCATTGGCAATCGGTGCGACGATGACGGTGTAGGGGGCCACCGCCTGGTTCGACCCCCGCGCCAGTCAGCGGCGGCGCAGCTTCCGACGAACGGTGCGTGCCGGGATGCCTCGGCCCGACGCAATCTCGGTGATCCCCTTGAGCACACCGGCTTCCTCGTCGGGGTCGAGACCGACCGGTGGCCTGTCGTCGTGCGGGACGAGCGTGAGGCGTGTCCCGTCGGGGAACCTCGCGCGAGTGACGATCGAACCCCTGACCACCCGGCCACTGGCAAGGCGCATGGACGCACGGTAGCAGGGCACTGTCCGGACCGCCACGGTCGTCAGCGGCGCCTCATCCTTCACCTCTCCTCAGGTGCCATGCGAATCGGCTTGGCCCTCGTTCGCGTTCGCCATCCTCGGTCACCAGGCGACGCTGGCGCTCGATCCGCCGCTGCCGCTCGAGCCGCTGCTCGGGGCAAAGGCCGGCGAGTTCGAACTCCTCCAGAGCGAGGAGCATCCGGCGAAGCGTTGGACCACCTCCGGGTCGCCACCGGGATCTACCTCGAACACCTCCGTATACAGGCGGACGGCTGCCGCGAGGCCCTCGGCCTTCTCGAGGCGCTCCTCCGAATCATTTCCCCGCGGCGGGAACGCGGGCGTAGCAACGGTCACGTAGTCGGCCAGGCGTCTCCTCCTTCGCGAGCGGTCCGGGAAGGAACCGTTCCCACCCGTACGGGACCGATGGAGGAGCAAAAGACATACCGAGTCCGCAGGGCGACCCGCGAATCCTGCGATCACCGGCAGTCCTGGCCGCCGAAGATGTTCGGCCGACACGTCACCCTCCGCCCATCGGGGTATCTGAAGTCCCGCCCGCCGAAGATGTTCGGCACGGACTCGACCCGTCCGCCGTCCGGCAGCCGGTAGGTCTCGCCGCCGAAGATGTTCGGGGCCGACTGGATGGTGCCGCCGCGGGTCCGGATGTCCTCGCCGTCGAAGATGTTCGGCTGCGACGACGACCGCGCGCCGCCAGGCCCCTCGGTGTCGAACCCACCGAAGATGTTCGGCCTGGAAGAGGAGCGTCCCTCGGGTCCCTCGCAATCCTGGCCGCCGAAGATGTTCGGGCGGCACGTGGTCTGGCCCGGGGCCGACACGGGGACGGCGAGGAGGCCCAGGAACCAGACGACGGCACACGGTCTCATCGCGACTCCTCGTACAACTCGCCGGCAGCCCGCAGGTCACTCGCCACGCGCTCCCGCAGCGCCGCCGGCCGCAGCACCTGCACGTGCGGGCCGAAGCCGAGCACCCAGTTCGCCAGCTCGTCGATCCCGCGCGCGCGCATCGTGAGGAGCGTCGTCCCGTCCTTGCGCGCGTGGAAGCGCTCGCCCAGGTTCAGGCGGCGCGCGCGCAGCAGCGCTGCCGTCTCCCGGTCCATCAGCAGCAGCTCCACGCGCGCCTCCTCGCCGCGGATGATGCCGAAGACGCCGCGGTGGTGGCGGCTCGGCGAGTACCGAGCGGGATACTCGAAGCGTTCCTTGGTCAGCTCGACCGACAGGATCCGCTCCACGGCAAGGTAGATGATCTTCTCGTGGCGGTCGCTGCGGCCGATCAGGTAGAGTCCCCCGCGGTAGACGGCCAGGGTGTAGGGGTCGAACGCGTGGATCCGGCCCTCGCCGCGCGTGCCGCCGTAGTCGATGCGCAGCCGGAGCTGCCCGACGAGGCCTCGGAGGATGCGGTCGATTGTCTCGTCGAGGTGGCGGTACTGTTTCTCGACGAACGGGATCGCATAGAACTTGTGGTCCAGGCTGGCGAGCTTGGGACGGTCCTCGGGGCGGGCCACCGCCTCGAGGCGCTCGCAGGCGTCGTCGAGGAGCTCCTCGAGTACCGTGCCGCCCACCAGGCGCATCAGCGTGCGGGCGAGGCGTAGCGCCGCCACCTGGAAAACCGTGGACTCGCGCGCCAGCGCGCGCGGGACCAGCCGGACGAGGCGCCGGCCACCGTGGCGCACGATCTCGATCCGTGGCCGTCCTGTCTTGTCGGTGATGAAGTTGGCGCAGGCCCGGACGTAACGCTCGACCGAGCGGACCGACACCCCGAGCTCCTCGGCCACCGCCCCGAGGCTCCAGCCCGTTGGCCGGGCATAGAGGCCGTCCACGAGCTGGGCGCCGCGCACGCCCGTCGCGTGAGTTGCCACCCCGCGTCTAGACCCCAGCGCCCGCAGGCCTTTCGGCGTGCGGGCCTCCGACAACGGTTGTCGCGTCACGCGCGTATCAAAGAGGAGTGCGAACCGGCACGCAAGCCGGCGACCCACGAAGGAGAGAAACCGAACCGATGTCGATTCAGTACCGCTGCGATCACTGCGGGGCAGTCGCACCCGGCGAGAATCTTGGGAAGCCGCCGACGTGGCACCAGTTCACCTTCCGCTACGGCCCGCCGGCGGGACATGGGCTCGAGAGCCTGGCGCGGTGGCCCTCGCAGTACTTCGAGATCCACGCACACACCGGGGCGTGCCTGCAGGCACTGACCGCCAGGATCGTGACCCTCATCCGACAGACCGTTGAAACGGGTGGCGGACCCCCCACCACCGACGACGAATGACCGATCAATCATGAGCGAGCCGTGGCAGGACGTGGACGAGCACCCATGACGGACATGGAACCCGACGATCAGATGGCCGCCGTGCCGGAGGGCGCGCGCGACTCATTCACCGACCTGCTCCTCGAGCACTGGCCGCAGATCGCGGCCGCGGCGTGGGACGGGTGGCTCGTCCATGGTCGAGGCACGGTGACGATCGAGCAGGGGACGGTACCGCCGGTGCTCGCCTACCGGCCGGGCGCGCCGTGCCCGTGCTGCGCGGGGCGTGTCGAGGCGTACGACCCCGAGCGGCAGGCGGTGGTCGCGGTCGTGCAGGACGACGGGAGCGTTCCCTGGATCGAGACGCTGGGCGGCGAGCCGCAACCCGTCCACACGGACGCCCTGCCGGCGGACGCGAGCGGCGCGACGGTGCACTGAAGATGAAGACCACGCTCAGCAAGTCGAAGTACAGGACGGGTCTCCAGTGCCCGCGCCGCCTGTGGCTCGCCTGCCACGAGCCCGAGCTCGGCGCACCCCCGTCGGAGAGCCTCGCCGCCGTCTTCGACCAGGGCGCCGCGATCGGCCGCCGCGCGCGCGACCTTTTCCCGGGCGGCGTGCTGGTGGACGAGGAAGCCTGGCAGCACGGCCAGGCGACGGCCCGCACGCGCCAGCTCATGGCCGACCGCAACGTCGGCGCCATCTTCGAGGCCGCCTTCGAGCACGCCGGCGTGCGGGTGCGCGTGGACGTCCTGGAGCGTCTCGGCCCGCTGACCTGGGGGCTCCGCGAGGTGAAGCAGGGCGCGTCGGTGAAGGACGTCTACCTCGACGACGCGGCGGTGCAGCGCTTCGTCGTCGAGGGGGCCGGCGTGCGCCTGCGCTCGGTCGAGATCGTGCACGTCGATCGCGACTACGTGCGCGGCGACGACGGCATCGATTGGCAGCGCTTCTTCCGGCGCGCGGATGTGACCACCGAAACCTCGGCCCTGCTCCCGGACGTGCCGGCGCGCGTGCGCGCGTTCCGGCGGGTGCTCGCGAATGCCGCGGCGCCCGACGTGGAGCCGTCACTGCACTGCTTCGACCCCTACGGCTGCGAGTTCTGGGCCCACTGCACGGCGGCGAAGCCGGCGGACTGGGTCGTGGGCGGGCTCCCCGGGCTCAACGGCGAGCGCCTGACCCGGCTCCGCGACGCCGGCATCGAGCGCATCACGGACATCCCCGACGATTTCAGGCTCGGCCCCGCCCAGGCGCGCACGCGCGCCGCGTGGCTCGCGGGCGGCCTCTACCTCGAGCCGGGGCTCGCCGCCGCGCTCCGGCGCACCGGACCGCCGGCGCACTACCTCGACTTCGAGACCGCCTTCCCGGCGATCCCGCTCTACGCTGGCATGCGGCCCTACCAGCAGGTGCCGTTCCAGTGGTCGCTGCACCGGGTGGACGCGGTCGGCCGCGTGCTGCATCGCGAGTTTCTCGCCGACGGCCGGACCGATCCGCGCCCGTCGTTCGCGCGCACGCTCCTCGCGGCGCTGCGCCACCGGCGCGAGCCCATCCTGGTGTGGTCCCGCTTCGAGTCCGGGAGGCTGGCGGAGCTCGCCGCCGCGCTACCCGAGCACGCCGCGGAGATTGCGCGGGTGCGGGCGCGGCTCGTCGACCTGCACCCGATCGTGCGCGGCCACGTCGGCCACCCGGAGTTCGGCGGGTCGTTCTCGCTCAAGCAGGTGGCGCCGGTGCTCGCCCCCACGGTCGCGTATGACGACCTCGACGGCGTGAGCGACGGCGGCGAGGCGTCGGCGGCCCTCGTGCGACTGGCGCTCAGGGCGGTCGAGTCGGCGGAGGAGGAAGCCGCGCTGCGACGCGCACTCCTGGAGTACTGCCGGCGCGACACGCTCGCGCTGGTGAAGCTGCACCGCGTACTCCGCAGCCTCGGCCCGGGGCCTGGTCGCGGACGGGCGGGCGATGCAGGGGCGTCGATGAGCGCCGAGACCGGCCCGGTCAATCGCGCTCGAGGGCAGGATCAACGACGCCGACGTCGAGCGCGTAGTCTTCTACCGGCACGTGCTGCGCGACG
>JBKPDC010000033.1:0-7692 GCA_046727715.1 Thermodesulfobacteriota bacterium
GCAACAACCTGCGGGGTATGCGCCCTCCCCGGGAGTCTCGCCGCCGGGCGCGCGGGCGGGGATCACGGGGGATCGCCGAGAAGCTGACCCGTGTGCTTGGTACGGAAGGTGCTCGGCTACGAGGTCCGTGGAGTGTCGCTCCTTGCGCCGCTTGCTCATGGGCCTGGTCATGCTCGGACTTCTGCTGCGCGTCGTGGTGGCCTGGCGCTTCCGGGTCAACTCCGACGAGCCCCAGCACCTGCACGTGGTGTGGGCCTGGACGCAAGGGCTGCTCCCCTATCGCGACATCTTCGACAACCACATGCCGCTGTTCCACGTGCTCTCGGTCCCCGCGCTCCTCCTGGTGGGTGAGCGGCCCGACGCCGTGCTCTGGATGCGGCTCGCCATGCTTCCGCTGTGGGGTGTGGCCGTGCTCCTCACCGTGGAGATCGGCCGCACCCTTTTCAGCCCCGGGGTGGGTTGGGGGAGCGCGGTGCTGGCGGGTCTCTTTCCAATGTTCTTCCTCTGTTCGCTCGAGTACCGACCCGACCTCCTGTGGACGGTCCTGTGGCTCGCCGCCGTCGCGATCGCGGTCGGCGGGACGCCAACCCCACGCCGCGGCTTCGCGCTCGGCCTCGTCCTCGGCGCAGCGGCTGGGGTGTCGCTCAAGACGACCTTGATGCTCCCCGCGATGGGATTCGCCACGATCGTCACGCTCGCGCTCGTGCCCGGCGGCGGGCGTCCCTGGCGCCGGATCGTGAAGGCGGGCGCCGCAGCGGCAGCAGGGGTCCTCCTCGTGCCAGGACTCGTGACGCTGTTCTTCGCCGCTCACGGGGCGCTCGAACCGTTCCTCTACGCGACGGTGTGGCACAACCTGACACCCGGCCTGGACGGGGGAGGCAGGTCCGGGCTCGGGGTGGTCGCGGCCTTCCTGATACCGCTGGCACCGATCCTGGCCCGTGCGGTCGTGCGAGGCGCGCCCACCGTGCAGCTCGGGCTCCGGCGCGCTTTCCTGGTGCTGTTGACGGCAGGGTACGTGGCGCTCCTCTGGGGTGTCTGGCCGATCGTGACGCGACAGGACATGCTGCCCGTGTTTCCGCTCCTCGCGATCCTGCTCGCCGCGCCGCTGGTCCGGTCGCGGCTCTCCGGGCTGGGACCCGCCGGTCTGGTCCTACCCGTCGTCGCTGCCGTCGAGATCGCGATCGTGCTGCTCAACCCGAAGGTGCGTCTCGGCGAGGCGCACGCGGCGTCGGCCTTGGTGGCGGATGTCCTCCGCCTCGTCCCACCCGGCGAGCCCGTCCTCGATCCCAAGGGCGACGCCGTCTTCCGCCCGCGCCCGATCTTCTGGGTGCTCGAGAGCGTCACTCGTGCACGCCTCCGGCGCGGCCTCATCGCGGACGACTTCACTGACCGTCTCATGCGTACGCGCACCTGCGTGGTGGTCGGGGACGGCGAATATCTGCCGCCCGCCACGCGGCGCTGGGTGCGGCAGTACTACCTCCCCGTGGCAGCCTACCCACCGGCTGGCACCCTGCGGGTGGCGGGCGCACGACTCGATCCCCGCCGCGCGGTGTTCGACGTCGGCATCGCGACGACCTACGTCCTCGTCGGCGCGCCCGGACTCCCCCACGGCCTCCTCGACGACCAGCCCTTCGATGCTCCCCGCGCGCTCAGCCCCGGGTTCCACAGCTACCACGCGCCCGCCGCCGGGAACCGTGTCGCCCTCCTCTGGGCGAGGGCCGCCGAGCAGGCGTTCTCGCCATTCGACGCCCAGGGCAACTGGCGGTGACCCCGGCGTGCACACGGCTCGACCCTGCGGCCTGGCGACGGGTCCTCGTCTTCGCGCCCCATCCGGACGACGAGACGCTCGCCACGGGGGGCCTCCTCCAACGTGCAGTCGCCGCCGGCGCAGCGGTGCGGGTCGTGTTCGTCACGGACGGCGAAGACAATCCCTGGCCGCAGCGCGTGCTCGAGCGGCGCTGGCGGATCGGCCCCGTCGGCCGGGCCCGTTGGGCCATGCGCCGGCAGGCGGAGACGCTGGCCGCCCTTGCCTGCGTGGGCATTTCCGCGGCGAGCGCCGCCTTCCTCCACTTCCCGGACCAGGGGCTCACCCCGCTCCTGCTCTCCGGCGGCGACGCCGTCGTGTCGACCCTGGCGGGGGAGCTGACGACGTGGCGTCCGACGCTCGTCGTCGCCTCGGCCGCCGCCGATCGGCACCCGGATCACAGTGCACTCGGCGTGCTCCTTCGCCTCGCATCAGATCGCATCGCACACCCTCCCGACCGCGGATTCACCGAGCTGGCGTACGTCGTGCACGGTGGCGCGCCCATGGCCGACGTCCTTCGCTTGCAGCTCAGTTCGGCCGAGCAGGCCCGGAAGCTGGCGGCCATCGGTTGTCACCGGAGTCAGCTCGTGCTCTCGCGCCAGCGATTCCTGTCGCACGCGACGCCAGCGGAGGGCTTCATCGATCCCGCGATGCCCAGCAGCGCGCATCGCGTAGGCGCGGCCACGTTCGCCTCCGGCACCTTGTCGCTCCAGCTCGGGTCCCCGAGATCCTTCGCCGGCACGCTGCCCGCGACGCTGGACGTTCTCACGGCGGAGGACCTCGGCGGCCCGATCCACTGGCAATCACGTCGGCTGGGACCGTGGCAGCGCCAGGTCGAGCTGCCGCTCGACGGGATACCGGCGCGGCTGTTCGTCAAGTGCGAAGGGCGGCACGTCTTCTTCGACGATGCGGGATGGCGCGAGATTCGCCTCGGTGACGAGGTGCAGGGCCAACCGTCGTCGGCCCGTCCGGGGGACTGGCGGGCCGAGCGGAACCCCGCGGTGTCAGCGCGGGAGGTCGAGTAGCCGTGCCGCCTCCGCCGGGGTCGCGATCGGGCGACCGACGGTTCGTGCGAGCGCGGCCACCTGCTCCACCAGCTCGACGTTCGACGGTGTGGCCGCACCGGCGTAGTCCTCGAGACCGACCCGCACGTGGCCGCCCTGCTCGAGCGCGCGGCGCGCCAGACCGCTCCCGACGACGTCGCCGCCGATGACGGCGACGGCCCACGGCAGGTCGCAGCCCTCGAGTAGCTCCAGATAAGCGTCGAGCGCTCTGGCGGTGGGGGGAAGGCCGAACGTGATGCCGCGCGCCTCGCCGGCGCCGAGGTAGCTGTGGTCGCCGCCGAAGTAGAGCTTCACGAAGGCGCCGCGCGGCAGCCGGCCCGCGCGATGATACACGAGGGCGGTGCGCAGGAACCCGGGCTCGAAAATCGAGATGCTCGGTCCG
Organism: Thermodesulfobacteriota bacterium; assembly: GCA_046727715.1. Classification (GTDB taxonomy): domain Bacteria; phylum Desulfobacterota; class Binatia; order DP-6; family DP-6; genus CAVQLX01. The sequence continues at coordinate 3,251 of JBKPDC010000033.1, forward strand.
AGCTGGCATTCCTCGAGCTGGGCGACCACGGAGCGGATGTCGCCGTAGGTGTTGGCGTAGAGGAAGTCGACGCCGCCGGGAAGGCCGTCGTCCGCGGCGCCGCCCAGGTTCACCGAGCCGGGATCGAGAACCCCCATGCGCATGAGTCCCGAGGCGGCGAGCGGCGGCACGTGCGAGAAGCGGTCCGCGACCGACCCGCCGACCGCCACCGTGCAGTAGAGGATCGCATCGGGCCGTGCGCGCACGACCGGCCGCCAGCCCTCGAGGTAGCGCTCCGCGGCAGCTGCACCGGTCCGCGCGAAGTCGTCGATGTGGTTGTGGACGATGGCGGCGCCCGCCGTCATGCAGGCGAGCGCGTCACCCGCGATCTCGGTGGGCGTCGTCGGCACGTGCGGGTTGCGCGCCTTCGACGTCGCGCCGTTGAGCGCCACCTCGATGACGACGGGCGGCATCGCGGGCATCAGGCGAAGCCGTAGAGGCGCTTGCAGTTGGTCGCCGTCACGCGCTCGACGAAGTCCGGGTCGAGACCGCGGAACGCGTGCGCGATCGCCGCGCGCGAATGTGGGAAGGTGCTGTCGGGATGCGGGTAGTCCGAGGCCCACATGAAGTTGTCGGGTCCGAGCAGCGGGAGCAGCTCGGGACCGAGCGGCTCCTCCTCGAAGGTGGCGTACACCTGGCGGCGGAAGAGCTCGCTCGGCTTCGTCGTGATGCGGTAGTCCTGCGCCTTGTCGACGTGCTTCTCCGCCGCGGCGTCGAGGCGGTGGACGAAGTACGGCAGCCAGCCGATGCCGGACTCGGCGAGCACGAGCCGCAGCGTCGGGTGCCGCTCGAGCACGCCCGAGTAGATCATCATCGCGAGCGGCTCGTCGAGCTGCATCGGTCCCACCGCCGAGAAGGCGGCCAGCTCCCAGCTCCCCGGCGCGACGCGGACCTGCGACGTTCCCTGGCCGATGTGGAAGCTGATCGGCAGGCCCACCTCCGTCGCCACGTCCCAGAAGCCCTCCCACTCGGGATCGCTGCAGCGGAACTCGAAGGGGCTGATGATGGCGCCGCGGTGCGCGGCGCGGGCGACGCGCTCGAGCTCGGCCGCCGCCGCCTGTGGCGCGTGTGTCGGCAGCACGGGCAGGACGGAGAGCCGTGCCGGCTCGTGGCGATTGAACTCTGCGGCCCAGTCGTTGTAGGCCGCGAGCGCGGCGGCCTTGAGCTCCGGATCCTGGATCGGCAGGCCGAAGAGGTTCGGGCCGTAGACGACCGATGCCCACACGCCGTCCCGGTCCATGTCATCGAGGCGCAGCTTCGGGTTGGACGCGCGCAGCCCGTCGTCGTCGATGCCGGCGCGGCTGATCGCGCTGTAGCCCCTGAGCGGCCCCTGCAGGCCGTACATCCCGATCACTGCACCGTCGCACGTCCACCACGCGCTCCCGCTCGACTCGACGACGCGCGGGCCGCGCTCGCGCAGGCGCGCCGGGAGCCGATCCTCCCAGACGTCGCGGGGCAGGTTCCAGAGATCGAGATGGTCGTCGCACGAGTAGAGGCGTGGGGCCGACGTCGTCTCCATGACGCCGATCATAGTCCAGCCGGCGCCCCCCGTGTCGAGAGGCGGGGAGGTGCCTCAGACGGCGAAGAGAACGAGTAGTCGCGGCGCCGTCGCTGCGTGCGGACCCGGACGTCCACCCCGTGGCGTCCCAGGATCGCGAGGCGCCGGCCGGATCGCGTCGACGTGGGCAGCCGGCGTGCTGCCGGGAACCACCACGTCGAGGCGCGCGCCGGGACCGGCGGCGGATCGGGCTCGCCACCGAGATCGTCGATCCGGGACACGTAGCCGACCAGCTGGTCGGGGTTCAGGCCCAGGTGCCGGGCGACCAGCGCTCGCAGCCGGGCTTCGAGAGTCCCGGTCGGGGATGTGGAGACATGGGCCGCGCTTGCGGCCAGCTGGATGGGCACCCGCGGGCCAAATCATCCCGGCTTGACACGGCGCAACGCGGCGATCGTGATGGGGGGCATGGGTCGGGTCGGCCTCGCGGCGCTCCCATTGGCCTGCGTCGTCCTCGCCGGATGCGCGCGGAGCATCCCGTTGCCGAGTCTGCCGCTGCGGCCGAAGGTGCCAGACAGCAGGCTACCCATGCTCAACGAGGAGGCCTTCGACGAGAAGCCGTTGCGGGCCTACCGCATCCCCACGCCGAAGCCCGGCACGGTACCCGAGCAGACGGTGATCGGTGAGATGAGCACGCACCGGATCCGGCAGGGCGAGACGCTGCTCGACGTCGCACGCTACTACGACCTCGGCATCAACGAGATCGCCGATGCCAACCCCGGTGTGGACCTGTGGGCCCCGAAGGTGGGCTCGACCGTCGTCGTGCCCACCCAGTGGGTCCTCCCGTGCTGCAGCTACGAAGGCATGATCCTGAATGTCCCGGAGCTGCGCCTGTACTACTACGAGCGCGCTCCGGACGACCCGGGCACCACGATCGTGCGCACCTATCCGCTCGGGCTCGGCCGGGACGATCGCCGCACTCCCAAAGGGGCGTTCAGCGTGACCGGCAAGACCGTGAATCCCACCTGGGTCATCCCCCCGCGTATTCGCCAGGATCACATCCGCGAGACGGGCGACGCACGGTACAGCATCCCGGGCGGCGCGCCGGACAACCCGCTCGGCAAGTACCGCTTCGAGCTCTCGCTGGAGCCCTATCGCATCCACGGCACCAACATTCCGTGGGGGATCGGTATGCTGGTCAGCAACGGCTGCGCGCGACTCTATCCGGAAGACGTCGAGCATCTGTTCCCGATGGTGAAGATCGGCACGAAGGGCGCCTTCATCTACCAGCCCGTCAAGGTGGGGGTGGGCGGCGGGCAGGTGTACGTCGAGGCGCATGCCGATCTCTACCGCCAGGGCGGCGCCATACCGGCGAGTGCGACGCAGACGCTCGAGGCGGCGGGGCTGGCGCCCGGCGACGAGCGCATCGCCGCGGTGCTGAGGGAAGCACAGGGTGTTCCGAGGCGCGTGGGCGGTGTCGAGCCGCCGCGCGCGGCCAAGCTCTGACAGCCGACGCGGGGTCAGCGGTGCGCGAGCTTCTCGCGTTGCGTGGCGCGCGCGACGCGACTCTCGGCGGTCGTCCACACGGCCGCCGCGACGGCTTCGTCCTCGGGCGTCTCGGCGGCGACGGAGGCCAGCGCGTCGGCGACGAGCGCCGCCTTCGTGTGGGCGTAGGCCTCGCGCGGGAACGCGCCCAGGCGGGCCGCGCGCCGGAGCACGGTCTCGTCGAAGCCCTCGGCCGGCAGGAGCTCCTCGACGACGCCGAGCCGTGTCGCCTGGCTGGCCGGATAGAGCGCCGCGCCCAGCGCCAGCTCTGCGGCGCGAGCGTGCGGGAGGCGGAGGCGCACGATCTCCAGCGCGACGCGAGGGAACGCCGCCCCGATCGCCACCTCGTTGAGACCGATGCGGTAGTCGCCCTCGCGGCCGAGGCGATAGTCGCAGGCCAGCGCCAGCACGAGCCCGCCGGCGACGGCGTGTCCGGCGACGCGGGCGACGGTGGGCTTGGGAAACCCGAGCAGCGTCACGTGCGCGGCGCGGTAGAGGGCACGCAGGCTGCGCGCGGCCGCGAGGTCGCGGCGCGGCGCCACGAGATCGAATCCGGCACTGAAGAACGCGCCCTGGCCGGTGAGCACGACGGCGCGCACGGCGTCGTCGGCGCGGGCAGCGTCGAGGGCGGCCGCGAGGTCGGCGAGCAGCGTCTCGTCGAGCGCGTTGGCCGGCGGCCGGTCGAGCGTCAGGAGGTGGACGCCACCCGGGTGGGCCTCCTGCCGCACCGTCGTCATGCGCCCGCGTCTAGCGGACGGGCGCCGTGACGGTCAACGGAGGGTGCATCGACCGCCGTCCATTGGCCGGGTGTCGCGCGCGCCGGGGACAGGGCCCCACGCGCGGCGCGCGCGACATCGGGGTGGCAGCGCGGCCGGGCCCGGGAGAAGCGGGGGGGACAGGGGAGGGCCCGACCGCGCAGGGGAGCCGGGGTCAGGAAGCGATCGTCGTACCGGCGCTCACCCGCCAGACGCGGCGAACACCCTCCGCGCGTCCCCCACCCGCATCGGCCGGCGCCGGTGATCGCCGGGCACGGCGCATTGGCTTCGGCAACGTGGGGAAGGGGGGGGCGCTGCCGCCCGACCGTTGCCGTGAAACCTAGACCCGCCGGACGGCAGCGCCAGCGGACATGGACGAAGTGATGGACGCCGCAGCGGTGGGATCTATTCACGGCGACCGGCGGCAACGCTCACCGGGTCGGGAACCGGCCGGAAAGAGCGACGAGGAGATCGTCTGCCAGCGCCTGAACCCCTGAGGCGCCGGTGGCGATCCACGGTTGAATGTGGCGCCGCGCATGCTCCCCCGCTGCGGCAGCATCCCCGCGGAGCGCCAGCGCCTCGACCTCGCGCGCGCGGTAACAGATCCT
>JBKPDC010000034.1:0-7636 GCA_046727715.1 Thermodesulfobacteriota bacterium
AAGTCGTTGCCGGTCCGCAGGACCTGGCCGAGGTGGAGGTCGCCGTGGCACCGGATCCGCATACCGCTCAACCGGCGGCCGACGATCCGCCGACATCCCTCGAGGACGCGACCCTCGGAGCGCAGCAGCCGGTCGACGTCCCCGGCGATCTCCGCGGGAAGTGTGCGCTGCCGGTCGCGCAACATCCGGAACACCTTGCCGACCAGGTTCCGCAACGACTGGTAGCGCGACCGCTGGTAGAGCAGGCCCAGCGGCTCGGGCGCGAAATCGGGGTTCTCGGTGGGCCGCCCGAGCGCCAGGTGGAGCGCCGCCACGCGCAGCCCGAGCGAGCGCGCGACCTCGAGGTAGCCGCCAGCGAACTCGCGGACGATTGCGGGCGGCTCCTGGTCGATCAGGTCGAAGACCGCTGCCGGCGGCGCCGACGCCCACCCCTCGGGCTCCTTGTGGAGCAGCGCCTCCTCGAGAAAGTGCTCGACCTGGTCGACGGTGTAGCGCCAGGCGTCGCCCTCGTTGGGGACGAAGCCCTGGACGACGGCCACGGTCACTGGCTCGCCGCGTGGCCGCTGGAACTCGAGCGCCCCGGCGAGCGGTGCGACGTGCGGGAAGCCGGCCTCCTCGGTCAGGTAGCGGCCGATCTCCAGCTCGGGATTCGTGCCCTCCGCAACGCGGCGGAAGACCTTCAGCATCAGCCGGTCGTCGAAGCGGAGCGAGGAGTTGCTCTGCTCCCCGCCGAGCAGCGTCGGCGGCGGCAGCGTCGCGGGGTCTCCCCGCAACGCCGCGAAGCTCCGCGTGGTCGTACCGACGAGATGGCCGTTGGTGGCCGCGATCCGCCGTCGCCGTGCGACGGCGTCGAGCAGCGAGCGGCCGAAGTCCGGCTCGCTGCATGCGTCGACGCACACCCCCGAGGTGACGCCCTCGCGGCCGGCGATCTCGAGCTCGGCGAGCACCGCCCCGGGCCGATCGTGGCGCGCGGCGGTCGCTTGGGCGCCGGAGAGAAACGCGAGCGGGAGCATGTAGTGCGCCGCATCGGCCGCGCCGGCCGAGATCACCCGCGCGATCACCAGCCACGCCTCCTCGAGCGGGATCGCGTCGACGATGGCGACGGCCTTCAGCGCGGCGCCCTTGCCGGCGAACCAGCGCTGCGCCGGCAGCGCCGCGAGGAGCGCCGCTTCGAGTGCCGGGCGCTCGTCGCCCAGGACGAGCGCCCGCCAGTCGCCGGTCGTCCGCACGAGCGGCCGCTCGGGCGCCGGGGCGCTCAGCCCCGGGGCGACCCCGGTCGGCTGCGCGGCGCTCAGTGCGGGCGGTGTGGTTACGCCAGGCTGCGTGGCCGAGAGCCCGAACCAGTAGAAGGCGTGCGGGCCGAGGGTCAACAGGTACGGGAGGTCGCCGACGCGCGGGAAGGCGTTCTGCCCGAAGAGCTCGATCGGAACGTAGTTCGCGAACGCGTGCAGGTCGAGCTCGACGAACTGCACGAAGCGCGACAGGTTCGCCACCACGAGCAGCTGTTCGTCTCCCCACCGGCGCAGGAACGCGAGCACGTGCGGGTTGCTCGGGGCCAGGAACTCGATGGTGCCCCGGCTGAACGCCTTGTAGCGCCGGCGCAGCGCGATGAGACGCCGCATCCACAGGAGCAGGGAGTGCAGGTTGTTCTGCTGCGCCTCCACGTTGACGCTCTCGTAGTGATACTCGGGATCGATGATGATCGGCAGGTGGAGCCGCTGTGGATTGGCGCGCGAGAAGCCGGCGTTGCGGTCCGAGCTCCACTGCATGGGGGTGCGCACGCCGTTGCGGTCGCCGAGATAGATGTTGTCACCCATCCCGATCTCGTCGCCGTAGTACAGGACCGGCGTGCCGGGCAGCGCGAGCAGCAGGGCGTTCAGGAGCTCCATGCGCCGGCGGTCGTTGCCGAGCAGCGGCGCGAGCCGGCGGCGGATGCCGAGGTTGATGCGTGCCCGCGCGTCGTGCGCGTACATGCGGTACATGTAGTCGCGCTCCTCGTCGGTCACCATCTCGAGTGTGAGCTCGTCGTGGTTGCGCAGGAAGAGCGCCCACTGGCACGTCTCGGGAATGGCAGGGGTCTGCGCCAGGATGTCGATGAGCGGGAAGCGATCCTCCATGTGGAGCGACATGAAGAGCCGCGGCATGAGCGGGAAGTGGAACGCCATGTGGCACTCGTCGCCCTTCCCGAAGTACGAGACGGCGTCCTCGGGCCACTGGTTGGCCTCCGCGAGGAGCATGCGGTTCTGGAAGCGCCGGTCGACGTGCTCGCGCAGCTCGCGCAGGAAGGCATGCGTCTCGGGAAGGTTCTCGCAGTTCGTCCCCTCCCGCTCGAAGAGGTAAGGGATGGCGTCGAGCCGCAGTCCGTCGACCCCCATCGAGAGCCAGTAGTCGAGGACCTTGAGCACCGTGCGCCGGACGGCGGGGTTGGCGAAGTTCAGGTCGGGCTGATGGGTGTAGAACCGGTGCCAGTAGTACGCCTTGGCGACGGGGTCCCACGTCCAGTTCGAGGGCTCGAAGTCCTTGAAGATCACGCGGGCCTCGCGGTAGCGCTCCGGCGTGTCGCTCCACACGTAGAAATCGCGGATGCTGCTGCCCGCCGGCGCGCGGCGGGCGCGCTGGAACCAGGCGTGCTGATCGGACGTATGGTTGATGACCAGCTCGGTGATCACCCGCAGCCCGCGGCGATGGGCTTCGCGCAGGAAGGCCCGAAAATCCTCGAGCGTGCCGAAGTCGGGGTGGATGTTGTGATAGTCGGCGATGTCATAGCCGTCGTCGCGCAGCGGTGAGGGGTAGAAGGGAAGCAGCCAGAGTGCCGTGACGCCGATCTCGTGCAGGTAGTCGAGGCGCTGCGTGAGACCGCGGAAGTCGCCCGTGCCGTCGCCGTCGCTGTCGTGGAAGGCACCGACGCGCAGCTCGTAGATGACGGCGTCCTTGTACCAGAGCGGGTCGCTGTCGCCGATGGCGACGGCTGCCCGACGGCGGGGGCTCCCGGGGGGACCGGCGGTCATAGGAAGTAGTCGAAATCCTGCTCGGTGCGGATGCGCCGGCGCACGCGGAAGACGTGAGCCGGGAGGGCGTTCGGGTCGAGGGCGACGTAGTTGCGAGGTCCCTGCCACAGGTAGCGTGCGCCGCCGAGGAGATCGTCGACCTGGTAGGACTGCGCGGGGTCGATTCCCAGCTCGCCGAGCGGCAGCTCGAGGAATCCCGATTGCGGGTGATGCGGATCGAGGTTCACCACGACGATCATCACGTTGGACAGGTCGGGGTTCGTCTTCCCGTAGGCGATGAGCGCCCCGTTGTCCACGGGGAAGAAGCGCAGCCGGCGGTCGTGGCGGAAGGCCGGGTTGTCGCGGCGAATGCGGTTCAGCAGGGTGACGAGCGGCTGCAGCCCGTCGGGGCGGTCGAGATCCCAGTGGCGTACCTCGTACTTCTCGGAGTCGAGGTACTCCTCGGTGCCCGGCACCGCGGCGCCCACGCAGAGCTCGAACGGCGGTCCATAGATCCCGTAGCTGCCCGCGAGGGTGGCAGCGAGGACGAGCCGGATCTGGAACGCCGGCCGGCCACCGGTCTGCAGGTACTCGTGGAGGATGTCCGGCGTGTTGGCGAAGAAGTTGGGCCGCATGTACTCGCGGACCGGCGTCTGCGTGAGCTCGGTCAGGTACTCCGTGATCTCCGCCTTCGTGTTGCGCCACGTGAAGTAGGTGTACGACTGCGAGAAGCCCAGCTTGGCCAGGCGGCGCATGACGGCGGGGCGGGTGAAGGCCTCGGCGAGAAAGACGGTCTCCGGATGGCGCGCGCGGACCTCCGCGATGAGCCATTCCCAGAACGCGAACGGCTTCGTGTGCGGGTTGTCGACGCGGAGGATCGTCACGCCGTGACCGATCCAGAAGAGCACGACGTCGCGCAGCGCCGCCCAGAGCGACGCCTGCGCCGCGCACTCGAAGTCGAAGGGGTAGATGTCCTGGTAGCGCTTCGGCGGGTTCTCCGCGTACTGGATCGACCCGTCGGGCCGGCGCCGGAACCATTCCGGGTGCTCGTGCACCCAGGGGTGATCGGGCGAGCACTGGAAGGCGATGTCGAGCGCGACCGAGAGGCCGACCTCGCCCGCGCGGGCGACGAGCGCGTCGAAGTCCGCGAGCGTGCCGAGGTCGGGGTGCACGGCCGTGTGCCCACCCTCGGCCGCGCCGATGGCCCACGGGCTGCCGGGATCGCCAGGCTCGCGCACGAGCGAGTTGTTGCGGCCCTTGCGGTACGAGGTCCCGATCGGGTGGATCGGCGGCAGGTAGAGCACGTCGAAGCCCATGTCCGCGACGTAGCCGAGCCGGTCCGCGAGGTCGCGCAGCGTGCCGGGGCGGGTGGGATCGGGGGACATGGAGCGCGGGAAGCACTCGTACCAGGCGCCGAACGCGGCGCGCTCGACCTCGACCTCGATCGGCAGCGGGTGCGGCAGGGTGGCTGACCCGCCGCGGTCGGGATGCCTGGCCATGACCGCCTCGAGCTCCGGCGCGAGCGCGGCCGCGCTGCGCACACGCTGCTCGGCCGAGCCGGCGAGGAACTCCGCCCGGTCGACGAGCCACGCACCGTCCGTACCATCCGCGCGTGCGGCCGCCGCCCGCACCAGGGCCGCGCCCTCGAGGAGCTCGCTCGCAACCTCCTGACCCGCCTGGACCTTGCGCGCGACCCCCCGGCGCCACGACCCGAACCGGTCGACCCAGGCCTCGACGGTGAACTCGTACCGGCCGAGCGCCTCGACGACGAACCGCCCCGTCCAGCGGTCGTTGTCGAGCGCGGTCAGCGCCACGTCGCGCCACTCGGACTCGTCGGCGCGACGGTACCGCAGGCGGCCGCTCAGGAGATCGTGCCCCTCGGCGATGATCGTCGCCGTCGCATCCACGGACTCGCCCACGCTACGCTTGGCCGCGAAGCGGCCGCCGTCGACCTGCGGCGACACGTCTTCGATGACCACGCGGCTCGGCGGCCCCTCGGTTGCGGGGAGCGTGCCGTCGCTGCGGGCGTCCCCGGCCTCGTCAGGCGAGCGCCTCGGCTGGCGTCCCATCGTCTCCCTGGACTCTAGCATCGGTCGCGCCAATGTGAACCCCGGTGGCCGGCGGGTGGCAGCGGCGAATGGATGGCCGCCGCGGATCGCGGACGCGTGGCGCCGGTTGCCGCTCCCCGTCCAACCTGCCAATCAGGCGGCCATGCGGACGACGGTGGAGCAGGACGCCGAGATCGCGGCGGCGCGCACGGTGTGGCAATCGACCCGGCGGCCGACCGTGCCGGCAGTGGAGGAGGTACTGTATGACGTGCGGCCCGTGCTCGACCACGGCTTCGTGCGCGTGATCGACTACATGGGCGACGACGCCGCCATCGTGCAGGCGGCGCGGGTCTCGTACGGCAAGGGGACGAGGCGCGTCAGCGAGGATCGCGGCCTCATCCGCTACCTCATGCGCCACCACCATACGACACCCTTCGAGATGTGCGAGCTGAAGCTGCACTGCAAGCTGCCGATCTTCGTGGCGCGGCAGTGGATCCGGCACCGGACGGCCAACGTCAACGAGGCGTCGGGACGCTATTCGATTCTCGACCGTGAGTTCTACGTGCCCGCGGCCGATGCGCTCGGCGTCCAGTCCACGGCGAACCGGCAGGGTCGGGCCGCGACGCTTGCGGGTGAACTCGCCGCCCGCGTGCTCGAGCTCCTGAAGGAGGACGCCGCGCGCTGCTACGATCACTATCTAGACCTGCTGAACGAGGACGACACCGGCCAGCCGCTCCGGTCCGGCGAGCCCGGCCTCGCCCGCGAGCTGGCGCGCATCAACCTGCCGGTGAGCCTGTATACCCAGTGGTACTGGAAGATCGATCTCCACAACCTCCTCCACTTCCTCCTGCTCCGCGCCGATCCGCACGCGCAGGAGGAGATCCGTGCCTACGCCTTGGCGATCGGCGACGTCGTGCAACGCTGGGTGCCCCTCGCCTGGGAGGCGTTCGCCGACTACCGCCTCGAGGCGATGACGCTGTCGCGCGCCGAGCGCGAGGCGGTGCGGCGCATGCTGGCGGGCGAGGCGGCGGACCTCGCCGCGCTCGGTCTGTCCAAGCGCGAGCAGGAGGAGCTGCGGGCGAAGCTCGGCGCGGGTGGCCCGCGGCGATGACCGAGCCGAACGTCCTCGCCGTGGTCCGCGCGGGCGTACGGCTCTTCAACCGCGGGCGGTACCTCGACGCGCAGGCGGTCTGGGAGGAGGCCTGGCGCGGAGCCGCCACGGACGATCGCCCCCTCCTCGAAGGGTTGGTCCAGCTCGCGGGCGGGCTCCACCTGCGCACCCGACGTGGCGCGACGCGCGGTGCGGAGCACCTGCTGTCGCAGGCGCTGGTCACGCTCGAGGACTATCGCCCGGCCGCGCACGGCCTCGACGTGGAGACGCTGGTGGCGGAGTTCGGTGCCTACGTCGACTGGATGCGGTCGGTCACGCGGCCGCACCGCTTCGCCGACGCGGTGCGCATCCCACGCCTGAAGGTCTGAGGCGGGTCCGTGCGGCTCACCGTCGAGGACGTTCGCCAGGGGCTGCGGGACGCGCGCTACGTCACCACGCCGCGGGTCGAGACCGCCCTCTTCCTGGCGCTCACGCTGGAGAAGCCGCTCCTCGCCGAGGGGCCGGCCGGCGCCGGCAAGACCGAGCTGGGCAAGCTGCTCGCCGGCATGCTGCACGCCGACCTGCTGCGGCTCCAGTGCTACGAGGGGCTCGACGAGGCGCGCGCGCTGTTCGAGTGGAACTACCAGAAGCAGCTGCTGCGGATCCAGGCCGATCGCGGCGAGGGCCGGCAGTGGGAGGACGTGGCGCACGACATCTTCTCGCCCGACTACCTGCTCGAGCGGCCGCTGCTGCGCGCCATCACCGCGCCGCGCACGGTCGTGCTGCTGATCGACGAGATCGACAAGGCCGATCCGGAGTTCGAAGCCTTCCTGCTCGAGGTGCTGAGCGACTTCCAGGTGTCGGTCCCCGAGCTGGGCACGCTCACGGCCCGCCATCGCCCGGTGGTGGTGCTCACCTCGAACCGGACGCGCGACCTGTCGGAAGCGCTGCTCCGCCGCTGCCTCCACCTGTTCGTCGACTTTCCGGGTCCGGAGAAGGAAGCCGAGATCGTCGCGCTGAAGGTTCCGGACCTCGACGAGCGGCTGCGCGTCCAGGTGGCGCGCTTCGTGGCCGGGCTGCGGAAGCTCGAGCTGGCCAAGGCGCCCAGCATCGCCGAGACGCTCGACTGGGCCCGGGGCCTCGTGGCACTCGGCGTGCGCGAGCTGGACGCCGCCACGGTGCGCCAGACGCTGGCGCTGGTGCTGAAGCACGAGGACGACCTGCGCAAGGTGGAGGCGAAGGTGGGCGCGCTCCTCGCCGCGGCCGGCAGGACCTGACGTGCGACGCCGGCTGCTCGCCTTCGTGCAGACGCTGCGCACGCACGGCCTCGCGATCTCGGTCGCCGAGACGATGGACGCGTTGGCCGCCGTCGCCGCGGCCGGGGTCGCGCGCGAGACCTTGCGCGAGGCGCTGGCCGCCACGCTCGTGAAGGACGAGCGCGACCGGGCGGGGTTCGACCGACTCTTCGACGTCGCCTTCCCGCTGCGTGGGTCGGTCGAGGAGTCGCGCGG
>JBKPDC010000035.1:0-8363 GCA_046727715.1 Thermodesulfobacteriota bacterium
ACGGCCCGGTCGACGCCCTCCTCCAGGCGCACCGAGTCGGCGAAGCGGATCAGCCGCTCGCGGTAGGACATGATCACCGAGCTGGTACGCAACCCGCCGCCGAAGAACCGCACGCCGCGCATGAGCGCGCCGTCGGTGACCCCGGTGGCCACGAACAAGATCTCCGGCCCGGGCGCCAGCTCGTTCTCGGTGTAGATGCGCTTCGGGTCCGCGATCCCCATCCTGCGCATGCGCTCCTCCTGCCCGGGCTTCGTCGGCACGAGTCGGGCGCGCATGCCGCCGTTGAGGCAGCGCAGCGCCGCCGCCGTCAGCACCCCTTCCGGCGCGCCGCCGATGCCCATCACCGCGTGCACGTTGGTGCCGCGCACCGCCGCGGCGATGCCCGCCGACAGGTCACCGTCGCCGATGAGCTTGATCCGCGCACCGGCGGCACGGATGTCGGCGATCAGCTTCTCGTGGCGCTCGCGGTCGAGCACGATCACCACCAGATCGTCGACGTCGCGGCCGAGGCTCTTCGCGATGGCCTTCAAGTTTGTGTCGACCGACGCGTCGATGTCGATGACCTCGCGCGCGGCGGGGCCGACGATGATCTTCTCCATGTAGCAGTCGGGAGCGTGCAGCAGGCCGCCCTTGTTCGACGCGGCCAGCACGGCGATGGCCCCGGGCGCCCCCGTAGCGCAGAGGTTGGTCCCCTCGAGCGGATCGACCGCGATGTCGACCTCGAAGTCGTCGTCGCCCCAGCGCCCGACGTGCTCGCCGATGAACAGCATCGGCGCCTCGTCGCGCTCCCCCTCGCCGATCACCACCGTCCCCCGCATGGGCAGCGAGTCCATGGCCTGCCGCATCGCCTCGACGGCGACGTGGTCGGAGAGCTTGCGCTTCCCCTGACCCATCGTGCGGGCCGCCTCGACGGCGGCCAGCTCGCTCACCCGCAGGAAGTCGCGCGACAGCGCCTCCAGGATCACTGGGCGACCCCCGCGTAGATGTCCATGACGCCGCGCAGGAAGTCGAGCGCTTCCGTCTTCTTGCGCTGGAACGAGTTGCGCCCGATGATCGACCCGAAGCCGCCGCCGTCACGGATGGCGCGGATCTCGTCCATGATGGCCGCGGTCTCCTTGGCCTCGCCGCCGGAGAAGATGACGATGCGGCGGCCCGCGAACGCGCTCTGCACCACATGGCGCACCCGCTCGGCGAGCGTGCCGACGGGGATCTTCTCCTTCTCGTAGACCTTCTTCGCGGCGTCCTGCTCGATGTGGGCCGTCGGCAATTTCACCTTGATGACGTGGGCGCCCACCTGGGCGGCGATCTGCGCGGCGTAGGCGACCACGTCGATCGCGGTCTCGCCCTCCTTCGAGAGGCCGGACCCGCGCGGGTACGACCACACGACCACCGCCACTCCCTTGCGCTTGGCTTCCTCGGCGAGCGCGCGCAGCTCCTCGAGCATCACGTTGCGCAGCGACGAGCCGGGGTAGATCGTGAAGCCGATCGCGACACAGCCCAGCCGCAACGCCTCGTCGACGCTGCCCGTGACGGCCGAGCAGGGCTCCCCCTTCGACAGCGAGTCGGAGTTGTTGAGCTTCAGAATGAGCGGGATGTCGCCCGCAAACTCCGCCGCGCCGGATTCGAGGAAGCCGAGCGGCGCCCCGTACGCGTTGCAGCCGGCGGCGATTCCGAGCTCGAAGTGGTAGCGCGGATCGTATCCCGCGGGGTTGGGCGCGAAGGAGCGCGCCGGGCCGTGCTCGAAACCCTGGTCGACGGGGAGGATCACCATGCGTCCAGTGCCGCCCAGCCGGCCGTGGTTCAGCATGCGGGCCAGGTTGGTGAGCGTGCCGGGGTTGTCGCTCCCGTACCAGCTCAGAATCTCCCGTACTCGCTCCTTCATGACGGTCCCTCCGTAGCGTGCTCTCGGCTGTTTCGGGTCCCTAGCCGCGCCCGCAGCGGCCACCGCCGCAGTCGGGGCGACCGCAGTGCTCGGCCTCGATCCAGGACGCGTACCCTATCCGCTCGAGCTCCGGCTCGGACACCCAGCGCAGCGTTGCCGGATCGAGCTCGGCCTCGCAGTGTACACAGTGTCGTCGCTCCTCGCCGCGCTCGTCCAGGACCACCCCGACGAGCACATCCTTGCCGCATCGCGCGCAATGCCCCAGCGGGAACTCGCCGTCAAGGAGCGGACTCGTCATGCCGGCGTCTCCGCCGCGACGGCCAGCCCGAGCGCGGCCAGCTCGTCCAGCATGTGCGCCCGATGGGTGGCCGGCCAGTAGATCCGTCTGCACCGCGAGCAGCGCTCGAAGTGGTCCTGGGTGGCGAGGACGTAGGGTGGCACGCGCGCCGCGACCGCCTCGCGCGCCACCGCCTCGAGTGGCCGGTTGCAGTCGAGGCAACGGCGGAGGAAGCCGGCGCCCAGAGGCACCGCGGCGGCGACCTGCCGCAACTGTTCGCGGAAATGGTCGCTGGCGATGAACAGATGCGGCGGGAGCTCCGGATCGCGCAGCAGGCGGGTGTCGCGGGTCAGCAGCAGTCGGCGCTCCCGCCGAGCGCGGCGTAAGAGGGTACGCCCGCTCAGATGGGGGCCATAGGCCACATCGTGGCCGAGGATGCGCAGCCACCGCGCCAGCCGGCCGAGCATCTTGTCGACCGCGAAGGCGGCGAGCGGAGCGTCCGGGCGAGCCATGGCATTGCGACTTTACGGCGCCCCCTAGCCCCTTTGCAATTTCCCCCGTTCTGCCGCGCCGGCTTTGCCGGCCGCGGCACGGCGTCCGCCTGATCCACCGAATGTTGCATGCTCGGCTCCCGTTCCGACCCGAGACGAAGTCTCGGATCGGGTTCCCAGGCCGGCGAGCACCCGAAACGGGTCCCGTTCCCCGCGGGCGGCGGCCACGAGGGTCCGGAGGGCGGGGCCGGGGTCCGCGGCGCCGGGCGCCAGCGCCTCGAAGTCGTCCAGCCGGGTGGCATAGAGCAGCATCCCCAAGAGGCGGGCGTTGTTCGGCGGCAGCACGTCGTCTTCTCCCCCCAGCCCGCGCCGCTCGAGGGTGCGGGCGGCGGCAGCGGCGAGGCAAGCCCGGGCCCGCTCGCGCCGCGTCGGCGCCGGGTGTGTCGCGTAGAGGCGCCGGAGCTTGTCGGCCAGACGGCCGAGCACCCGGCCGCGCGCCCGGGTTGCTTCCCAGGCCAGCTGCGCCTCCCGGCAGCGCGGTGCGTCGGTGCCGTCGCGCGCACAGAAGAAGGCCACCGCCCCGCGCCCGCCGGCGAAGGTGGCGGCCGACTCGTTGAAGGCTGGCTCGCCCGGCACGTACAGGGTCTGGTGGAAGAGCTCATGGAGCACCGTCGTCACCAGCGGCACCGCCTCCGCCTGCGCCATCGTCGAGAGCAGGGGATCGGCGAACCATCCGAGGCTGCTGAAGGCGACCGCGGGTCGTACGTCGACGTCGAGGTCGCGGCGCGCGAGCCGCGCCGCCTCCGCCTGCGCCGCCCGTTCGTCGAAGAACCCGCGATACGGCACGCGCCCGGCGACCGGATACCACCACGTATACGACGTCAGGTGATCGCGATACGCCGCCGACACGACGTGGATCGTCGCCTCCTCCGGCGCGATGACCGCGTAGCTTCCGTAGCTGCCCCCGACCTGGAGGCCGAGCCGCTCGCGCGCGAACTCCCGCGCCGCCAGCACCAGCGTGAGCCGCTCGCGCAGCCCCGCGTCGGTCCCTGGCTCCGCGATCACCTCGCGGATTGGCTCCCGCCGCCAGAGGATCTTCGCCTCCGTCCACCCCAGTCGCGCGACGTAGAGCGGTTGCCCACATCCGCTCAGCAGCATCACGAAGAGGACGAGGAGCGAGCGCGGGCGCGCCAAGCGGCGGTCAGGGTGCCAGGCGGAGCGATCAAGGCCAGGGTGGAGGCTCTGAAGTCGCCCGGCGGCGGTTGGGGGGCGGCCCGCAGCGCGACACCGCTCCTTGCGCGCGCCCGGGGGACGGTCAGAGACGTTGCTGGGCCCCCGAACGAGGTGCTCAAGGCGCACGGCCATGCCACGTCGTCCCCCCGGTGCCCCCGCGCTCACGACGGCGTCCCCACGACCCGCAGTGCCGGGGGTCTCTCCGGCCCCGCATACTGCAACCGGTACAGGCGCGCGTAGATGCCGCCGCGTGCGAGCAGCTCGGCGTGGGTCCCCTCCTCGCGCAGCTCGTGCTTGTGCACGACCAGGAT
This sequence comes from Thermodesulfobacteriota bacterium, assembly GCA_046727715.1. GTDB lineage: Bacteria > Desulfobacterota > Binatia > DP-6 > DP-6 > CAVQLX01. The sequence goes on from JBKPDC010000035.1 coordinate 4,195, forward strand.
GCGATCCGCCGACTCGATGGTGGAGAGGCGGTGCGCGATGACGACCGCCGTGCGACCCGCGAGCAGCTTCTCGAGCGCGTCCTGGACGAGCCACTCGGTCTCCGGGTCGACGCTCGAGGTGGCCTCGTCGAGGATCAGGATGGTCGGGTCGTGCGCCAGCGCCCGCGCGAAGGCGAGCAGCTGGCGTTGCCCGCCGGAGAGATTGCTGCCGCGCTCTCGCACCTCGGCGTCGTAGCCACCCATCCGCCGGATGAAGCCGTCGGCGTTGACGTGCCGCGCCGCGACCTCGATGCGCTCGCGCGGGATGTCCGGGCGGCCGAGGGTGATGTTGTCCGCCACGCTGCCGTTGAACAGGAAGACGTCCTGGAGCACGACGGCGGTCCGGCGTCGCAGTGCCGGCAGGGCCCACGCGCGCACGTCGACGCCGTCGACCAGGATGCGGCCGCGCTGCACGTCGTAGAGCCGGTCGAGGAGCTTGATGATCGTCGTCTTGCCGGAGCCGGTGGCACCGACGATCGCGACCCGCTCGCCGGGCGCGATGCGGAACGACACGTCCCGCAGCACCCAGTCCTCGCCCCGGTACGCGAACCACACCCGGTCGAAGACGATCTCGCCGCGCGGCGCCGGCGGCGGCGCCGGCACCACCGGGGCGGGCTCGGTCTCCTCGTCGAGCAGCGCGAAGATGCGCTCCGCCGCGGTCATCGACGACTGCATCACCGCGTACTTGGCGCTGAAGTCGCGGATCGGCACGAAGAACTGGTTGATGTACTGGATGAACGCCCACACAGTGCCCACCTCGAGGGGTCCGGGCCGCAGTTCGGCGGCGCGGAAGAGCATCACCGCCACCGACACCGTGCTCACCGCCTCCACCATCGAGAACAGCGCCGCCTCGAGCCGGTTCGAGAGCTGGTTCGAGTCACGGTGGTCCGCGTTCAGCCGCCGGAACTCCTCGAAGCACCGCTCCTCGCGCGCGGAGAGGGTGATGACGGACATGCCCGAGATGGCTTCCTGGAGGTACCCGTTGATGCGCGCGATGCGCTCGCGGATCTCGCGATAGGTGCGCCGCGCCATGCGGCGGAAGAAGTCGATGGCGAACACCATCGGCGGGAGCAGCGCCAGGCTGGCGAGGGCGAGCCGCCAGTCGATCCACAGCATGAAGGCGACGACCCCGATCAGCTTGAGCCCGTCGAGCGCGATGGTCATGGCGCCGGCCGCGAACATCTCGCTCAGCACGTCGACGTCGGTGGTGACGCGTGACACCACCTTGCCGACGGGGTTACGGTCGAAGTAGTGCATGGGGAAGCGCTGCAGGCGCGCGAAGACCTCGCGACGCAGCTCGGCGAGGCTGCCCTGCGCGACGACCATGGTGAGGTACTGCTGGCCGTAGAAGGTGAGGAACTCCCCGGCGATCACCGCCGCGAAGAGCCACCCGAGGCGAGCCAGGCCGGCGAGGTCGCCGTGGCGCACGTAGCGGTCGACGCCGATCTTGAGGAGGTATGGCTGCGCCAGGCTTGCGACCTGCTGCAGGGTGGAGAGGAGCAGCGTGAGCCAGACGGCGCCCCGGTAGGGCTGGACGTAGTCCCATAGCCGCCGCAGCAGGCGGGCGTCGTACGCCTTGCCGAGCCGCTCGTCGTCGCCGCTCAGATCGCCTCCAGCTCGCCCTCGAGGTCCTGCTGGCGGAAGAGGTCCGCGTACAGTCCGCCCCGCTCGAGCAGCGTATCGTGATCGCCGGCCTCCACTACGCGGCCCTCGTCGAGCACGACGATCAAGTCGGCCTCCTTGACCGTCGTCAGCCGGTGCGCCACCAGGATGGTGGTGCGCTCGCGGAAGAAGCCGCGCAGCCGCTCCAGGATCTCCCGCTCCGTCGCCGCGTCGACGCTGGAGAGCGCATCGTCGAGCACCAGCACGCCGGGCTCCGCTGCCAGCACGCGGGCCAGTGTCACGCGCTGCTTCTGGCCGCCGGACAGCGTGATGCCGCGCTCGCCCACCAGCATGTCGAGCCCGAGCGGCATGTCCGCCAGGTCGCGCGCGAGGCCTGCCGCGCGCACCGCCCAGGCGATGTCGTTGGCAGCGGCGGCGCCGTCTTCGAGGCGGGCGAAGGCGACGTTGTCGCGGATCGTCCGCGAGAACAGGAACGGATCCTGCGGCACCAGCCCGACGTGCCGCCGCAGCCACCCGAGCGGCAGCGAGCGCACGTCGCGGCCGTCGAGCAGCACGGTGCCGGCGTCGACGTCGAACAGCCGCGGCAGCAGCTGCACGAGCGTGGTCTTGCCGGCGCCGGTGCGGCCGACGAGGGCCACCGTGCGCCCGGCGGGGATGGTGAGGTCGACGTCGTCGAGCGCGGGCGGCGCGTCGGGGCGCCCCGGGTAGCGGAACGTGACGCCGCGCAGCACGATCTCCCCGCGGAACGGCTGGATGCCATGCGCCCCCGGCGGGCTCGTGATCGCGGGCTGCACGGCGAAGAGCTCGTTCAGCCGTGCCAGCGCCGCGCGGCCGCGCTGGAGCACCGAGAGCATCCAGCCGAGCGCCATCGTCGGCCACGCGAGGAGCCCGAGGTAGCCGGTGAACGCGACCAGGTCGCCCACCGAGAGTCGGCCCGCGATCACGTGGCGCCCGCCGAGCCAGAGGACGACCAGGGCGCCCACGCCACCGACGACGTTCATCACGGGTCCGATGAAGCCGCGCACGCGGGCGAGCCGCAGGTTCGCCTCCTGGAAGCGCGCGTTGAGCGCCGTGAAGGCCGCCAGCTCGTGCGCCTCGGCGGCGTACGCCTTCACGACGTGCATGCCGGCCAGATTCTGCTGCGCCCGGGCGGACAGCTCACCGAGCCCCTCCTGCACCCGCAGCGTGCGTTCCATGAGCAATCGGCTCGCGCGCTTCACGAACAGGAGCGCCAGCGGATACACCGCGAGCGCCGCCACGGTGAGCGACGCGTCGAGCGACAGCATGATGCTGAGCCCGTAGACGTAGTACACGGGCGTATTGATGAAGTTGAGGATGCCGGGGCCGAGCAGCATGCGCACCGCGCCGACGTCGTTCACCAGGCGTGACATCAAGTCGCCCGTGCGCCACGCCTGGTAGAAGCCGAGCGGGAGGCGTTCGAGGTGCGCGAAGAGCTCGTTGCGGAGGTCGTATTCGACGTCGCGACCGACGTTGAAGATGACGGCACGTGACGCCGTCCGCATGATCGCCTGCACCACGGCCACCGCGACCATCAGGCCGAGCGTGGGCGCGAGCGCGGCGACGCCCTGCCCGGCGGCGATCCCGTCGACGACGCGCTTCACCAGCCATGGCACCGCCATGACCAGGCTGGTCGCTGCGACGAGACAGAGAATCCCCCACAGCAGGCGCGCGCGATAGCGGGCGAGGTGGCGCCACAGGCGGGACATCGGCTCGTTGTAGCGACCGGGACCGAGGCGAAGCAATGTCGGGCCCGGACTCGGGGGGCCGCGGTGCGTCGGTCCGCAGGTGGGGGGGACGGCGGCGGCTCGCCCGCACCCCGACCCGATCCCGGCGCGGCCTTTCTAGCCCGCCCGCGCGACCGCCAGCAACGACATGCCGACCGGTGGCCCGAAGCGGCGCTCGAGCCGCAGCCACGGGACGAGCCAGTCGTTGATGCGCGCCTGGACGCCGGGGACGCTCTGCCGCTTCAGCAGGCGCGCGTTGAGGAACCAGCCCGGAACACCCAGCATGTTGAAGTAGCTGACGTGCTCGACGGCGAGCCCGGCGCGCTCGAGCTTGTCCCTGAGCTCGTCGCGCGAGTACCGGCGGTAGTGGTGGATCGCGCGGTCGATCGTGCCGTAGAGGCTCTGGAGCGCGGGCACGACGAGCACGACCCGGCCCCCCGGCTCGAGCACGTCACGCATGGCGGCGAGCGCCTTCGCATCGTCGGCGATGTGCTCGAGCACGTTGGAGCACACGACGGTGTCGAAGGACCGCGGCGGGATCCCGTCGTCGGCCAGCCGGGCGAGGTCGAGGGCCCGCACCTCCACGTTGGGCTTGTCGGCGAACGTGCGGCGCAGCAGCTCGACGTACTCGGGGTCGAGCTCGGTCGCCAGCACCCGCTCGCGCGTCGAGAGGAAGCGGGTGAGCAGCCCGGTCCCCGCGCCCACCTCGAGCACACGCCGCCCGATGAACGGCTGCATCAGGTCCCACAGGAAGCCGTTGTA
>JBKPDC010000036.1:0-4630 GCA_046727715.1 Thermodesulfobacteriota bacterium
CACGGTCCTCAAGAACTGCCAGCCGTTCGTGGTGGAGTGGGCGCAGGGTGCGCTCGCCATCGCCCACAACGGCAACCTGGTGAACGCGGAAACGCTCCGCGAGCGCCTCGAGACGCGCGGGTCCATCTTCCAGTCCACCTCCGACACCGAGGTGATCATCCATCTGATTGCGGCGTCACCCGCGACCACGCTCGTCGGCCGCATCGTCGACGCCCTGGCGCAGGTGCGCGGGGCGTACTCGCTGGTGTTCCTCACCGAGACGCAGGTGATCGCGGCCCGCGACCCGGGTGGCTTCCGTCCGCTCGTGATGGGACGCGTCGGGGACGCCGTCGTCGTCACGTCGGAGACCTGCGCGCTCGACCTGGTGGACGCCACCTACGAGCGCGAGATCGAGCCCGGGGAGATCGTGGTGATCGACGAGAAGGGGGTCAATTCCCTGCGGCCCTTCCCGCCGGCGCCCCGGCATCACTGCGTGTTCGAGTACGTCTACTTCGCGCGGCCCGACAGCCAGGTGTTCGGGCGCAACGTCTACGAGGTGCGCAAGGAGCTGGGTCGCCAGCTGGCGCGCGAGAGCAGCGTCCCGGCCGACATCGTGATCCCCGTGCCCGACTCCGGTGTCCCGGCAGCCATCGGTTATGCCGAGGAGGCCGGGCTGCCCTTCGAGATGGGGCTCATCCGCAACCACTACGTGGGCCGGACGTTCATCGAGCCCACGAGCTCGATCCGTCACTTCGGTGTCAAGGTGAAGCTGAACGCCTTGCGAGAGGTGCTGGGCGGCAAGCGCGTCATCGTGGTGGACGACTCGATCGTGCGCGGCACGACCAGCCGCAAGCTCGTCCACATGGTGCGCCAGGCCGGGGCGCGCGAGGTGCACATGCGGATCAGCTCCCCGCCCACGACCAACCCGTGCTACTACGGCATCGACACGCCGACGCGCGAGGAGCTGATCGCGTCCACCCATTCGGTGGCGGAGACGCGCGAGTACCTCGCCGCCGACTCGTTGGCCTACCTGAGCCTCGAGGGGCTGTACACCTTCAGCGGCGGCCGGCGCAGCGGCTTCTGCGACGCCTGCTTCAGCGGCGACTACCCGATCCCGCTCGACGACGAGCACCGCGGCGCCCGCCAGCTCCACCTCTTCGAGGCGCGCGAGCGGCCTGACCACCGGTAGGCGGGTCTGGTTCGTCGCTTCGCGCCTGCGCCGAGACCGCGCGCAACGCACCCAGGCGATTCTCGCGCGCGTCGGCACGACGGTGCTCCAGCAGCGCCGGCCGAGCGCGTTCCTCGTGCTCGTCGCGCCATCGTCTCCGCCGGCGCGCCGGCTGCGCCGGCGAGATAGCATCCCAACCAGCAGCCCACACCGCGCCCCGTCGCTCACCGCGCGGGAACGACGTCGGGTGAGCCCTCTCGTCCGCGCCGGATGATCGTGTCCCGCACCCACGCCGGGTCCGGCTCCGGGTGGTCGATCGTGTAGTGCAACCCGCGGCTCTCCTGCCGCTGCTGCGCGCACGCGATGATGCACTCCGCCACCGCCGCGATGTTGCGCAGCTCGGCGAGGTCGCTGGTGAGGAGCACATGCCAGTAGTACTGGCGGATCTCCTCGTGGAGGAGCGCGATCCGTTCGCGGGCCCGCGCCAGCCGGCGGTCGCTGCGCACGATGCCGACGTAGTTCCACATGAAGCGGCGGATCTCGTCCCAGTTCTGCGTGACGACGACAGCCTCGTCGCTGTCGGTGGCGGCACCGGGGTCCCACGGGCGAATCGACGGCGGCGCCGCATGGTCGCGCGTCATGGTGACGCCGGCATGGGCCGACGCGCGATGCGCGAAGACCAGCGCCTCGAGGAGCGAGTTCGACGCCAGGCGGTTGGCGCCGTGCAACCCCGTGCAGGCATTCTCGCCGCACGCATAGAGGCGGGGCAGGGCGGTGCGCCCGTCGAGGTCGGTGACGACGCCGCCGCAGCAGTAGTGCGCGGCCGGCACCACCGGGACCGGCCCCTTCGTGAGGTCGAAGCCGAAGCGGAGGCAGCGCTGGTACACCGTGGGAAAACGGGCCTGCACCCAGTCGGCGTCGCGGTGGCTGATGTCGAGATAGACCGACTCCCAGCCGTGGACCTTCATCTCGTTGTCGATCGCGCGTGCCACGATGTCGCGCGGGGCCAGCTCGGCGCGCGGGTCGTAGCGTGCCATGAACCGCTCGCCGTCCGGACGGCGAAGCACGGCGCCCTCACCACGCAGCGCCTCGGTGAGCAGGAACGACTTGGCGTCCGGATGGTAGAGACAGGTCGGGTGGAACTGGATGAACTCCATGTTCGCGATCTGCGCACCGGCCCGGTAGGCCATGGCGATGCCGTCGCCGGTCGCGACGTCGGGATTGGACGTGTAGAGGTACACCTTCCCGGCACCGCCGGCGCACAGGAACGTGGCACGAGCGATCGTGCGGTGGACCTGGCTGGTGGCGCGATCCAGCACGTAGGCACCCCAGCACGTCGGCGGGTCGCTCGCCCGGTCGAGCAGCAGGTCGACCGCGAGGTGGTTCTCCAGGATGCGGATGCGCGGCGTGGCGCGGGCCGCCTCGCTCAGCGCGCGAATGATCTCGTGCCCCGTCGCGTCCAAGGCGTGCAGGATGCGACGTTGTGAGTGACCGCCCTCCTGGCCGAGGTCGTACGCCCAGCCCTCCAGGTCTTCGCGACCGTCGAACCGGACCCCGAGGCCGATCAGGTCGCGCACCCGCGTCGGCCCTTCGCGGACCACCGCCTCCACCACGTCGCGATGACAGAGCCCTGCGCCTGCCCCGAGCGTGTCCTCGATGTGCGACTCGAACGAGTCGTCCGGGCTCCAGACCGACGCGATCCCACCCTGGGCGTATTGGCTCGAGCTCTCCGGGAGGCGGTCCTTGGTAACCAGCAGCACGCTGCCGGCCGTGGCACAGCGCAGCGCGCACGTGAGACCGGCGATGCCGCTGCCCACGACCAAGAAGTCGGCGTCCATGGCTTCGGCGCTGCACATTCCTGCGCGCGACCAGGCGGGTCAAGCGGTTGACCTCCGGCGTGGCGATCCGTATGCTCCGCCGCCAATGCGGGCCGCGGCTGGGGTGGCGGTGGTGCTAGGGATGCTCGCCGGCTCGGCGCGGCCGGGGGCCGCCGACATCTATCTCCTCCGCGACCGCAAGGGCGTGCTCCACATCACCAACGCCCCGGTGGACCCCGGACTCCAGCTCGTGGTGCGCCAGGCCCCCAGGGTGCCCCGTCCTCACGTCCTGACACTCGAGGCCCGGAACCGCGGGCGTGTCCGGGTGGTGCTGCCCGTGGTCGATCCCGGGCTGGGTCCGCTCGTCTTGCTGCCCCGGGCCCTGCCGATCGGGCCGCGTCAGCCGGCGCCGCCACTCGCACCCGCTGCGCCCACGCCGTTCGACGAGATGATCCGTGTCATTGCCGACCGCTACGACGTGGAGTATGCGCTGGTGAAGGCGGTGATAAAGGCCGAGTCGGGGTTCAATCACCTGGCGATCTCGCCGAAAGGAGCGCAGGGCCTGATGCAGCTCATGCCCGAAACGGCGGCCGAGGTGCGTGTCCAGGACGCGTTCCTCCCGCAGGAGAACATCGAGGGCGGAGTCAAGTATCTGCGTCGCATGCTCGAGCGCTACGACGGCAACCTGGCGCTCGCGGTGGCCGCCTACAACGCGGGGCCCACGCGCGTGGACGAGGCCGGCGGCGTTCCGGACATCGCCGAGACCCGCGAATACCTGGCCAGGGTCCTTCGCTACCGGCTCGGCTACCTGCGGGAGGGCGCGGGTGTCCGGCAGGCCCTACGCTGAGGTCGCGCCCCGCGCCGGCCGCGCCGTCTCGCTCGCGAACCTCCTGAGCCTCTTCCGCATCGGCCTCGTGCCGGTGCTGGTCGTGGTGCTGTTCTGGTCGAGCCCCGGGGCACGCGCGCTGGCGGCCGGGCTCTTCCTGATCGCGTGCCTGACCGACTACTTCGACGGCATGCTCGCGCGCCGCCACGGCGTCACGACGCTCGGCCAGTTCCTCGATCCGCTGGCGGACAAGCTGATCGTGGTCGCCGTGCTGATCATGCTGGCGGCGATGCCGCCCGAACCGCGCGTGCCGGCGTGGATGGCGGTGGTGATCGCGCTGCGCGAGCTCGCCGTGACGGGACTGCGCGGCGTCGCGGCACAGCATGGCCTCGTGCTCGCCGCCGAGGAGCTCGGCAAGTACAAGATGATCTTCCAGATGTTCGCGCTGGAGGCCCTGTTGATCCACTACGTGTGGCCGATCCCCGGGATCGGCTTGAGCATCGACTTCCATGCCGCGGGCATGCGGTTCCTGTGGGTGGCGATGGTGCTCGCGGTGTGGTCGGGCGTGGACTACTGCGTGCGCGTGGTACGGCGGCTCGAGCTCGCGTGAGGCGACGCTCCCGTGCCCCCGTCTCTCAGACCACTTCGATCCGCGCCTGGTGGCCGGACGCGCGGGCGAGCCGTCCGTCGCGTGTGACGAGCGGACATCGCAGTCGCTCGGCGAGCGCCACGTACGCGGCGTCGTATGCGGACAGACTCGCCCGGAGCGCCCAGGTGCGGCGGCGAATGACGAAATGCGACCAACGGCGAAGCGCCACGCGCTCCAAGGCTCCTACGGCG
>JBKPDC010000037.1:0-6925 GCA_046727715.1 Thermodesulfobacteriota bacterium
GGAGGGCCCGTCCTGCGCCCACGCGATGCGGCCGCGGTGGAGCATGGCGACGCGGGTGGCGAGGCCGGCGACACGGTCCAAGTCGTGCGTGCTGAGCACGATGGCGTGTCCGGATCGTCGCAACTCGCCGAGGAGCGTTTCCAGGCGCGCGACGGCGGCCAGATCGAGCCCGCTGAAGGGCTCGTCGAGGAGCAGCAGCTCGGGACCATGCAGCAACGCGCGCGCCAGGGCGAGGCGCTGCACCATCCCCCTCGAGTAGACGCGCGCGGGGCGGCGGGCGGCGTCCTCGAGCCCGGCCCAGCGCAGCAGGTCGGCGATGCGGCGCGCGGAATCCGGCACCCCGTGCAGCTCGGCGTGAAACTCGAGATTCTCGCGTCCCGTCAAGTCCGGATAGCACGCGCTCTCGTGCCCGACGTACCCGAGGCGGCGGCGTGCCGCGGGCGGCCGGCGGCTGGCGTCCTCGCCGAAGAGCGTCAGCGTGCCGCCGCTCGGACGCAGCAAGGTGGCGAGCATGCGCAGCAGCGTGGTCTTGCCGGCGCCATTCGAACCCAGCAGCACCACCAGCTCACCTGCCTCGACCGTGAGATCGACGCCCGCCAGGACGGGCGTCCCGCCGAACTCGCGCCGAAGGCCCTCGGCCACGACGGGGATCGCGCTCAGCCCCACACGACCTCGACGAGCCGACTCGCGGTGATCCCACCATCGGCCGTGACGCGCCGGCCCTGCATGCTACGCACGGCCCGCTACCGCACCACCGCGCCGGCCGCGACCGGCTCGTCGGGCCGTACCAGCACCACGCGCTCGCCGCTCGACGCCGCCAGCAGCATCCCCTGGCTCTCGACACCGCGCAGCTTCGCCGGCTCGAGGTTGGCGACCACCACGATCTGGCGGCCGACGAGTGTCTCGGGCGCGTAATGCGCTCGGATGCCGGCGACGATCTGCCGCTGCTCGCCACCCAGGTCCACGCGCAGCACCACGAGCCGGTCGGCGTTGGGATGCGGCTCCGCCGCGGTGACGGTGCCCACCTTGAGCTCCAGCTCCCGGAAACGGTCGATCGTGATCACACCCTGCCCTCCCGTTCGAGCGCCGCCATGGCCTCCAGCGCCTGCGCCTCGAAGCGTGCTCGCATCGTCGCGAGGTCGTCGTCGGATACCTTGCCCATCTGGTGATCCAGCTCCAGCTCCTTGATCGCCGCCAGCGCCTGCCGCTTCTGGCGCTCCCAGCGTTCGCGCACGCCGGGCTCCGCCGCCGGCCCGACGAGCTCCGGCGGGCGGAAGAGCGGCGCCGCCACGAAGAGCGACACCACCGCGACCAGTACGGCGCCGAGCACGAACACGGCGATGGTGACGGGCGCCATGCGTGGCCCCTGGCTACTCCCGGTCGAGGTCGTGGAGCTCGCGCGCGAGCCGCGCGCGCAGCGCCGCGTCGCCGCTCGGCGCGGGCGGTGCAACAGCCGCGGTCGTCCGCACGCGCCGCCGGATCGTGACCACGAGCACCGCGGCGGCCGCCAGCACGGCGGCGAACGGCGTCAGCCAAGCGAACCAGTTGAACCCCTGGAACGTGGGCGCGGACAGGACCTTCTCACCGTAGCGCGCCTTGAAGGCATCGAGGACCTGCTGCTTGCTCTCGCCTCGCGCGAGCCGTTCCCGGATCTCCGCCTTCATGGGCTCGCCCGAGCTGCAGTTGAGATGGTTGCACGCGTGGACGGTCAGGCCGCACCCGCACTGGCAGGTGAGCGCCTCCTCGACTTCCTGCTGCGTGGCGGCGGTGGCCGCCATCGGCGCAAGCGCGAGCGCCAAGAGCAGCGCCGCCGCTGCCCGCTTCGTTCTCACTCCGGCGTCACTCGGTGGCGGCCCGTGCCGTCCCGGAGGCCAGCACGCGCACCTCGTGCTCCGCCGCCGTGGGCCACACCGCCACGGCGGTGCCGAGGGCGAGGATGAGACCGCCGATCCAGATCCACACCACCAGCGGGTTCACGTACGCGAGGACCGTCACGAGCTGCGTCTGCGGGTCGTACGAGCCCAGCACGACGTACAGGTCCTCGCGCAGCGTGGAGCGGTTGGCGACCTCCGTGGTCGGTTGCTTCGGCTTCTTGTAGAAGCGCTTCTCCGGCCGCAGCGTGTCGAGCTGCCGGCCGTCCACGAACACCGGGAGCACCGCCATGAGGCGCTGGACGTGTCCGTCCTCCTGCGTGTCGATGCGGTCATAGCGCAGCGTGTAGCGGCCGACCTGCATCTCCTCGCCCGTCTTCAGCGTCTGCTGCACCTCGGTGCGGAAGATGCTCGACGCCGCGATCCCGGTGAACATGCACACGATGCCGATGTGGATGATGTAGCCGCCGTAGCGCCGGCGATTCTTGCCGACGAGCCGGCCGAGCGCACGCGGCGCGCTCTCGTGCAGCAGGGCCTGGCGCGCCCGCATGCCGCGCCAGAATTCCTGCAGGACGGTGCCCGTGGCGAAGACGCCGCCGAGGAACGTGAGCCACGCGCCACCGATCGGCATGCCGCCCGCCAGCATGACGAGCCCGGCCACGAGCGCCGCGCCCACCGGTGCCGCGAACGCCCGCCACAGGTTGCGAGGCGATGCCCTCCGCCACGCGATCACGGGCCCGATCCCCATCAGGAACACCAGCGCGATGCCGAGAGGAGCGTTCACCCGGTTGAAGAACGGTGGCCCCACCGTGATCTTCACGCCCCGCACCCACTCGGAGATCACTGGGAAGACGGTTCCCCAGAACACCGCGAACGCGATCCCGACCAGGACCAGGTTGTTGAAGAGGAACGCCGCCTCCCGCGAGAGGAACGACTCGATCGTGCCCGTGGTGCGCAGCTCCGGCAGCCGGTAGGCAACCAGCCCGCCCGCCACCAGGAGCACCAGCAGCAGGAAGCCGATGAAGAACGGCCCCAGCCCCGACTGGGTGAACGAGTGCACCGAGGAGATCACCCCGCTGCGCGTGAGGAAGGTGCCGAAGATGGTGAGCGCGAAGGTGAGCAGCACGAGGACCATGTTCCACACGCGGAGCATGTCCTTCTTCTCCTGGATCATGACCGAGTGCAGAAACGCGGTGGACACCAGCCACGGCATGAAGGCCGCGTTCTCCACCGGGTCCCATGCCCAGTAGCCGCCCCAGCCGAGCACCTCGTACGCCCACATGGCGCCGAAGAGGTTGCCGAGGCTCAGGAAGAACCACGAGAAGAGCGCCCACCGTCGGGTGGAGCGGATCCACTGGTCGCCCAGCCGGCCGGTCACCAGCGCTCCGATGGCGAACGCAAAGGGCACCGACGCGCTCACGTAGCCGGTGTAGAGCGACGGCGGGTGGATCATCATCCAGTAGTTCTGGAGGAGCGGGTTCAGGTCGGCGCCTTCGCTGGCGGGCGTGGGCAGGCGTTCGAAGGGGTCCGTGATGAAGGTGACCAGACCGAGGAAGAAGACCGCCACGGTCATCAGCGTGGCGGTCACCCACGGCATCAGCTCGCGATTCCGCGCGCGGTTCTGCCAGAGCACGATGGTCGTGAAGAGCGAGAGCATGAGGGTCCAGAAGAGAAGCGATCCCTTCTGCCCGCCCCACAGTGCGGCCACGACGTAGTTCGTCGGCAGCGTGCTCGACGAATACGCCGCGACGTACTCGAGCGAGAAGTCGTGCGTGAGCAGCGCGCGCAGCAGGATGATCGCCGCGAGCACGACGAGGCCGAAGACCGCGTAGGCCGCATGCTCGCCCGCCCGGATGACGTCGGGACGGCGCGCCAGCGCGCCGCGGATGGAGGCCCCGATCGCGAACGCGCTGCAGACCAGCGCAAGGCACACGGCGAGACGGCCCAGCTCCGGCATGACGTCAGGCGGCGGGCGTGCCTTGCCCCTCGGCCTTCTGCGGCTCGTACTTCGACGGGCAGCTGGTCATGATCTGCTTCGCGGCGAGCGTGCCTTGCCCGTAGCGCCCCTCGACCACGACCTCGCGTCCCTCCGAGAACATGTCGGGCAGGATGCCCTTGTACGCGACGGGTACGGGCTCGCTACCGTCCTGCCGCGCCAGCTCGAAGGCCAGCTCGTTGGTCCTGGGGTCCCAGCGCATCGTGCCGGCGCGCACCCAGCCCTTGACCCGCAGATCCTCGCCGTCGTGCGATGCCCTGCGGGCGAGGAACTCGTCCATCTCGAAGTAGTAGGTGGACGTGCTGCGAATCCCGGCATAGACGAGGTAGGAGACCGCCGCGGCGATCACCAGGGCTCCGAGCAGAAAACGGCGCTTGTGCAGCATCGGGCGCGACCGTCCCTGACCCTAATGGGGGTGGCCCGAGCTTGCAAGGCAGGTGCAGACGGTCCCTCGGGGGTTCAGTCGTCGGCGGCGTCGTCCGCGGCGCCCGATCGCGGCCCCATTGCCACGCCGCGCTTCGATGCGCGGATGAAGGCGAGCAGCTCGTCCACCTCGGGCGAGCGGACTTCCGCCTCGACGCGGGCGATCGCTTCGCGCAGGTTCTGGCGAGTGCGGAAGAGGATGCGAAAGGCGGTGTGCAGCGACCGGATGGAGGTGGCGCCCAAGCCGGCGCGCCGCAGCCCGACCCGGTTCAACCCGCGCACCGTGTGCGTCCCGTCCATGATGGTGAAGGGGGGCACGTCGCGACTGGTGCGCGACAGCCCGCGCAGGATGGCGAGGCGGCCGATGCGCACGTGCTGGTGGACGACGCAGTTGCCGGACACGAACGCCTGGTCCTCGAGCACGACATGCCCCGCCACCAGGGCGCCGCTGCACACGATGGTCCGGTCGCCCAAGAGGCAGTTGTGGGCGATGTGCCCGTGCGACATGAGGTAGTTGTCGTTCCCGACGACGGTGAGCGTCCCCGCCTGCGTGGCGCGGTGGACCTCGGCGTGCTCGCGGATCACGTTGCGGTCGCCGATGCGAAGCCCGGTGGGTGCCCCGCGATAAGCCAGGTCCTGCGGCTCATGGCCGACGATGGCGCCCGGGTGCACCACGTTGTCGGCGCCGAGGTGCGTGTCGCCGGTCAGGAAGGCATGCGCCATGATCCGCGTGCGCGGGCCGACATGCACCGGCCCGTCGATCACCACGTAGGGGCCGATCTCCGCCGTGACGTCCAGCTCTGCGTGCCGGTCGACCACGGCCGTCGGGTGGATCGGCACCTCAGGTGCCCCCTCGCGTCCACGCGATCACGGCCGGCTCGTCCCTTACGATCGCTCCCGCTCGGTGTCGGGGCCCGGTAGCTCGGGTTCCGGCGAGATCGACTCGCCCGGGATGCGGTAGCGCTCGTCCGCCCAGGCCGCGAGGTCGAGAAGCTTGCAGCGCTCGGAGCAGAACGGCCGGTGCGGGTTGCCGTTCCACGGTGACTCTCGTCGGCACATCGGACAGCGGACGCGGCGCACGTCCCCAAGTCTATCCCCTCCTGCCCGCCCCCCGCCAGATCGTGGGGATCAGCGTTGACAGGGTACCGCGTCCTCCGCACTGTTCGCCGCATGGCGTCGGGTGCGCTCGCGGGCGTCCGCGTCGTGGCGTTCGAGGCGCGACGCGCGGAGGAACTGGCGACCCTGCTCGCCCGTCACGGCGCCAGCGTGACGAGCGCCCCGGCCCTGCGCGAGACACGACTGCCGGAGAGCCCGGCGGCGCTCGAGCTGGTCGAGCGCCTCGACCGGGGCGAGGTGGGTGCAGTCGTGCTGCTCACGGGAGTCGGGACGCGGGCGCTGGCGGCACTGGTCGGTGCAGCGGCCCCCAGGCTGCTCGCGGCCCTCGGCCGTGTGCCCGTGGTGGCCCGGGGTCCGAAGCCGCTGGCCGCGTTGCGCGAGCTGGGCGTCTCCGGCGCCCGTCCCGTGCCCGCGCCTCACACGTGGCGGGAGGCGCTGACGGTGCTCGATGGCGTGGGGCTCGCGCCCGGCAGCCTGGTGGCCGTGCAGGAGTACGGCGTGCCCCCTCTGGTGCTGGTGCAGGCGATCGAGGCGCGCGGCCTGCGCGTGCTGCGCGTGCCGGTGTATCGCTGGGCGCTGCCGGAGGACACCGGGCCGCTCGAACGGGCAGCTGCCGCGCTGGTGGCGGGCGCCTTCGACGTCGCGGTCTTCACGAGCGCGGTGCAGGTCGAGCATCTCTTCCGCGTCGCACCGGATGCCGCGGCCCTCCGGGCCGGCCTCGAGGACGCCGTGGTCGTCTCGATCGGTCCGGTGTGCTCCGAGGCCCTGGAGGCGCACGGCGTGCACCCGCGGCTCGAGCCGTCGCCACCCAAGATGGGCCCGCTCGTGGCCCTCGTCGCAGAACGCGCACCAGCCTTAGTGTCGACCCGAGACTCCGTCCCGGGTCGGAGCGGAAGGCGAACATGAAGCGTCCCGTGGACCTGGCGAACGCCGCATGGTCGCCTCCCGGCCCGAGACTCCGTCTCGGGCCGGTGTCCTAGGGGATCTCGGCGAGCTTGCGCCGCGCCCGACCAGCCTCTGCCGACGCCGGGTAGTCCCGGATCAGGCGCGCGAACGCGGCCCGCGCCGCGGACGAGTTGCCCGTGCGGAGCTGAAGCTGGCCCTGCTCCCAAAGCGCGGCGGGGGCCTTGTCGCCCTTCGGATAGCGCGCCACGACCTCGTTCAGGCGCGAGACCGCCTTGTGCTCGTCACCTCGTGCCGCCAGGCATCTCGCCTGCCAGTAGATCGCGTTGTCGCTGAGCGGTGAGCCCTTGGAGCCCGACGACACCGACTTGAGCCCGGGGATCGCCTTCGAGCAGTCCCCCTTCTCCAGACCGTCGAGCGACTTGATGTACTGCGCGCGCTCGGGTGCGCCCGTCGTGCTCGCCACGGCGCGATCCTGCGCCACCTCTCGCTTCCAATCCTCGTCCAACGCAGCGGGTGCCGGCGCGGCCGAGACGGGCGTGTCGCCGGGCGCGGCGGCGGGCGCGGCTGGAGTGTCGGGGGGCGTGCCGGCAGCGGCCGGTGCCGAGGGCGAAGG